>JAFTIJ010000105.1 GCA_017456965.1 Clostridia bacterium
ATGCTCACAACCATAAACGCTAAATCCTTAACTGACATCGCCTCAATGGAGCATACGTTCTACATTTTCAAAAACGGTGTAGCGAATATTGATTTTTGTTGCTGATAAATAGAAAAAATGGTCTTGAAAAATTTGTTGTATGATCGTCATATTACAATTATATCACAAAAGAAAAGCACCCTCAACCCCTCATGATTGAGGGGCAGGGGTGTTGATGTGGCGTTAGCCACTTTTTTAACCTATAGGAAATTGCGCAAAACAGACCTCGCCGTTATGCCGTACTCGTCTGTACGGAAAGCTGAGATAGGCGAGTACAAGGATGCGGGCACAGCCCGCTTTTTTGTGCTAAGACTGACACATCGGGAGGCTTGCGATTCGGTGGAGACTTCGGGGGTGCAGACACCTACGGGCGAGATCCCATTGTCACCGCTGATCGCCAAAGCGGATACGCAACGGAAAATTACCCCCATCAACGGATCGAACGCCGTCGCGTTCGCCGTTTCTTTTGCTTCTTTTCTTGAGGGGTCAAGAAAAGAAGTCACTGACCGAGGAGGTCTCGCAAAACGGCGATGTCAGCGCCGAGCTGTACGTGAGAGTCGTTCGGGACGAACTCCATGATCAGATCCTGACACGGGCTGTCGCGCAGAATGTCGAGGAAAACTCTCCATTCGTCGCGTCGGCGTGCGAAGGGGAATCGGTTTGCCTGCTCGTCCCACGTGAAGACGTGCGCGGCGGAAACGTGGGGGAGGACGGCGAGGAGGTTGCTTCGGTCGTCGTCAAAGAGAAAGTCGCGCTCGGGTGTCTCGCGGAAAAAGGGCTGCCAATAGGTAGAGAGCGCGGGGTCGTTTATCTCGTCGAGAAACGCACGGGAGACCGCGCCCCCGTCGTTATAGGTGCGGCGATGGAATTCGAGGGCGATCTCGATGCCCTCTGCCTTCGCCATGTCCACGAGTGCGCGCGTTTCCGCGATCAGCGCGGTGCGCTCCTCGGGGGTGAAGTCTGCGGAGGATTTTTTACCGAGCCACACGCGGATGCGGGAGGCGCCGAGGATCTTTGCGATCTCGATCGTCTCGGAGAAGGGTGTTTCGTTTTCGACACCGATGCGGTGATATGCGCCGACGGAGGCGGTCGTGAGACCGTACTCGTCACAGAGTGCGCGTACACGGCGCGCCTCCTCGGGGGTCGGCACGTGAACGTCCGTGCCCCATTCGAGAATATCGACCTCGTGACGCTTTGCGATCTCACAGATCTGCTCGGCGGTCTTCCGACGGAAGGTGACGGTGGTGAAGCCAATGCGGAATCGTTTCATGGTGAGCCTCCTTTACGCTTTGCGGATCACGGTCGTGAGATTACCGACCGACGGGATGCTGACGCGGTAGAGCGTATTGCGCCTCCAGTCGTTTCTCAGACTGCTGTCCGTGGAAATATCAATGGGCTCAACGTGCCACTCGCCCTCAAAGAGCACGTGACAGCCGCCGACGGCGAAGCCGCCGTCGATGCGCTCGGGCGCGTCGGCGAGCAGATAATGATAGACGACCTCGCGTGCGCCCTCGATGACGTCGCGGATGACGATCTCGCTTTCACCTGCGGTCGCCGTACGGCAAACGAGGCTTGCGGCAAGCTCGTCGGGGTACGCGCTGCGATAAGAGACCGTTACGGTGTCCCCCTCGGCTGAGAAGCAATCAGCGCGGAAGCGTCTGCCGGGGAGCTGTGCCATGCCGTCGATATCGGGCAGATTGTGATACGAGGACTGCATCGTCCAGATGGTGTAGCGCTTGTCCGAGAAGGTATCCTTGGTGTAGACGCCGACACCCGCGTCAATGAGGATCGGCGCGGTGCCTCGGTAGAGGATCAGAGAGCCGATGTCGTTATGGTTGTGGCTCTCGCGGTTGTGTCCGCCCTTGACAGCGAGGAAAAAGTCGCCGCGACGGAGCACGGCGAGCCCGAGGTCGGGATAGACGGCGTTTGCGTCGGCAAATTCCGCGGCGGTGTCGGACACGGGGAGCGGCTCGCTGAGGCTCAGCAGCTCACGGTAGATCTGAAAGCGGGAAGGGATGGGATACGGAACGGTCGTGAGGCATTTGGCGAAATTCATCAGCTTTTCACTGCCGACGGCGTTCGCCATGCGTACGAAGAGACGGCGGTCGGCACCGACGTGGCGCGGTCCGTCGGCGAAATTGGCGTAGAGCCGCTCGCTCGGGGCAATGCAGACGTTGGGGAGGTATTCGCACATCTTGCGAAGCATCGGGTGACGGGTCACGTCGAGTGTGCCGCCTGTGATGTCCCTTAGCGTCAGCACGGCGTCAAAGAGCGCGGCGACGGCGGCGGTCCAGTAGGAGGGACCCTCGTTACAGCCGCCGTCGTCGCAGTAGGTCGCGATGAAGCGGTCGAGCCAGACCGTGGAGAGCGTGATCAGCGCGCGCAGTCTGCGCGGCTCGGACGAAAGAAAGACTGCGGCGGCAACGAGGACGTTGCTGATGATCCACGGCGTCCAGTTGTTGATAAAGTTCGTCATCCAGCGCATCTCGATATGCTGATAGGGCGTAAGGATCCTACGCTCGATCTCGTACTCGATGCGCTTGCAGATGACGGGCGTCACCGCATCCAGACGCTCCTTCTCAAAGTGATAGACCCAGGAGAGCAGGGCGGCAGTCTCCGCGGCAAAAAGGTCCACCTCGATCACGTCGTTTGAAAAGGCATCGGGCAAGGGCTCTCCGCCGAGCACGTAGGGCTTGGTGATGCTGTGCGGCGGGATGACCCATGAGGTCTCCTCCGTGATCGCCCAGATGATGTCGATCATTTTGTCGGTGTATTTGTCGCCGCCGCCCGCAAGGCACCCGAGCAAGAGCGCGTGGAGCTTGCCTCTGCGCTCGTGATACGGGGTCTCGTAGTCCGTGCGGTTGCCCGTGCGCGCGTAGTTCATGTAGAGTGTCGCGGGGAGCATGGTGAGCTCGTAGGAGAGCGCCTCGTCCGCAACGCGGATCGCCGCAAGGCGCTCCTCCTCGTTTGCAAAGGAGAAGCTCTGAAAGGGACCGAGCATATCGCCCGGTCGGTACGGAATATCATTAAAAATTCTCATGACGCAGGATCCTTTCCCCAAATAAGATGTTATAGTCATTGTATCACAATCTTTTTTCCGTGTAAAGTACGAATAAAGAAAAAAAGTAATGGGAAATCTCAAGATTGTCTTGCAATTTTCAAGATATTATTATATAATTATTTTGGAGGCGGTTCCTGCATTTTCAGGATGCAGAGAGTCCGCATTTTTTCATTGCGGGGACGTTGCCCGAGATCGTATGGACCGTGTTACGTACGGCTCCGTGCAACGGTCGGATAAGCCTCACGGCCCCAAAGTCAAGAGCGAACCGTACGAAAACGCAGACGCAGTCATCAGCGAAAAAACAGCTTCGGATCACCCCCTTTTTAAGACAAGACGCAAAAATACATTTTTACATAGAAAACGAAAGGCAGGAATTCTTATGCTCAAGAAAAAAGAATGTATCGCAATGCTTCTCGCAGGCGGACAAGGCAGCCGCCTGTACACCCTGACGGAAAAGACGGCAAAGCCCGCCGTTCCGTTTGGAGGCAAGTACCGCATCATTGACTTCCCGATGTCAAACTGCGTCAACTCCGGAATCGACACGGTCGGCGTCCTGACTCAGTACCAGCCTCTTGTGCTCAACGAGTACATCGGTAACGGACAGCCGTGGGATCTCGACCGCACGCACGGCGGTGTAACCGTCCTCTCTCCCTATGAGGCCAAGGGCGGTAAGGACTGGTATCGCGGCACGGCGAACGCGATCTACCAGAACCTCACCTTCATCGAGCGCTACTCTCCCGAGTATACGCTGATCCTCGGCGGCGACCACATCTATAAGATGGACTACAGCAAGATGCTGGAGGCGCATAAGAAAAACGGCGCCGATTGCACCATTGCCGTGCTGGAGGTCCCCATGGAGGAGGCAAGCCGCTTCGGTATCCTCAACACCGACGAGACCGACCGAATCATCGAGTTTGAGGAGAAGCCCAAGCAGCCCAAGAGCAACAAGGCGTCCATGGGTATCTACATCTTTACCACCGAGGTTTTGAAGAAGTACCTCATCGAGGATGAGGCCGATCCGAATTCCTCCAACGACTTCGGTAAGAATATCATCCCGAATATGCTGAACGACGGCAAGAAGATGTACTCCTACACCTTCCGCGGCTATTGGAAGGACGTCGGTACGCTCACCAGCCTTTGGGAGGCTAACATGGATATCCTCGGCAAGAAGCCCAACTTCGATCTTTACGACCGTAAGTTCCGCATCTTCTACCGCCACAACGCACTTCCTCCGCACCGCCTCGGTGAGGACGCCAAGGTCAAGAACTCGATGCTGACCGAGGGCTGTGTGATCGACGGCACGGTAGAGAACTCTGTTCTCTCAAACGGCGTTATCGTCGAGCGCGGCGCCGTCGTACGCGACAGCGTGATCATGAGCGGCGTTCGCATCGCGGCAGGCGCCAAGGTCGAGTACGCCATCATCGACAGCGATACCGTGGTCGGTGCGGGCTGTGATCTCGGCTCGGCAAAGGAAACGCAGAAGCTTCTCGTTCTCGGCTCCGGATTGAAG
This sequence comes from Clostridia bacterium, assembly GCA_017456965.1. Lineage (GTDB taxonomy): Bacteria > Bacillota > Clostridia > Oscillospirales > CAG-272 > QALR01. The sequence goes on from JAFTIJ010000105.1 coordinate 4,611, forward strand.
GTGCCCGCAGGCACGAAGATCGCGGGCGGCGAGATGGTTGACGCAGGCAATCTCAAAGATTATATCGATTAAGGAGGAAACGGAACATGTCAGTAGATGGAATTATCTTCTCGAATATTCACGATCATAACATTTCGGAGCTCACCAGACTCCGTACTCTCGCATCGGTGCCGTTCGGCTGCCGTTACCGCCTCATCGACTTCCCGCTCTCCAATATGGTAAACTCCAACATCACGAATATCAACGTGATCGCGCAGTATAACTATCACTCTCTGATGGACCATATCGGAACGGGTAAGGACTGGGACCTCGCGCGCCGCTCGGGCGGTGTCAAGATCCTGCCTCCTTATATCACGGGCTACGCCAACAACGTGAGCACCTCGTATCTCACCAGACTCGACGCGCTCAAGGGCGTTCACTATCCGATCTCGCAGATGACCTCCGATTACGTCGTGATGTCTGACTGTAACGTGATCTGCAATATCGATCTCAACGATATGATCAAGGATCATATCGCAAGCGGCGCGGACGTGACCATGGCGGTCAAGCGCATGGATCTCACCCCCGCCTTTGCAAAGGAAAATACGATCATCTTTTCCAGCCGCGACGGACGTATCACGGATATGCTCCCGTACCCGACGAACTTCTTCGGTAACGCCGACGTCAGCCTGAATATCCTCGTGATCAACCGTCAGTATCTGCAGGAGCTCACGCGTGACGCCGTTGCCTACGGCTACACCAGTCTGACCCGCGACGTCTTTGTCAAGAGTCTGCCCCGCCGCAACTTCCGTACTTACCGCTATGACGGCTACTTCGCTTGCATCTCCTCCTTTGAGGACTACTTCAAGTACAATCTCCAGCTGATCGAGGATAAGGAAATGTTCGACTCGCTCTTCGGCGTAGAGGACAGACCGATCTTCACCAAGGTCCGCAACTCCGCACCCACCTACTATAGCGACAACTCGACGGTCAAGAATTCTCTGATCGCCGACGGCTGTACCATTGAGGGCACGGTCGAGAACAGTATCCTCTTCCGCGGCGTTAAGGTAGGGAAGGGCGCTGTCGTCAAGAATAGCATTCTCTTCCAGGATACCGTTATCGGCGAGGGTGCATCCATCGGCTACACGCTCTGCGACAAGAACGTCGTCATCCGCGAGAACGTCGTGATCTCCGGTCACATCACGCTCCCGCTCTACGTGGATAAGGGTAAGATGGTCTGATATCGGATCATCCGCTCCATCGCACAAATTCACTCTCTGTAAATATCAGAAAGGAAAGGACATATACTATGAAAAGTATCTTATATGTAGGCGCTGAGGTCATGCCCTTTGCCGCGACAGGCGGTCTCGGTGACGTGCTCGGCTCTCTCCCTGCCGCTGTCAAGCGCAAGGATCCCTCGTGCGACGTTCGCGTCGTGATGCCCCTTTACGGTCAGATCAAGCCCGAGTGGCGCAACAAGATGAAGCGCGAGACTCGTTTTATGGTCCATCTTGCATGGCGCTCCAACTGCTGTGTTGTCTACTCGCTGAAAAAAGACGGTGTGACCTTCTACTTCCTCGACAATGAATATTACTTCAACCGTAAGGCTCTGTACGGAAGCTACGACGACGCGGAGAGATTCGCCTTCTTCTCCGTTGCCGTTCTGGAAATGATGCATTTCCTTGACTTCTATCCCGAGGTGCTCCATGCCAACGACTGGCAGACCGCACTCACCGTGATCCATCTCAAGGGCAGATACGTCGATCTTCCCGGCTACCGTGACGTCCGTGCGGTATACACCATCCACAATATTGAGTATCAGGGTATTTACAGCCGTGAGATGCTCGGTGACGTCTTTGACCTCCGCAGTGCCGACAGCTCGATCGTTGACTACAACGGCACGGTCAACCTGACCAAGGGTGCCGTGGTCTGTGCAGATCACGTGACCACCGTCAGCCCGCAGTATGCAAAGGAGATCCAGACGGAGACCTACTCCTGCGGTCTGCACCACATCCTCCGCGATTACGCGTATAAGATCCACGGTATCGTCAACGGTATCGACCTCGATTACTACGATCCCAAGAACGATCCCGACGTTCCCGAGGCATATCACTTCAACGACCTCGCAGGTAAGAAGAAGGATAAGGCGGTCCTCCAGAAGAAATTCGGTCTCACCGTCGATCCCGACGTTCCCGTTATTGCGATGATCACCAGACTCGTCTCCCACAAGGGCTTTGACCTCGTTCTCGCGGTCTTTGAGGAGATGATGCAGGACGACGTGCAGTTTATCCTGCTCGGTACGGGTGACGCACATTATGAGAACTTCTTCAAGGAGGCGGCAAAGCGCTATCCCGGCAAGGCCTCGATCAATCTGATCTACGACCGTTCTCTCTCCAAGCTCATCTACGCGGGCTCCGATATCTTCTTGATGCCCTCCAAGAGCGAGGCGTGCGGTCTCTCGCAGATGATCGCCTCCCGTTACGGCTCGGTTCCCGTTGTCCGTGAGACGGGCGGTCTCTACGACACCATCAAGCCCTATGGCGCCGATCGCAGCGGTAACGGCTTTACGTTTGCAACGTATAATGCTCATGATATGCTTGTCGCGATCCGTGAGGCTGAGACCCTCTACAAGGATAAGGATCACTGGAAGGCTCTCGTGAAGAAGGTCATGAAGGTCGACTTCTCGTGGGATGCCTCCGCCGACAAATATATGGACTGCTACAAGACGGTCCTTGCCTACGGCAAGAAATAATCTCTACGCGTTTCCCCGACGCCGTCGGGGAAACGCGCTCCTACTCTAATCATACGAAAGCAAAAAAGGAAATTCAAAAATGGATCAGTTCACTTACAACAGAAACTTTACTCATGAGGACGTAAAGGAGATTCTGGAGAGCAAAATTTCCAGATACTTCGGCGTCCGTCCCGAAGAAGCGACGAAAGCACAGATCTACAAGGCAGTGATCCTTACCGTTAAGGATATCCTGACTGAGAAGCGCTCCGCCTTCCGCCGTATGGCAAAGAAGCAGAGTGCTAAGCGCGTATACTATATGTGCATGGAATTTCTGATCGGCCCTTCTTTGAAAAATAACCTTCGCAATCTCGGCCTTGAGGATGCGTACGCCTCCGCTGTCAAGGAGCTCGGCTATGATATCAACGATCTCTATGCCGACGAGCCCAATCCCGGACTTGGCAACGGCGGTCTCGGCAGACTTGCCGCCTGCTTCATGGACTCTCTGACGACGCTCGACTATCCTGCGACCGGCTTCTCTCTTTGCTACGAGTACGGCCTTTTCAAGCAGAAGATCATCGAGGGCAACCAGGTTGAGCTCCCTGATGTCTGGATCCCCGGTGCCGAGGGCTGGCTCGTTCCCCGTACCGACAAGACCTTCGCCGTCCGTTTCGGCGGCAGAGTCAGTGAGGAATGGGAGAACGGCAGACTGAAGGTAACGCATGTGGACTATGAGGAGGTTCAGGCGATCCCCTATGACATGATGATCTCGGGCTACAACTGTGAGGCGGTCAACAATCTCCGTCTCTGGAAGGCACAGGATATCATGAACTTCAATATGAAGCTCTTTACGCAGGGTCAGTATATGCAGGCTGTTGCACAGAACACCAATGCCGAGACCCTGACCAAGCTCCTGTACCCCTCCGACGATCATATGGAGGGTAAGATCCTTCGTCTGAGCCAGCAGTATTTCCTTGTTTCCGCATCCCTGCAGAATATCCTTGCAGATCATCTCGCACAGTACGGCACGCTCGCAAACTTCGGTGAAAAGAACTGTATCCACATCAACGATACACATCCCGCACTCTGCATTCCCGAGCTGATGCGCATCCTGATGGATATCTACTCCTTCTCCTGGGAGACCGCGTGGGAAATGGTGGCAAAGGTCATGTCCTACACCAACCACACCGTTATGCCCGAGGCTCTGGAGTGCTGGAATGAGGATCTCTTCCGTCTCCGTCTGCCCCGCATCCACAACATCGTATGCGAGATCAACCGCAGATTCTGCGCAGACCTGTGGAATCTCTACCCCGGCGACTGGGACAGAATCTCCCGTATGTCCGTCATCGGAAACGGTCAGGTTCGCATGGCAAACCTCAGCGTGGTCGGCTCTCACACCGTCAACGGTGTTTCCGCCCTCCACTCCGACATTCTGAAGAAGACCGTTTTCCACGACTTCTACAAGGCAGAGCCCGAGAAGTTCACGAACGTTACCAACGGTATCGCTCACAGACGTTGGCTCTGCTACTCTAACCCCGAGCTTGCGGATCTGCTTGACGAGGTGATCACACCCGCTTATCGCAAGCATCCCGAGACGCTTGCCGAGTTTGCGAAGTTTGCAAGCGACGCAACTGTCGTCGAGACTGTCCGCAAGATCAAGCACAACAATAAGGAGCGCTTCGCACAGTGGTATCAGAACCGCACGGGTACGGCGCTCAACACGCACGCGATCTTTGACGTACAGGTCAAGCGCATCCACGAATACAAGCGTCAGCTCCTGAACGTGCTCAAGATCGTCGCTCTTTACAACGAGATCAAGGAAAATCCGAATGCGGATATCGCACCTCAGACCTTTATCTTCGGCGGTAAGGCGGCATCCGGCTACTATATGGCAAAGGATATCATCCGTCTGATCTGGAACCTTGGCAAGGAGATCGACAACGATCCCGTCGTACGCGAGAAGATCCGCGTCGTATTCCTTGAGGACTACAACGTCAGCACCGCCGAGATCCTCATGCCCGCTACCGATATCTCCGAGCAGATCTCTCTTGCGGGTAAGGAGGCCAGCGGCACGGGCTGCATGAAGTTCATGATCAACGGTGCCATGACCATCGGTACGCTCGACGGCGCCAACGTCGAGATGGCAGCGGCTGTCGGCAAGGATAACATCTATATCTTCGGTCTTACTGCCAAGGAGGTCGAGGACCTCTGGAAGAGCGGCTACTCCGCGATGTCTTATTACACCACCAACGCCAAGCTCAGAGCTGCCGTTGACCGTATTGCCAAGGGCTTCAACGGCGAGAGCTTTGCCAATATCGCGAACTACTTCCTCACGGGTAACTACAACGTAGCTGACCCCTATATGTGCCTTGCGGACTTCGATTCCTATTTCAGAACCTACCGCCGCGCCGTTGCCGACTACAAGGATCGCGCGGTCTGGACCTCCAAGGCGATCCTCAATATCGCGGGTGCGGGCCACTTTGCCGCAGACCGCAGTATCCGTGAGTACGCGGAGAATATCTGGGATCTGGAACAGGTAACGGAGTAAACGCCTATGGCCGGATTTTCGCGATTCGGAGCCGCGTGTAAGCGGCTGGAAGAAAAATATATGAACGGTTCCTGCGTGACGGAGCGCTCTGCCTTCGAGACGCGGGATACCGTGGAGTTTCTCATCACGGTTCCGGACACGACGGTCGGCGCGGTTATGGAGATCACGTCCGACGCCACGCACGAGGTGACGCGCCTCTCGATGAAGCGGGAGCGCGATCGCTTCGGTGTCGTCGTGAATATGTCGGAGCTCTGTGCGGGTGAGGGACACGGTCTCTTCTACTATAAATACCGTATCTTTACGGATATGGGCTTTTTCGATCTTGAGAGGCGGGAGCAGGATTTCTCCCAGAAATGGGGTGCATCCCGCGTCGGTGCGGGCGGCTTCCAGCTCCTCGTCTACCGCAAGCGCGAGAAGCTTCCGTCGTGGCTTTACGGCGGTATCTTCTATCAGATCTTTCCCGACCGATTCTTCGGGGCGGGGAAGAACCCCGAGAAGGAGGACGCCGTGATCTGCCGTGACGCGAAGAAATTCCCGAGCTTGATGCGCGTCAAGAAAAATAACGATAAAAATAATCTTTTCTACGGCGGCGACCTGCAGGGCATCACAGAAAAGCTGGATTACCTGCAGTCTCTCGGCGTGACCTGCCTCTATCTCAATCCGATCTTTGAATCCACCTCCAATCATCGCTACAATACGGCGGACTATAGCCGTATCGACGAGATGCTCGGCGGTGAGGAGGCGTTTCGCACGCTCGTTGCCGAGGCAAAGGAGCGAGGCATCGCGATCGTGCTCGACGGTGTATTCAATCACACGGGCAGCGAGAGCGTGTACTTCAACAAAAGCGGCAACTACCCCTGCATCGGTGCGGTCCAATCGAAAACCTCCCGATACTACGAGTGGTTCAACTTCCGCCGCTATCCCGATTCCTACGAATCGTGGTGGGGGATCGAGACGCTGCCGCGCGTTCGCTCGGACGAGAAATCCTATCGGGAGTTTCTCTTCGGTGAGAACGGCATCATCCGCAAGTATACCCGCATGGGCATCGGCGGCTGGCGCTTGGACGTTGCCGACGAGCTCTCCGACCGATTTCTGGAGGAGCTCTCCGCGACGGTGCGTGAGGAGAATCCGCACGCCGTCGTGATCGGCGAGGTCTGGGAGGATGCAACGAACAAGGTCTCCTACGGCGTCCGTAAGACCTATTTCCACGGCACGGAGCTTGACTCCGTTATGAACTACCCCATGCAGAAGGCGATCATCGCGTATCTGACACACGGTGACTTTGCGCTGTTTATGCGTACGCTGGAGTCCATCTACGGCAACTATCCGCCCGAGATGGCAAATGCGCTGATGAATCTGCTCGGCACGCACGACACCGAGCGCATCCTGACCGCGCTTGGCGATACGGAGGTGGCAAAGCTCCCGTCCGATAAGAGAGCGGGCTACCGTATGCCCGCGGACCGACGCGCAGAGGCGCTGAAGCGCTTGCGCCTTGCCGTTGCCATTCAGATGGCGATCCCCGGCATCCCGTGTATCTACTACGGTGACGAGGCGGGCATGGAGGGCTATAAGGATCCCTTCTCCCGACTGCCGTACCCGTGGGGCGGAGAGGATACGGAGCTCGTTTCCTTCTACCGTGAGATCGTACAGGCGCGTCGCGCGGAGCGCATTTTCGCGGACGGCACGGTTTCGTTCGTTTACGCCGACGCAGACATTCTCTGCTTTGAGCGTCACAAACGGGAGTTCATGGTCGTGGTGCTCGTCAACCGCGGTCGCGATATCTACGAGATCCACGCCGACTGCAAGGGCGTCGATCTGATGACGGGCGTCGAGAGCCGTGACTTTATCCTCGGCGCAGAGTCCTTTGCGTGGATCCGTCTGCCCGACGGCGTGGACTACAACGTCTTCGTTACCATCAAACAGAACAAATTGATCAAGTAAAAAGCGTCCCTGACTCGGAACAGAAAGGAATGTTATAACTATGACGAAAGAATTTATGCTTGGCGGCAAAAAGGTTCGCATCATCGCTTACAGCGACCGTATCGTTCGCGTGCAGGCCGGTGAGGAGCTGAAGGAATCTCTTTTTGACCGCTATAATCTCTATCGCAAGCCCGACGAGGCGTGCGGTTGCGACGTGGAAGACGGCGTTGCGGTCGAGGGTCTTACCGTCACCTACGCGGACGGCGTGATCACCTTCAAGACCGATCGCGTGACTCGCACGGTGGACCTGAAGACGCCCGAGACCGACGCTGTCAAGGCGTATTTCAATGCGGAGCTCGGCGGTATGCGTCCCGCTCCGAAGCAGATCATCGGCGAGGATGCCAAGCGCAGCTACGGCACGGTTGATTTCCAGCAGAACCCCAAGTATTTCACGGTAGGCGGCATTGAGGACGAGCGCTTCTACGGTCTCGGTGCGGCAAACACCGACAGACTCGTGCTCAACGGCAAGACCTATCTCCAGCGCGTCGTATATCAGAGCAATGAGATGCCCGTCCCCTTTGTCATGACCAAGGCGGGCTACGGTATCCTCTGTAACTCCACGTGGTGGCACGGTGTTGACGTCTGCAAGAAGAACGCGGGCGAGATCCTCTGGTATCTCCCCGACGGTGATGTGGACTTCACGATCTTTGCGGGCGATACGCTTGCAGAGCTTCTGGAGCGCTTTACCTACATCACGGGTCGTCCCGCACTGCTTCCCAAGTGGGCACACGGTCTGGCATTCCTGGATCAGTACACCGCTGACCAGTACGAGGTCATGAGAAACGCGGCACAGTTCCGTGCCTCGGGTCTGCCCTGTGACTCGATCAGCCTTGAGCCCGGCTGGATGGAGAAGCGCTATGACTTCTCCGTCAATAAGAAGTGGAGCAACGGTCCTCGCGGTAAGTTCCTGATCGAGGAGTGGGCGCGCAGCAAGGAGTACGGTAAGATCGACCCCAACTTCTTTACTGCCGCACTTGCACGCTACGGCTTCAAGCTCCATCTGTGGCTCTGCTGTCAGCACGACTTCACGGCTGAGGAAGAAAGAAGAATCGGTAATGAGGTCGCTCCCGAGATCCCCGATTGGTTCGACCACCTGAAGGCGTTTATGAACGACGGTGCGTCCTCCTTCAAGCTTGACCCCTGTCACACCGTTGACAACGCGGACGAGGGCAGGATCTACGCCAACGGCAAGGGCGACCCCGAGATGCACAACCTGATCCAGACGATCTTCATGCGCGATATGGCGCGCGGCTCGTCTGAGTACACGGGCAAGCGTCCGATGCATCACTACTGCGGCGGCTATACGGGAACGGGCGCGTACTGCGCATCCAATACCGGTGACAACGGCGGCGGTCTCTCCACGCTCGCGTGGACGCTGAGCTGCGGTATGTCCGGTATCTCCAACGTCACCTGTGACATGGATATTTTCAAGAAGGACGGTCTGCACTACTGCTTCTTCACCGCATGGTGTCAGCTCAACAGCTGGTACGGCTTCTCCCATCCGTGGTGGGCAGGTGAAGAGATGGAGCCCATCTTCGCATTCTACGACAAGCTCCGCTACCGTCTGCTTCCTTATATTTATTCTACCACCATCAAGGCGAATATGACGGGTATGCCCGCCTGCCGTGCAATGCCTCTCGTTTGTGAGGATGAAGAGGTTCAGGACTCCATCTGCCAGTATATGTTCGGCGAGAATCTCCTTGTCGGTGCATTCTCTGATGAGATCTATCTCCCCGCAGGCAGTCGCTGGATCGACTACTGGACGGGCAAGGTCTATGAGGGCGGCGTCTCCATGAAGGCGGAGATCCCCGAGAACCGCGGTGGCTCGCTCTTCGTTCGCGGTGGCGCGATCATCCCGACCGACGAGCCCAGACAGCACACCACGCCCGGTGACACCAAGCACATCATCCTTGAGATGTATCCCGACGGTGCCTCCTACTACGACTTCTACGAGGATGACGGCGAGACGCTTGAGTATCAGCTCGGCAAGCGTGCCGTAACCAGAATTTCTATGGTAGAGGCTGACGGTGTCGTAGACATCGGCATCACCGACCGTGAGGGTGAGTTCAAGGGCATGGGCGAGAGAGTTTACACCGCACGCGTTTTTGCCGACAAGGCTCCCGCCTCCGTTACGGTTGCGGGCGAGGCTGTTGACTTCGCGTTTGACGGTCAGTACATTACCTTTGAGCTTGGTGATGCCAAAGAGGCGTCCATTGTCCTTTGATGATTTGAAAGGATCGGTATATCCGAATGATTGAACTTACGAAAACCAGCGTTATGAATTTGGAAAACGCGATGCGAGGCGCGCGCAATCCCCTGAACAGCTGGGCAAGAAGCGACAGCGCCTACGACGCGGACGGGGAGTACGTCCTCGGTGAGAACGACCTTGGGCTCGGCACCAGGCTTTGCCGCTCGGGAAGTGACCATCGCAAATTTATCCGACAGATTTTCGTCAGTGTTGATATTCTTGCTCCGCTGTATTGGTGGAAGGAATTTGATACCTACAAGGTCGGTACGGTTGCCAACTCCACCAGCACGATGCATAAAATTCAGGCGAAAGCCTTTGAAAGAGACGATTTTTCTCACGATCACATGAGCGAGACGGCGCTTGCTTGTCTCGACTCGATGATCGCGTGTCTGGAGGAGAGGAGACTTCTTTTCCTTGAGACGAAGGAGAAATCCTATTGGTACGATATGATCCAGCTTCTGCCTTCGAGCTATAACCAGCTTCGTACGGTAACGCTCAACTATGAGGTGCTCACGAATATCTATTACGCGAGACGCTTCCACAAGCTCGACGAGTGGCATACGCTCTGCGGCTGGATCGAGACGCTCCCCTACGCCAAGGAATTTATCCTCAGTCGGGGCGGGGAAGCGTAACGAAAGGAGCGCAATGGTATGGAAAACAGAATCACTAAGGAAGAATACTTCGCATTTGCGAAGGAAAGCAAGGAGCGCCGCGTCGCATGGTTCCGCGAGGCTCGCTTCGGTATGTTTATCCACTACGGCCTTTTCTCCTCTCACGGTATGGGTGAGTGGGCACAGGTTTGGGAGGACATCAAGATCTCTGATTACGAGAAGCTTGCCTCTGCTTTCTGCCCGAAGGAGGGCTGTGCGGACGAGTGGTGCCGCCTTGCAAAGGAGGCGGGTGCCAAATACGCGGTGCTGACCACCCGCCACCACGAGGGATTTTCTCTTTGGGACTCCAAGGTCAATCCCTTCAACTCCGTAAATTACGGTCCGCATCGCGACATCGTCCGCGAGTTTGTGGACGCCTGCCGCAAATACGGTCTGAAGATCGGTCTTTACTCGTCCCTGATGGACTGGCGTCATCCCGACGCGTGGAAGTGCATGACGGATGAGGGTGCGAGAGAGCGCTTCACGGCGTACGTTGAGGCACTCAACGTCGAGCTCCTGTCCAACTACGGCAAGATCGATATTCTTTGGTACGATATGCCGTGGCCGCGTATGAGCTCGAAAAATTGGGATTCCGTGAATCGCAATTACAGACTTCGTCAGCTCCAGCCCGATATCCTGATCAACAACCGAAGCCGTATGGCAGAGGACTTCTTCACACCCGAGGACGCGATCAACGCGGAGGACGGTGCGGATTGGGAGGCATGCATGACCTTCAACGGCATCTCCTGGGGCTACGTGGACGAGGAGCAGATCACGCCGTACTCCTACTCGGCGAACCAGATCGTGAAGATGATTCGCAAGTGCACGGGTGCGGGAGGCAATCTCCTGCTCAACATCGGCCCGAAGGCAGACGGCTCCGTCCCCGCGGAGGCGATCGAGCCCTTGAAGCGCGTCGGTGCTTGGCTTGCCGAGAACGGTGAGGCGGCGTACGGTCTGAAAAAGAGAGTTGGCGGCTACTGCGGCGGCAACAACGTCACCGAGTGTACGGCGGGTACGGATGACAAAACGGTGTACGCATGGAATTACATCTGGCCCAAAACGGGCGAGCTGGTATTCGGTGGCTACCGCAATGCGCCGAAGCGGATCACGCTTCTCTCCACGGGAGAGGAGATCGCATTCCGCCACGAGGGACACCGCCTGATCATGACGGGGCTTGCCGAGAGATCTCCCGATCGCCATATGGGCATCGCGGTCCTCAAGATGGAGTTTGACGAGCCGGTCTCCTACAAATACGGCAGCTATTACCCTCAGGTATCCGAGGGAGAAGATTTTTCTGAGGGGCTTGGTAATTGATGAAGTACGATTTTGAAACACTGCTCACGCGACACGGTGTCGGATCATTCAAATGGGATGAGCTCCGCGAGGCGGACCCGTCGATCCCGGATGATATCGTTCCGCTCTCTGTCGCGGATATGGAGTTCGTGACGGCGCCCGCGATCGTGGAGGGGCTGAAGCAATATCTGGATCTCCACTCTCTGGGCTACACACGTGCGACGGATGCGTACTATGACGCGGTCATCGGCTGGATGGCACGGCGTCACGGTGTCACCGTCCGACGGGAATGGTTTGTCGAGTTCAGCGGCATCGTGTCCGCACTGCGACACATCATCGGTGTATTTACAGAGCCGGGCGACGGTGTCCTGATCATGACCCCGGTGTACCATCATTTCCGTATGGTTGCGGAGGATAACGGGTGCCATGTTGTGGAGAGCGAGCTGCTTCTGAAGGACGGCAGATATGAGATCGACTTTGACGATTTCAGAGAAAAGGCGGAGAGGGCGGACGTGAAGCTTTGCGTCTTCTGCAGTCCGCACAATCCCGTCGGCCGTGTCTGGACAGAAGAGGAGCTTCGCCGTGTGGCAGACATCTGCCTTGAAAACGGTGTGTTTCTGCTTGATGATGAGATCCATTCCGATCTCATCATGCCGGGCTATCGTCATGTGCCGATGCTTTCCCTTGGAGAAAAATATTTTGACAATCTCGCGGTATGCACCTCTCCCGGCAAAAGCTTCAATCTGGCGGGAATGCAAGCCTCAAACGTTTTCGTCCCGAGCGAGGCGCGTCGGCTTGCCATTCAGCGTAAGCGGAGCCGCTTCTCCCTGAATGCGCTCAGTTATCAGGCGGTGATCTTTGCTTACAGAGATTCCGAGGCGTGGCTGGATGAGGCGATTGCTTACATCGACGCCAATCGGCGTTTTGCCGTATCCTTCTTCAAGGAGCATTTTCCCGAGGTCTTTATCTCCGATATGGAGGGAACGTACCTGCTCTGGGTGGACCTCCGATCGTTCGGCATGACGGTCGGTGAGCAGGAGACGCTCTTGCGGAAAAAGGCACTCTGCTATCTGGATGAAGGCTACATCTTCGGCAAACGCGGTGAGGGCTTTGAGCGGATCAATCTCGCTTGTCCCCGCCGCGTGCTGGAGGCGGCACTCCTTCGCATGAAGGATGCACTGACGGCGTATAAACGCGAGCTATAACAAAAAAGCGGGCTGTGCCCGCAGCCGTGCGCTCGCCTATCACAGCTTCCCTTGCAGACAAGTACGGCATAACGGCGAGGGCTGTTTTGCGCAATTTCCTATAGGTCAAAAAAGCACACGCAGAAGTTTCTTCTGTGTGTGCTTTTTTGTGGCGCCCTTCTTTTCTTGACCCCTCAAGAAAAGAAGCAAAAGAAACGGCGAACGCGACGGCGTTCGATCCGTAGTGTGGAAAAGAGAATTTTTCGGTGCACCTCGGGTGATGACGGTCTTTAACTCACCGTCAAATCCCAATTTTGCGGGTTGTTTGTTTTGCTCAAGCACCATCTGCGCTGTCATTCTCGAACGGAGCGCAAGCGAAGTGAAGGATCTGCGCAAGAGCCAACCGCCTAACCCAAGCCCGTTGTTAAATCCCGAATTATATTATAGTATATTATATATGGATGATCTTTTTGACGGTGAGCAGATTGCCGATGACGGTGAAGTGTGCTTCTACGTTGCCGAACGCCATCATGTAGACACGCTCGGGGTCGGATTGGTAACCCGGGCGCGGGTCCTCGCGGAGCAGGGCGATGAGTCCCTCGCGCAGGTGCGGCGGGATCTCTTGGAGCAGCTCGGGGGAGATCGAGACCTCAAGTGCGCCCTCGCCGGGGCCCTTTGCGAAGCCGCCGATGGCGTCGGGGCGGGCATCGGCGTACGGAACGTAGGGCTTTACATCGTAGATGGGCGTGCCGCTCAGAATGTCGGCGCCGACGACGTGGAGCACGGGTCCCTCGGGGGTGTGCAGATCCATGCCGACGAGCTTGACGCAGGAGAGCCCGATCGGATTGGGGCGGAAGGGAGAGCGCGTGGCAAAAACGCCCATGCGCTTGTTCCCCCCGAGTCTGGGTGGACGGACGGTGGGTGACCATGTGTCGCGGACCGCCTCGGAGAATTGCCAGATCAGCCAGAGATGGGAGTAGCCCTCCAAACCGCGAAAGGCGTCGGGGTTGCGGTACTCGGGTTCAAAGACGATCGTGGACGGTACGACGTCAACGAGTCCGCTTTGGCGTGGGATGCCGAACTTGGCGGTGAAGTCGTTACGGATGTGGGCAATGACGGAGATTTCGTGTTTTTCCATGGTGAGCTCCTTTGTAGTATATAATATTGAAGGAATTTATGCGAGAGAGATGGTGCGCGGCTTTTTTGCGTCCAATATAATGGAGACCATGCCGTAGGTATATCACCTGTTCCCTTGGAAACGGATATCATTGAAAACAGCACTTGCCAAGGCAAGTGCTGTTTTCATGGCGCACCGGACAGGATTCGAACCCGCGACCTACAGAATCGGAATCTGTCGCTCTATCCAGCTGAGCTACCGGAGCATAAATAAAATATGAGTAAGAGGGGAGGGAATAGTGGGGATCCCCACTATTCCGCATTTTTTAACTTATAGGAAATTGCGAAGAACGGATCTCGCCGCTTGGCTGTGCATGGGGGCACGGGAGCTTGCGATAGGCGAGCGCAAGGGTGCGGGTACAGCCCGCTTTTAGTCCTTCAGTGCTTCTTCGAGTGCCTTGGCGAGCTGATCGGGGCAGGAGGTGCCGCGACCTCTGCAGTCGGTGCCCTTGACTCTCTCGATGACGTCCTCGGCTCTCATGCCGCGAACGAGCTTGGAGATGCCCTGTGTATTGCCATGGCAGCCGCCGACAAACTCGGCAGAGTCGATCACGCCGTCGGTCAGAGTAATGCGGATCTCGCGGGAGCATACGCCGCGAGTCTTGTATACGGTGGATTTTGTCATAGTTGTTTACATCCTTTATGTTTCAATTTGGATACCTGTATTATTATAGCATACTTTTTTGCGTTTTGAACATCTTTTTGTGAAAAAAATGAAATTTGTGAATAATATACAAAAAATCAGGGGAAAATCACCCTCGATTGGCAGGTTTGATTTCTTTTAAATTTTTTTGAAAAAACGGGATTTTTTTATTGAAAATCTATTGACAAAAGCCGATTTGCGTAGTATAATGGAGAAGCTTGATGTGCGATGAAGCGAGAGGTTGCCGCGATGACAGCGGGTAATTTTCGCAGAGTATGTCCGATTGAACGGGCGCCAGTTTAAGGCGAACGATATGAGTGTTTGGGATATTGCTCCCGCGTGCGGTTGTCAATCCAAACAAAACAAGCGCGAGTACCGGCCGATGAAAATCGGCTATTTACACGGGTTACAGGAAACGCCCGGTAAGGTGTTCGCTACAAACTGAGTAAAATCACAGCTTCCTGTACGCTGTGGACTCGCCGCCGATAGCAAAATTTTTAAGGAGGCAAAATCAAGTGGCAGTTAGTGAAAAAATCAGAATCAGACTGAAGAGCTACGATCACACCCTGATCGATGCAGCAGCGGAGAAGATCGTTGAGACCGCAAAGAGAAACGGTGCTACCGTATCCGGTCCCATTCCGCTCCCTACTGAAAAGGAGATCATCACGATTCTCCGTGCCGTTCACAAGTATAAGGACAGCCGTGAGCAGTTCGAGTACAGAACGCACAAGAGACTGATCGACGTCATCAAACCTTCCCAGAAGGCAGTAGAAGCTCTCACAGCTCTCGAACTTCCGGCCGGTGTTGAGATCGAGATCAAGCTTTAATCCGTTACATTAAAGCAAGACCAAAACGATCAAGATACGTACGGAAAGATACATTCCCGTATCCGGCTCGGTCATGTTGACCCGCCTGCGCGACGCAGTGGTCAACCAATAACCTAATAAGGAGAAAGAAAATGAAAAAGGCTATTATCGGAAAGAAAATCGGCATGACGCAGATTTTCGACGAAGTTGGCAACGTAATCCCGGTTACCATCATTGAGGCCGGCCCCTGCGTTGTAGCTCAGAAAAAGACCGTTGAAACCGACGGCTACTCCAGCGTTCAGCTCGGCTTTGAGGATATCGCCGAGAAGAAGCTCAATAAAGCAGTTAAGGGTCACTTCGCTAAGGCAAGCGTTACCGCGAAGAGACACCTCAAGGAATTCAGACTTGACGATGCAGCCAGCATGAACGTAGGCGACGTCGTTTCCGCTGACGTTTTCGCAGCAGGCGACAGAGTTGACGTAACCGGTACCACGAAGGGTCACGGCTACAGCGGCGTCATCAAGAGATGGAATCACCACAAGCTCCGCATGACTCACGGTGTTGGCCCTGTTCACCGCCAGCCCGGCTCCATGGGTTCCATTGACCCCGCCCGCATCTTTAAGAACCACAAGCTGGCAGGTCAGTACGGTAACGAGCGCGTAACCGTTCAGAACCTCGACGTTGTTCGCGTTGACGCGGAAAAGAATCTTATCGCCGTTAAGGGCGCCATCCCCGGTGCCAAGGGCGGCATCGTGTTCGTTCGCAACACGGTAAAAGCTTGACAAGGAGGAACTAAGAAATGGCTAACATGAAAGTTTATGACATGGCCGGCAAGGAAGTTGGCACGATTGAGCTTGCTGATTCCGTTTATGCTGTTGCTGTAAACGCCGCAGTTCTTCACGCAGCTGTCAGAGCATACCTTCTCAATCAGAGACAGGGTACACAGTCCACCCTCACCAGAACCGAGGTTTCCGGCGGCGGCAGAAAGCCCTGGAGACAGAAGGGCACCGGCAGAGCAAGACAGGGCTCTACTCGCGCTCCTCAGTGGACACACGGCGGTGTGGCTCTTGGCCCGAAGCCCAGAAGCTACAGAACCGACCTCAACAAGAAGGTCAAGAGACTCGCTCTCAAGAGCGCGCTTTCTTCCAAGGTTGCTGACGACGCTCTCGTGATCGTCAATGCAATCACTGCTACCGAGTACAAGACCAAGGTTATGGTCGAGATGCTCAAGGCACTCGGTGCCACCGGAAAGGCACTCGTAGTTCTTTCCGAGAAGAATGACATGGTTGTCAAGAGCCTTGCAAACATCGCAGGCGTCAAGACCGCTTATGTCAACACCATCAACGTATACGACATTCTCAACTGCGACAAGCTCGTTGTCGTTGAGGCTGCCGCTAAGAAAATCGAGGAGGTATACGCATAATGAAGTTCGCTCACGATATTATCGTAAGACCCCTTATCACGGAACAGAGCCTCTCTGCTACCGCAGACAAGAGATACACTTTTGAAGTTGTAAAGAGCGCAACCAAGCCCGAGATCGCTGCCGCTGTTGAGGAAGTTTTCGGCGTAAAGGTTGCTGACGTTAACACCATCAACATGAAGAAGAAGCCGAAGAGAATGGGCGTTCACGAAGGCTACACGAAGGCTTGGAAGAAAGCCATCGTTACCCTCACCGAGGACTCCAAGACCATCGAGTTCTTCGACGGTATGATTTGATAAGGAGGAGTAAGAAATGGCTACGATCAAGTACAAACCGACAACTCCTGCCAGACGTAACATGTCTGTGCCGGACTTTGCGGAAATCACGAAGTTCTCCCCCGAAAAGAGTCTTCTTACCATTAAGAAAAAGCATGCCGGCAGAAACAGCTACGGCAAGATCACCGTTCGTCATCACGGCGGCGGTAACAAGCAGAAGTACAGAATTATCGACTTCAAGCGCACTGCAACCGATGCAGTTGCAACCGTAATCGGTATCGAGTACGACCCCAACAGAACCGCATACATCGCACTCCTTCAGTATGAGGATGGCACCAAGAAGTATGTGATCGCTCCTGTTGGTCTCACCGACGGCGACAAGGTTTACTCCGGCGAGCACGCTGATATCAAGCCCGGTAACACCCTCCCGATCTCCGCGATCCCCGTTGGTACTCTCATCTACAACATCGAGCTTTACCCCGGCAAGGGCGGTCAGCTCGTTCGTTCCGCCGGCACGTTCGCTCAGCTCATGGCTAAGGAAAACGGCATGGCTCAGGTCAGACTTCCCTCCGGTGAAGTAAGACTCGTAAGACTTGACTGCAAGGCTACCATTGGTCAGGTTTCCAACATTGAGCACGAAAACGTCAAGATCGGTAAGGCAGGTAAGACCCGTCACCGTGGTATCCGTCCTACCGTCCGCGGTTCTGTAATGAACCCCTGCGACCACCCGCACGGTGGTGGTGAAGGCCGTTCTCCGATCGGTCGTCCCTCTCCTGTAACTCCTTGGGGCAAGCCTGCTAACGGTTACAAGACGAGAAACAAGAAATCCAGAACTGAACAGTTCATCGTAAGACACAGAAACGGTAAATAAGGAGGAGGCATAAAAATGAGCAGAAGCCTTAAAAAAGGACCCTTTGTCGAAGAGAAGCTCTACGCAAGAGTTTGCGCAATGAACGACAAGGGAGAGAAAAAGGTGTTGAAGACCTGGTCTCGCGCTTCCGTACTTTTCCCCGAGTTTGTCGGTCACACGATTGCGGTTCACGACGGCAGAAAGCACGTTCCGGTATATGTAACTGAAGACATGGTTGGTCACAGACTCGGTGAGTTTGCTCCCACCAGAACCTTCAAGGGCCACGCCGGATCCAAAACATCCAACAACGGTAAATAATCTCGCACCACGCGAAGGGAGGAACTCATAATGGAATCTAAAGCATACCTCAAATATGCCAGAATTTCCCCGCGCAAAGTACAGATCGTGCTTGACCTCATCAGAGGTAAGGATGCGGGAACTGCAATGGCAATTCTTAAAAACACTCCTAAATCTGCGAGTGAATACCTCATCAAGTTGCTCAAGAGCGCAATCGCAAACGCTGAGCACAACTACGGCATGGACGTAAGCAAACTTTACGTTTCCGAATGCTTCGTTTGCCCGGGCCCGACTCTCAAGAGAATCATGCCCCGCGCAAAGGGTAGCGCAGACAGAATCCTGAAGAGAACTAGCCACGTAACGCTCGCTCTCAAGGAAAGAGCTTGATTAGGAGGTAACTGAACAATGGGTCAGAAAGTTAATCCGCACGGTCTCCGTGTCGGCGTTATCAAAGATTGGGATTCGAGATGGTTCGCAAAGGACGCAGACTTCGGCGATACCCTCGTATCCGACTATAAGATCAGAAAGTATCTGAAAGAAAAACTCAAAGTCGCAGGCGTTCCGAAGGTTGAAATCGAACGCAGCAATGCCGGCATCAAGGTCGTCATTCACTGCGCAAAGCCCGGTGTTGTCATCGGCCGTGGCGGCGCTGAGATCGAAAAGCTCCGCGTATCTCTCGAACAGATGACCGGCAAGTCCGTAAGCGTTAACGTCGCTGAGGTTAAGAGCCCCGACATGAACGCACAGCTCGTAGCTGAGTCCATCGCAGAGCAGCTCGAAAAGAGAGTTGCATTCCGTCGTGCGATGAAGCAGGCAATCGGCAGAACCATGCGTCTCGGCGCAAAGGGTATCAAGATCTGCCTCTCCGGCCGTCTCGGCGGTGCGGAAATCGCAAGAAGCGAGCACTACCATGAGGGTACCATCCCGCTTCAGACCATCAGAGCCGACATCGAGTACGGCTTCTGGGAAGCAAACACCACCTACGGTAAGATCGGCGTAAAGGTTTGGATCTACAAGGGTGAGGTTCTCTCCGGCAGAACCGGCGCAGCTCAGACTGAGGCTCCTGCTGAGAGACGTGACAGAAGAAACGATCGTCGTGGCGACCGTCGCGGCGACAGAAGAAACGGTGACCGCAGAACCGGTGCTCCGAGACAGAACAGAGAAGGAGGCAGAAGAAATGTTGTTGCCAAAGAGAGTTAAATACAGACGCGTACAGCGCGGCCGCCTCAAGGGTACTGCCAGCAGAGGCAACACGATCTCCTACGGCTCCTACGGTCTCGTAGCTACTGAACCCGCATGGATCACCAGCAACCAGATCGAAGCAGCCCGTATCGCCATGACCCGTTACATCAAGCGTGGCGGTCAGGTATGGATCAAGATTTTCCCCGACAAGCCCATCACCGAGAAGCCTGCTGAGACCCGAATGGGTTCCGGTAAGGGTTCTCCCGAGTACTGGGTAGCAGTCGTTAAACCCGGCAGAGTAATGTTCGAAATGGACGGCGTATCCGAAGAAGTTGCAAAGGAAGCTATGCGTCTCGCATCCCACAAGCTCCCCATCAAGTGCAAGTTCATGAAAAAAGATGACGTAGCAGAGGAGGAATAATACAGTGAAAGCAGCAGAACTTATGAAGATGACTTCCGCTGAACTCACCTCTAAGCTCAAGGAGCTGAAGAGCGAGCTTTTCAAACTCCGCTTCCAGAATGAGATCAATCAGCTTGACAACCCCCACAAGATCGCAGATGTCAAGAAGGACATCGCAAGAGTTATGACCGTCCTTCGCGCGAAGGACGCTGAATAAGTCATAGAGAGGAGTAAGTGTCATGGAAGAAAGAAATCTCAGAAAGACCAGAGTCGGCAAGGTCGTAAGCAACAAGATGGACAAAACCATCGTAGTAGCCATCGAGGACAGCGTTAAGCACCCCAAGTATGGCAAGGTTATCAAGAGAACGGTAAAATTTAAGGCACAC
>JAFTIJ010000106.1 GCA_017456965.1 Clostridia bacterium
ACCGAAATTTTCGCGGTGTATGCGAGTATGTTGATCGTTTGGTGCAAAATTCTCTCCCTCAGTCACCTTCGGTGACAGCTCCCTCGTCAGAGGGAGCCTTGGCTGCTGCTGTTTCAAAACAATAAGTCAAAATCCTCCCTGTGAGAAATCTCGCAGGGAGGATTAACTGTTTTACGAAGACATAACCAACGGCGAGGTCTGTTTTGCGCATTTTCCTATGACACAAAAATAGCACCTTACACCTGCCCCACACACGCAGAAACGGCGACCTGCGATATCACAGGTCGCCGCGATGCTTCTCCTTGCGGGCAAGGAATGCCGCTTTCGTCAATGACGTTTACTGATTTTTTTGCAGCCTTGTATTCTTAAACGCCCTCGCCTCTTCTGCGCAGAAGCGTCTCGATATCCATATCGTCCGAGCAATTCGCACGCACGCGCGAGATCGCGTCGGACATCGCGCCGTAGCTCCTGCCGACGCCCTCCTTCGTCTGTCGGAAATTCGCGGCGCGCTCACGTCGGATCCCAAGCTCCCCCGCCGTTTTTACGGCGTCGATATTGGCGGCCAGGAAGATAAACTCCCAGCCGTGCTCCTCGGTCCGATACTCGATCATCTTTTTGACTTGACTGCTCGAATACGTTGCGCTCGCGTTCTCCATGCCGTCGGTCGTGATCACGAAGACCGTGTGCTCGGGCACGTCCTCGGCGCGTGCGTATTTGTGTACGTTGCCGATATGACGGATGGCGCCGCCGATGGCGTCAATCAGTGCCGTGCATCCACTCACCTGATAATCGTCGCGCGTCATGGGGGCGATCTGCCCGATCTCCACCCTGTCGTGGATAACCTCACTCTCGTTGCTGAAAAGCACGGTCGAGACGTAGACCTGCCCCGCCTGCGCTCTCTGTTTTTCGATCATCGCGTTGAAGCCGCCGACGGTATCGTCCTCAAAGCCCGCCATCGAGCCGCTTCGGTCAAGAATAAAGACAAGCTCCGTAATATTGTTTTTCATTTCATAAATCCTTTCGTTCGACAGTAGACGTCAGCACGCTCTGCGCTGACCGAGGATGGAGAAGCCTCTCGGTGTCTCGGGATTGAGCGACCTCT
Organism: Clostridia bacterium; assembly: GCA_017456965.1. GTDB lineage: Bacteria > Bacillota > Clostridia > Oscillospirales > CAG-272 > QALR01. The sequence continues at coordinate 1,103 of JAFTIJ010000106.1, forward strand.
CATACTCTGCCTCGATCTTGCGGTAAAGCTCATTTTCGAGAATGTTATATCTGGTCGTATAAATGGGGCGTTGACCTCTGCGCAGAATCACGATCCTGCCGATCGGCATATACAGGATATCATCAAGCGGGATATTGCATTTCTCGCTCATCGCTCTGCACGTCTTGAGGTCCATGCCGCCCATATAGATATAGGTATCGGCGTTGTTGATGATGGTCGTCGCCTCGTCTGCTCCGTAAAGCGCACCGAGCTGGGACTCCGACTGGAGAAGAATGGTGACGGAGATCCCCTTCTCGCGGAAAATGGCGATATTCTGCTCAAAGTTGTTGACCTTACAGCCTACGGCAAAGTCGTCGCAAAGGATGTGGACGGGAATCGGGAGCGTGCCGTCGGGGCGCTTCTCCGCAAACTCAAAGAGCGCCTTGAAGCAGGTACCGTAAAACAGATTGATAAAGCTGTTGAGCGCGGGATTGACTGCCGAGGTCGTGATAAAGAGGATCGTTTTCTCCGTGGAGAGCGTCTCGAAATCAACGCGCTTCGGCATACGGATCATTTCACAGAGCTCCTTGGTAAAGATCGTATCGAGCGTCACGTTGAGTGCGCCGAAGACGCACGAGGCGGTACGGATCGGCAGAGAGCGGAAGCTACGCCAGCAAATGACCGCGTAATGCGTCGGCTCTCTCGTGGCAAGGAGGTCAAAGACCTTGTCAAGAGAGGTGCGGATCTGACCGCCGTACTCCTCTACCGTCAGCGTGTTGTTGAGGTCGACAACGTCGGCAAAGGTCGCTCTTGCTCCCTTCCGATAGCGAACGAACGCGATCTCGGCGCAAAGTAAGGAGATCGCCGCGTCGTCCCAATACGGGTCTGCCGAGGTCTTGTTTCGCTTTTGAGGATTGGCCTTGACGATCGACTCCGCGAGGTAGCGGATGTCGGAATCCGTACGTAAGTAGGCAAGCGGATCGTAGGAGATATTGCCCGCGGTAGGGTCTGCGAAATTCATATCCCATACGTTGTAGCCGCGCTCGTAGAAGAGCGGCGCGTATTTTTTCACAAGCTTTCGCTTGGAGAGCGTAATGACGAGGCTCGTGTGCTTCGTCTCCAGAAGCCTCGGCTCGGAGATCGACATGGTCTTGCCGCAGCCCGTGCCGCCGACCACCACGATATTGTCGTTGACCTGCCCGCCCATCGGGTAGACACAGCCATCGCCCAGAATCACGTTATCTCTTTCTTTTACCATTCTCTTTCCTCCTCTGTCAAAAAACTCACTCCATGTCCTCCAAAAGCAGATCGAAGCCCCTCACGCCGTCACAGAGATTGAAGTCGATCGCCTCCTCGGGCGTAAAGTAATGATCATAGCTCGTCGCCTTCTCGACCTCCTCCTCCGTTTTTCCCGTATGCTTTGCGAGAATACGGTTCACACGCCGTCTCGTCTCCTGCATGCTGTCGGAGATGGATTTGATCGACGAGCAGTTGCCGCCGATGCGGTTGCCGAGCAGAGGCTCGTGGAGCATCAGCTCACTGTTCGGCAGCATATAGCGCCCGTGCGTACCCGACGCAAACAGGATCGCCGCCATGCTGTACGCGTGACCGAGACAGAACATACGGATCGGTACACCGCAGGTCCGGATCGTATCGTAGATCAGCATACCCGCGCCGATCTCGCCGCCCGTCGAGGTGATCAGGACGTCAATGGGAAGGGTCTTATTCTCCTTGGCGAGCAAGAGCACACGCTTGACAAAGCGGCACGCCATTTCACTGTTGATCTCGCCCTCCAAAAAAATTTTTCTGTCCGCCAAAAGTCTGGAGTCAATCGGCAACGCGGTAATGCCGTGACTGGATTTTACCTGAATCATCATCCTTCTCCTTTCATGATAGAAAACGTCATTCGTCCGATGGGAAATCCCACGGACACATATATTTAATACCATACGCAGCTCCCCCGTTTTTTCAGGGGGGATACGCCTTTTTCCTCCCGATCGGAAAATATAAGACCCGAATTTTATTCATTGTGCACAAAATACTGAAAAGTTTGAAAATGCTATTGACAATATCGTTTTAATGTGGTAACATACACACATAAATTAAATTGCTCAGGAGATTATATCATGTTTGGTCGTGAATCCGTTATGATGATGGATATGATGATGTGCATGGCAGCCATGTGCATGTCTTCTCACGCTCATAATGATAAATTCTCTGCCTGATGGCTAAATAGCATTTTTATTGAAATTTTGTTGTTTTTTCAAGCGGAGATATTGAGATATCTCCGCTTTTTCTTTGCCAAAAGCGGCAACGGCGGAAAACGGCAAGACCCAATTCTATACGCAATGTCCTATAGAAAAAAGAACGAAACAAAGGAGACCGTACCGTGAATACGATGATTGAAATTCACGCGCTGAATAAAACATATCACTCCAAATCGGGTGACGTGGACGCGGTGAAAAACGTAAATCTGACGATCTGCGAGGGTGAGATCTACGGCGTGATCGGCTACTCCGGAGCCGGCAAATCCTCTCTGATCCGATGCATCAACCTTTTGGAGCTCCCCGACTCGGGCAGCATCACCGTCGGCGGTGAGAAGCTGACGTGGATGGAAAACGATACGATGAAGGTCATCAAGAATAAGGACCTCAACCGCGTGCGCCGCGGCATCGGCATGATCTTCCAGCACTTCAACCTGCTCGACAGAAGCACCGTTTTTGAAAATATCGCGTACCCCTTAAAATATATGGGCCTCTCCAAGGCACAGATCCACAACCGCGTGGTCGAGCTTTTGGAGCTGGTCGATCTCTCGGATAAGATCAACTCCTATCCCTCCCAGCTCTCGGGCGGTCAGAAGCAGAGAGTGGCGATCGCAAGAGCCCTTGCCAACAATCCCAAGGTCCTGCTCTCCGACGAGGCAACAAGCGCACTCGACCCCGACGCGACCGAGTCCATCCTCTCCCTGCTCAAGCAGCTCAATCGCAAGCTCGGCATCACGATCGTTCTGATCACGCACGAGATGGCCGTCATCAAGCGCGTATGCCACAAGGTCGCCGTCATGGAGCACGGCGAGGTCGTGGAAGAGGGTGCCGTATACGACATCTTCGCAGAGCCCCAAAAGGAGATCACGAAGAAGTTTATCAACTCCGCATCCCCCCTCAATAAGATCCACAGCCTGATCCGCAAGGAGTCCCCACTGATCCAGACGAAAAACGGCGGTCTTCTGCTCAAGCTGATCTTTGAGAAAAATTGCGTCGGCGACGCACTGATCTCGGAGGTCTCCCGCAAATACAATATCGACGTCAATATCGTACTCGCCAATATCGAGATCCTCAAGGGCGAGCAGCTCGGCAGCGTGATCGCCGTCCTCAACGGAAGCGAAAAGAACGTAGCCGAGGCAACGGAATACCTGAAACAAAAGGGTGTCAGAATGGAGGTGATCGAGCATGGCAGAGCTTCTTGAAAAGCTGATCCCGAACGTCCTTGATTATCAGGACAAGTTCTTTACCGCCTGTGTGGCGACGCTGCAGATGTTCGTGATCTCCGGCGTGATCTCGTTTTTCCTCGGTCTGATCGTCGGTGTGATCCTCACGGTCACCAAAAAGGACGGCATCGCGGAGAATAAGATCGTCTTCTCGATCATTGATATCTTCATCAATATCTTCCGTTCGATCCCGTTTATCATCCTTTTGATTTTCTTGATCCCCTTCACCAGAGCCATCGTCGGCACGGCGATCGGTGTCACGGGTGCGATCGTCCCCTTGATCTTCGGTACCGTTCCCTTCTTCGCGCGACAGGTCGAAACGGCACTTGCCAACGTCGATCCCGGTAAGATCGAGGCGGCAAGAAGCATGGGTAGCGGTCCGATCGCACTGATCTTCCGCGTATATCTCCACGAGGCAGTACCGGAGCTGATCCGTGTGACCACCATCACCGCCATCAGCCTCGTCGGTCTCACCGCCATGGCAGGCGCCGTCGGCGCAGGCGGTCTCGGCAGCTTTGCGATCAGCTACGGACAGAACCAGTTCCATCAGGATATCGTCAACGTCTGTGTGATCGTGCTCCTCATCTTCGTCTGCATCCTGCAGGGCATCGGTAGCTTCCTTGCCAAAAAGACCACCAATCGCAGTCTTTTCAAAAAGATTGAAAAGCAGGCGAAAATCACCGAAAACGAAAAAAAATAATTTAAAACATAAAAAGGAGATCCCCATGAAAAAGACTCTCAAACGCATCCTTTCCCTTACCCTCGCGGCCGTTCTGCTCGTCGGCGCATTCGCCTTCACCTCTTGCGGTGCAAACAACGACAAGGTCGGCAAAGAGACCTACGACAAGATCGTAGACGCATTCCAGACCGCCCCCGTTGCCGTTTACATGCTTGAAAAGTACAAGGAAGCTTACTTCCCCGCTTTCGAGTATGAGGACCTCGGCGTTGATCCCGCTGCCTTCGTAGAAGAGATCGACAACTACAAGTCCTCCAAGGACGACAAGATCGTCGTCAAGGTCGGCGTCTGCGGCTCCTCCAACCAGCATTGGAACGCCGTACAGAAGGTTCTCGACGATCAGAATGCAGGCATCTACATCGAGCTCGTTGAGTTCACCGCTTACAACCTCCCCAACCAGGCTCTCGCAAACGGTGAGATCCACCTCAACTCCTTCCAGCACAAGGCATACCTCCAGAAGGAAATGGACGCTCAGGGCTATGACCTCACCGTCGTCGGTGACACTCTCATCGCTCCCCTCTCCCTTTACTCCAACAAGGTAGACACCCTTGACGAGCTCAAGGCTCTCGCTACCGATACCAACAAGATCAAGATCGGTATTCCCGACGACGCTACCAATCAGGCACGCGCCATCAAGCTCCTTGAGTCCGCAGGTCTGATCGAGGTTGATCCCGCCGCAGGCTACAACCCCGAGATGAAGCACATCACCGGTTACCTCTACAACGTAGAGATCATCCCCACCACGGCTGACACCCTCCCCTCTCTGCTCGATGACTACGCCGCTTGCACCATCAACGGCACCTACGCAACCCAGATCGGTCTGATCCCCTCTCAGGATGCGCTCATCATCGAATCTCAGGGTACCGACGGCAACAACCCCTACGTCAACATCATCGTTGCCAGAACCGAGGATCTCGCTGAATAATTGCGGGCAACAAAGCAAAAACGGCTCTGATCCGATCGACAAAGCATAAGTCAAAGGACCGTCTGCCCACAGCAGACGGTCCTTATTTTTGAAGGAGATCTATGATATGAAGCATACACAGTTTTTTTATGACGAGGCGCAAAAGATCCACGGTGACGTCGTCGCGCTTCGCCGTCACTTCCACACGTACCCCGAGGTATCCCGAAACGAATACAAGACCGCCGAGAAGATCGAGCAGGAGCTGAAGGCGCTCGGACTGACGCCGCATCGCGTCGGTGAGACGGGTGTCGCCACCGAAATCGTCGGCACGGGCAAAGGCAACAAAACGATCGTGCTCCGCGCCGATACCGACGCGCTCCCCGTCACGGAGGAGCACGTCTGTGAGTACACCAGCCGAAACGCGGGCGTCATGCACGCCTGCGGACACGACGCGCACACAGCAAGTCTTCTCGGTGCGGTCCGACTGCTCGCCGAACATCGTGACCGCTTCGGCGGCACGGTCAGGGTCCACTTCCAGCAGGCAGAGGAGATCGGCTACGGCGCTCGCGTCTTTATCGACGAGGGGCTCGTGGACGGTGCGGATCGCAGCTTCAGCGTACACGTCGCATCGGATCTTGACTGCGGCAAGGTCGCGCTCGTCGCAGGACCCAACAACGCGAGCGTGGATTGGTTCCGCATCCGCGTCACGGGCAAATCCGCGCACGTCTCCACGCCTCACCTCGGTGTGGACGCCGTCTACATCGCCTCGCAGATCGTGGTGGCCGCGCAGGCGATCATCACAAGACAAATGGACCCGATGGACAATATCTTAATCGGTATCGGCAAGCTTACCGCAGGCACGGCGTACAACATCGTCGCCTCCGACGCGGAGCTGGAGGGCACGATCCGCGCGCTGACGCCCGAGTCCCGCGCCTTTGCCAAGGCGCGTCTGGAGGCACTCGCAAAATCCGTCGCGACCTCCTACGGCGGTGAGGCCTCGCTCGAATGGAAGGACTTCACCTCCCCTCTGCTCAACGACGCAACCTCCTGCACCGAGGCGCAGAAGGTCGCCTCCGAGCTTTTCGGAGCGGAGAACGTCGTGACCGCGCGCACACCCTCTCTCGGCGGTGACGACTTTGCGGAATACATCCTGAAGGTCCCCGGCGTATACGCCAAGATCGGCTCCCGCGACCCCAACCGCGAGGAGACGGGCGTCGCTATGCACAACTGCCACTTTGATATCGACGAAAACTGCCTGCTCGTCGCAAGCAGTCTCTACGCCGCATACACCGTCGCCTTCTTAAACGGCGAGGT
>JAFTIJ010000107.1 GCA_017456965.1 Clostridia bacterium
AGAGTACACGGCGCAATGTGATTGATAACAAAAGCGAAGGTTGCTGTTAGGCTCCCTCCGGGAGGGAGCTCCCGACGGAGGTCGGGTGAGGGAGCGCGCGTGCATGATATCTTACGGGCTGAATATTATTTCGGGGAACCGTGCCTATCGTATATACGCATCTCATAAATTCAGCCGTTACCTTTATTGCACGCGGGCTCCTTCCGTCACGCTTTGCGTGCCACCTTCCTCCCGGAGGAAGGCTTACCAAAAACCGCTTTTTGTGAAAAAAGCTGAAGACAAAATTTGAAACCGATTTTATCGACAAACGGAAAGGCTCCGCATCCTTTTGGATGCGGAGCCTTGATGCGTTTACAATGGAAATCGCAGGATCAGTTGACGCCCATGGTGTCGATGGTCTCGCCGTTTAAGAGCTTATGGGTATCGGAGAAGAGCTTGTCGATGGTGGCGCAACGGATGTATACGCCGATCTCAGCGCGCTCGGTCTCGGTTTTGATGAGCTCCTTCTCGCCGTTGGAGACGAGCTTGTAGGTCTTGACCGTCGTGGTGGGGACGATATACATATAGGTTGCGTTCTGCTGACGGACGGTGTTGCCGTTATAATCCACGTACTCGTCGTAGAGATCGTAGAACTCATAGGAGTAGGTGGTCTCCTTGTACTCGCCGTATGCGGAGACGGGGAGGAAGGTGCTGGGCTTGACCGTGTTGATCGAGGTGACCGTGAAGCCTGCGGGCTTATCGTTGGCGTCGTTGCTATCCGTGATCTTGAGGAAGAAGCGCTGAGCCTCCTCGTCGTAGTACGCCTTATCGTAGGAGATCTCCTTCACCGTACCGTCGGAGAGGGTGGTGGGGACGACGACCTTGTGGCAAAGGATATTGCCGCCCTCGTCGCGCACCTGTACGCCGCGGTTTCCGTTCTGGTCGTAGGTGTAGTAGGAGATGGGGTGATCCTTGGGCGTGGTGCGGACGGTCAGGGTAGCCACGACCTCGTCGCCGACGCTCGTGACGTTCTCATCGACCTCGGCGTAGAGCGCCAGAGAACGGGTGATCAGAACGTAGTAGAGATCGCGGAAGATCTCAAAGGGACCGACGTACTCCACGCCCTGCGCGGAGGTGACGTACTGCGTCTTATAGGTGAGCGGCGCGCCGCTCTCGGTGTAGACGGTCTCGCCGTCCTTGGTGGTGACGGTGGCGGTGCGTGTTCTCTCCTTGCCCGTCAGATTGAAGCGGTAGTCGAGATCCTCGCGCGCCGAGACGATCTCAAAGAAGTCACAGCTCGTGAAATATTCAAAGAAGAGATAGGGGTTGGTGTACTTCACCAGCGACCACTCCACGAATGCGAAGTTTTCTGCGGCAACCTTGCCGATAACCTGCTTCTCGGGGGAGTATACGTAGTAGTACGCCGTGCCGTCAAGCGCGGTCATTTTTTCGCTGAAATAAAGGAATACGAGAGAGTCGGAGTAATTTTCGGTATCCGTGGGGGCGGTGGAGAAGTAAACCATGGCGTAGTTCTTGTCCGTGCCCTCCTCCAGCCTTGTGAGGTCGAGGTCGAGGCCGAATTTCTCGTAGACCTCGGGCTCGTGCACGCGGTCGCCGTAGGCAACGATCTCGGTCGCGTTGACGTACGCGAGGTTGGTCAGGACGTCTGCGCCGTAGTCGTCCTCGTTGATGACGTAGGAGGCGGGATACAGCATCTCGTATACGGAGCTGGAGGCGGAGATGCCCTTGTCCTCGACGAGACCGACGATGACGACGGGCTCACGCTCCTCGCCCTTGTATTTTTCGATGGCGAAAAGGGATGCGCTGTAGATATTGGTGTCGTAGGTCGTGAGCTCGGTGGAGACGAGCGTTTCACTGCCCGAGAGCACCGTGCTCGCAAGAGAGGACTGGAGCGCGTAGACGATATCGTACTCGACGCCGTCCACGACGTTCTTTCTGCCCTCCAGCGTGACGTAGTAGCCCGTGGTGGTAACCAGAGAATTGCCGACGTTTACCTGATAGGAGGTGCCGTCGTTCAGGGTGACCTTGAACCACGCGGGGTCGGAAGCCTCGTCCAGACCGTAGTTTTTCAGATTTTCTTCGGTTGCGGTCGCGGTGACGCGCTCCTGACCTGCGGGGGAGTTGGTGATCAGGCTGCGGACGTCCGCGATGAAATAGGAGACCTTCTCAAGGGAGAGCGGAATGTGCTCCTTGCCCTCGATCTGGAAGGAGACCGCGCCGTTCATATCGTAGGCGTTGAGCTTGAAGTGCTCCAGATCGTTTTTGACCTCGATGGAGGCGATCTCCGTGCGCTCGTACTGGCGCAGGATATAGATCGCGCCGTTTTTGTAGACCTCACCCGGGAAAAGCTCGGGGACGTACTCGTCTCTGCGGTTCAAGATGGGTGCGACGACGGCGAAATACACGATGACGCCGACAAGGGCGATGGCGGCAAAGATGATGGCAAAGCGCGCCGTCTTCTGGAGCGACGTCTTTTCCACGTCGCTCTTTTTGAAAAGTGCGGTGATCTTACTGAAAAATTTTCTCATGAATGGCGTCTCCTTACGTATACGAAGGCACCGAGTCCTGCGATGATGAGCGGAACGACGGCAACACAGGTAATGGTCCACGTGTTGGCGGCTGTGGTGGAGACGTCGGTGAGTGCGGTATCGTCAAATTCCTTGTAATCAATGTTATTGAACGAAACGGTGTTGTCCCACATCAGGTTGAGAAGCGCGAACATAATGTCGCGGTTTGCACAGGACTTCTCGTACTCGGTGGAGAGGAAGTCGCCCGAGCCGAGTGCGACCACGTAGCTGATCTCGTCGTTGTTGACCTCCCAGATGATTCTGGAGACGGCGAGCATGGTGACGGAGCCCGTCTTGAGAGAGCCGTCCTGCGCCTTGGTCACAGCGGAGTCGTAGGTGTTGAGCAGTGCGAAGGTGGACTCGGAGGCGTTGATGCCCGAGACGACGCTGGACTTATCGGCGACGGTGACCTCCTTGGGGGTCGTGAAGATGGTGTTGGGGAGGTTGGTGGTGGCATCGCCGAAGATTTTGGAGAGGATCTGGGTCGCCATGGGCTGTACGTTTTCGCTCGTCTTGATATAGGTCTTGTTGTAGTCGGCGAAGAGCTTGCCTGCGCCCGAGCCCGAGACGGAGTGCTTGTCGTCGGAGACGGAGGAGGCAAAGCCCAGACCCCACTCGGAGAGCAGACCCTCCAGCGCGGGGAGCGTGGGGACGCTTGCGTCCTCAACGACGATCATGTTGCCGTAGTTCGTGCCGAGGAAGGTGCGGAGCTTCTTGACCTCGGAGAGGTCGGAGGCGGAGTGCAGGTCGTACTTGGGGCAGTTGATGACGATGATGTTGTCGGCGCTGTTCTTGTTTTCAAAATCCTCGACGGAGAGATTGATCTCGCGGACGTTGAAGCCTGCGAGCTCCAGTACCTCCTGCCACTCGGGCGCCTCGGCAAGCGTGGGCTCGCCGTGACCCTGGAGGTAGTATGCGGTGGGCTTCTCCACCTTACCCGTGAGGAGCGCGACGGCGGAGAGGAGCTTCTCCTCTGCCTTATAGCCGATCAGCGTGCCGCTCTCGGCGTCGGAGACGAAGAAGGAGCGCGCGGTGAACTTCTTGGCGGGGGTGCCGATGAGGGCGTTGCCGTTTTCGTCGCAGAGCTCGAAGACGATATCGTCGAGTGCGGGGGTGTCAAGCGCGGTGGTCTTGTACTTCTCCGCAAGCTCGGGGTGAACGGTGGTGTTGTAGGCAACGATATTGACGTTATCAAAGGTTGCCGCCAGCTCCTTGAGGGAGTGGTAGACGGTGGGGGCGAAGTAGCCGTAGGTCTTGAAGTAGTCCTCCTCACACATCAGAACGATATTCAAATATACGGGGTCGCCGCCCTCGGGGTTCAAGAGCTCGTCCATCTGCTCGACGAAGGGGTCGGAGAGGGAGTAGAAGCCCGACGCCGTCATATCGGTGTACCAGCCGTAGACGGAGGAGAGCGAGGTTGCGATGATATTGAGTACGATGACCAGCACGACGAAGACGACGGTCACGATCACGGAGAGAGAGCCGTATTTCAGGTTTCTCTTGTCGCGCGGCTGCTTGGTTTTGCTTGTGTTTGCCATGATAATTATCCTCCGAAATCAGGAATTGGACCAGCGGCGTTTCTCAAAGACACGGATGGTGAGGAAGAGAAAGACGGCGGAAATGGAAATGAAGTAGAGCAGAGCGTCGTAGCTGAAGATGCCGTTGGAGAAATAGGCGTAACGGCTGGTAACGGACAGACCCGAGAGGAAGTTGCGGATCGTCTCGTTATTGATGTAGCTGTTGAGCGCGCTGACGAGGAGCAGGAAAACGATCGCGGCGATCGTGCCGAGTGCGGAGATGAACTGGTTCTCCGTCAGGGAGGAGATGAAGATGCCGATGGAGATGAAGGCGGAGCCGACGAGGAAGACGCCGATGACGCAGCCTGCGTACATGGCGGTATTCGGCGTGCCGTACATTGCAAGGGGGATGTAGTAGACGATGGAGGTCAGCACGAAGGAGCCGCCGAACATGGTGAGCGCGGCGAGATACTTACCCATGACGATGCCGCCGAGGGTAACGGGGGCGGTCGTGATGAGCTGGTCGGTGCGCATCTTACGCTCCTCGCTGATCAGCTTCATGGTCAGAAGCGGGATGATAATAATAAAGAGGTAGAGCAGGATGGAGAAGTAGCTGGGGTAGTGAGCGTCCTCACCCGCCTGCACGTTGTAGAGCATGAAAAGGAACGCGCTGACGGCAAAGAAGATGGCGCAGAACATATAGCCGACGGGCGACGTGAAGTAGGCGCGCATTTCGCGCTTGTAGATAGCGAACATTTCGGTAGTCCTCCCTTACGCTTGTTTTTTGTCGGAGGCGTCTGCTTCGTCCACGACGGAGATGAAGAGCTCCTCCAGATTGGAGCCCGCGTATTCCATGGCGAGGATGGGCCAGGAGTTCTGTGCGAGCATATAGAAGATGGGCTTTCTGATATCGACGTCGTCACGGCTCTCGACGATGAAGGTGGAGCTTCCGTCCGAGTGCTTCTGCGATGCCTGTGCGTAGGTGACGCCGTTTACTCTCTTGAGTGCGGGGAGCACGGAGGCGGCGGGACCGTCGATGCGGATGATGAGGCGGCGGTTGCCGTGGAGCGCGCGCTCGATATTCTCCGTCTTTTCATCGGCGACGATCTTGCCCTCGTTGATGATGAGGATTCTGTCGCAGACGGCCTTGACCTCGGAGAGGATGTGGGTGCTGAGAATAATGGTTCTCTCCTTGCCGAGCTCGCGGATGAGGTTGCGGATGTCGATGATCTGCTTCGGGTCGAGACCGTTTGTGGGCTCGTCGAAGATGATGACCTCGGGGTTGCCGACGATCGCGCCCGCGATGCCGACTCTCTGGCGGTAGCCCTTGGAGAGGTTGCGGATCATGCGGTCGAGCGTGGACTCGATGCCCACGACGCGGCAGATCTCCTCAATGTGTGCCTTGCGGTTGAGCGTGCACTTTTTGAGATCGTAGATGAAGTAGAGATATTCTCTTACCGTCATTTCCAGATACAGCGGGGGCGTCTCGGGGAGGAAGCCGATCTTTTTCTTGACGGCGAGCGGGTGCTCAAGGATGTCCAGCCCGTCCACCATGGCGCGTCCCGAGGTGGAGGAGAGGTAGCCCGTCAGGATATTCATCGTCGTGGACTTGCCCGCGCCGTTCGGACCGAGGAAGCCGACGATCTCGCCCTTTTGTACCTCAAAGCTGATGTCGTTAACGGCGAGACGGTCGCCGTACTGTTTTGTCAGATGTTCCACTTTTATCATAATTCTATGACCATTCCTTTCCAATAGAACATAATTTTCGTTTTTCTGTCCGTTTGCGCATCATATGGCTCAAAAATTCACAGTATGGTTAAGTATAACCTATTTTTCGATAAAAATCAAGTCCAGATTCGTTCATATTTACAGGAAAGAGATATTTTTTTCGTAAACTTGACAATGTTTCCGCATTGTGGTATCATAACGGCAAGAAGATAAAACTTTTGGAAAGGAACGGAACCGAGTCATGAAAATCTTATTTCAGGGGGATTCCATCACGGACGGCGCGAGATATAAAAGCGCGGCGTCGGCATGGGATAAAAATCATCAGATCGGGCATAGCTACGTATATATCATCGCGGGGCTTTTGGGAATGAAGTATCCCGAGCGGGCGTATGAGTTTGTCAACCGCGGCATATCGGGCAACCGCACGGATATGCTGCTTGCGCGCTGGCAGAGCGACGCGCTCGACGTCTGCCCCGACGTGCTCTCGATCCTCGTCGGTGTCAACGACTGTCTTTTCGGCTGTAAGGAGGGGATCTACGATCTCTCCTGTACGGCGTACGAGGAGAACTACCGCCGACTGCTGACGCTCTCGCGCGAGAAAAACCCCGCGCTGAAGCTCATTTTGATGGAGCCCTTTGCCCATATTGACGGGCAGAAGAATACGCCCCTGCCCGCGACCGTCCGCGCGGCGAGGCTTTTGAGCGAACAAAAGGCGGTGCGCCGACTGGCAAAGGAGTTTGGCGCGGTCTTCGTTCCTCTGCAGTGTGCCTTTGACGAGGCGATGACCGTCCGTGAGCCGAGCTACTGGATCTGGGACGGAACGCACCCGACCGAGGCGGGTCACGCCATCATCGCGCGCGAGTTTCTGAAGGCAACGCAGGATATCTTCGAGTATACCATCTCATAACGGAAAGGTTATTGATTATGAAATTTTCTGAAATGCCCTACGTCCGTCCCGACATCGACGCGATCCGCGCGGAGCTTGACGCGATCGCGCAGGCGATCGCCGAGGCCAAGAGCGCCGACGAGCAGATCGCGCTCTATAAAAAGGCGGACGCCATCAAGCAGCACACCTTTACGACGGCGACGGTCGCAAGCATCCGTCACACCATCGACACCGCCGACGAATACTACACGGCGGAGAACGATTTTATGGACGAGAACTCCCCTGCCCTGCAGGAGAAGATCCAGGAGATCCTCACGCAGATGCTGCAGTCTCCCTATCGCGCGGAGCTGGAGGAGAAGCTCGGCTCGCTCTTCTTCCGTAATCTGGAGATCGACGCGCGCACCTTTACCCCCGAGATCATGTCCCTCATGCAGGAGGAGAACGCGCTGGTCTCCGAGTATCAGGCGCTCTACGCGTCCATGACGGTCGAGTTTGACGGCAAGACGCTCCCGATCGCCAAGCTCGGTCCGTATAAGCAGAGCACCGACCGCGAGGTGCGCCGTGCGGCGTACGTTGCGGAGGGTGAGTGCTTTGACAGCCACCGCGAGAAGCTCGACGAGCTCTACGATAAGCTCGTCAAGAACCGTACCGCGCAGGCAAAGGCGCTCGGCCATGAGAACTTTATCGCACTCGGTTACGACCGTCTGGGCAGAAACTGCTACGACAGCCGTGACGTCGCCGCCTTCCGCGATCAGATCGCAAGGGACTTCGTGCCCGTCGTAGAGGCGGTCAAGAGAACGCAGGCGAAGCGCATCGGCGTGGACCGTCTGAAATTCCACGACGACGTCTTTATGTTCCCCGACGGCAACCCCATCCCCGAGGGCACGCCCGAGGATATCCTCGCGGCAGGACGCGAGATGTACCGCGAGCTCTCGCCCGAGACGGCGGAGTTTATCGACTTTATGTACGACAACGAGCTGCTCGACGTCGTTGCCAAGGAGGGCAAGGCGCCCGGCGGCTACTGCACCAACCTCGCAGACTATCAGGCGCCCTTCATCTTCTCCAACTTCAACGGCACGGCGGGCGACGTGGACGTGCTGACGCATGAGGCGGGTCACGCCTTCGCCTTCTACCGCTCCGCGCGCAAGGTCGAGCTCTCGGATTTCTTCGATCCCACGATCGAGGCGTGCGAGTGCCACTCGATGAGCATGGAGTTTCTGACCGCACCGTGGCACCATAAGTTCTTCGGTGACGCGACCAGAAAGTACGAGATCTCGCATCTGGAGGACTCCGTGATCTTCATCCCCTACGGCTGTATGGTGGATGAGTTCCAGCACAAGATGTATGAGTGCCCCGAGATGACACCCGAGGAGAGAAACGCCTTCTGGCTGACGCTGGAGAAGAAGTATCGCCCCTATATCGACTTTGACGCGCTTCCCTTCTACGGACGCGGCGCAGGCTGGCAGAGACAGCTCCACATCTATATGTATCCTCTCTATTATATCGACTACTGCATGGCGCAGGTCGTCGCGTTCCAGTTCTGGTTTGCGTCTCTTGCGGACAGACAGGACGCATGGCAGAGATACCTCGCCTTTGTGGATAAGGCGGGCACCGAGACCTTTGAGGAGCTCGTCAAGGGCGCATCCCTCGACCTCCCCTACGAGGCGGGCGCAATGAAGAAGATCGGCGAGAAGCTCACCGCATGGATGGAAAAGAATCAGATCTGACTCTGAATACCGACCAAACGACAACCCGTTGATGCTGAATATCGAATAAACCAATCATATCCGACAAAAAATCCCGCAAACCGTCCAATCGGTCTGCGGGATTTTTGTTATCATGAATCGGATTCACCGTAAGTGGCAACGCCGGTGCGTTGCGATACTCTCTACGATGGAATTTTTCTGAAAAGAATGCAAATCGGATCGGGGAGTATCCACGTGCGCAGATCCTTCACTACACTTCGTTCCGTTCGAGGATGACAGCGCAGGGTGTGTTTTCGCTTTTTGGACCGTCGGGGACGCCGGTCCCTACTACGATGTTTTATCAAAAAATTCACATTTTGCAAAGCCTCTCACTCCGGGAGAGGTGGCACGCGCAAGCGTGACGGAGAGGGCGGATTCCCACCGGTGTATACCCTCTCAGTCAGCTCACGCTGACAGCTCCCCCGAAGTGGGAGCCTCCCGTGGAACCGAT
>JAFTIJ010000108.1 GCA_017456965.1 Clostridia bacterium
CGGTGCGGGCGGCGCGGGCGGTATCGGCGGCGCGGCAGGCAAGCACAGTATGGAGAAAATGGTATGCTCCTGTACGGGCAACGGCTATACGGGCGGCCCCGGTAAGCAGGGTCAGAGCGGCACGGCAGTCGCACCCGAGCCGGGCTATCATCTTGACGGCAACGCGGGCGGCAACGGCAACGCGGGCGGCAACGGTAGCGCGAGCGGCAACGGCAACACGGGCGGCAACGGCAACGTGAGCGGCGGTAACGCGAGTGGCGGAAAAACGCCTGCCCGTATCGTCAGCAACACCATTGCTACGGTGACCGTTTACACAGACGGTAGCTGGGATGTCAGCTACGGCGACGGTCGCAGTGCTTATGACGATCTGTGGCCCATGAACGAGTTCACAAGCCTGATCCCGAGACCGAACGATATCATCAATCAGACGACGTACGATGAGAGAAGCGCGCGCTTTAAGTGCAGTGGCTTATCGCTGGATCACGCGTTGCAGTATACGGTGCTGTTACAGGAGATCGGTTATTGCCATCGGACCGAGGTGGGTATGCGTTCGAGCAACCTTGGCGAGTATTATTTCTTCCGTGCGGACAATGCGGATGGGGTATCGGTCTTTGTATATTGCTTCCCCGATCTTTACTCCGATTTCTTCGTGGTGATGCCTTGATTGCGATTATTATAAGAAAAAGACAGAGAAACATAAAAATTTCTCTGTCTTTTTTAAAAACTATAGAAATTTGTGCAAAACAGACCTCGCCGTTATGCCGCGCTTGACGGCGAGGAAAGCTGCGAAAGGCGAGCACAAGGACGCGGGCACAGCCCGCTTTTATTGCAGATATCTTTTGTGGCGTGTCTTAAAGATTTGCGTCCAGAAGCTCCCTTGCGGCGGCGAGGGTCTGGTCGGTGATCTCGGCACCGCCGATGATGCGGGCGATCTCCTCCTCACGCTCGGCGCGTTCGAGGATGCGGACGGAGGACTCCGTTCTGCCGTCGATCTCCGTTTTGCTGACGAAAAGATGCGTTTTGGCGATGGCGGCGATCTGGGGAGAATGTGTGACGCAGATGACCTGCGTACCCGACGAGGCGACCTCGCGGAGCTTCACGCCGATGCGGTGTGAGGTCCTGCCCGAGATACCCGTGTCGATCTCGTCAAAGATCAGCGTTCCCGTGTGCTCCTTGTCTGCAAACGCGCAACGCAGGGCGAGCATCATACGCGACAGCTCGCCGCCCGAGGCGACCTTGGCGAGCGGCTGGAGGGGCTCGCCGGGGTTAGCGGAGACGAGGAAGGCGACCCTGTCCATACCGTTTTGCGCAAACTGTGCGAGTGGCGCGACCTCGATGCGGAAGCGAACCTTCTCCATATCGAGGAAGACGAGCTCGGCGGTGATCCTCTCCTCCAGCGCCTTGGCGGCGGCGCGGCGCTTGGCAGTGATGGCGGCACCGATGGCTTTCATGCGCTTGCGGATGTCGCTTAACTCATTTTCGAGATCCTGCGCCAGCTCCTCGGAGCACTCCAGGTCGTGTAGCTTCTCCATCGCGCGCGCGCGGTACTCCCGTATCTCGGTGACGGTGGCGCCGTATTTTTTGCGTAAGCGCTGGAGATTATCCAGACGCTCCTCGATCTTGTCCAAGAGCTCGCTCGGATTCTTTACGCCGAAGTCACATTCGCCGCGGATGGTCTCGGCGATGTCCTCGATCCGATAGCGGAAGTCGGTCAAAAGCTCAACGTAGGCGGGCGCCTCCTTGATGACGCCCTCCAACGAGTCCATGGCCTCCAGCGCCTTGTCGATCAGATCGCAGGCGGAGAAGCCCTTTTCGTTTCTTGCCAATGCGCGGTAGATGAGCTTGGCGTGCTTGGTGATCTTCTCGGCATTCTGGAGCTTTGTCCTTTTGTTTTTCAGCTCCTCCTCCTCGCCCTCGCGCGGCGAGACGGCGTCGATATCCTTGATCTGGAACCTGAGCTGCTCGATGGTGCGCGCCTTCTCCTGCTCGTCACGTGCAATGGCGGCGATGCGCTTTTGTACGGAGAGCATGGTGTCGTAGAGCGCGGCGTAGTCGCTCTTTTCCGCCTCGGCGTCAGCAAAGGCGTCGAGGAAGCGGATGTGGGTCTCCTCGTTGAGCAATGACTCGCCCGAGTGCTGACCGTGGATGGTGATCAGCTTCGGCGCGAGCTCACGGACGATGGAGAGCGGTACGGCTCTGCCGTTGATGCGCGCCGTGGAGCCGCCCGATGCGGTAATGTCGCGCTGAAAGAGCAGGGTGCCGTCCTCGATCTCGATGCCGAGCTCGGCGGCGGCGGCGGATACCTCGTCGGAGATGCCGTCAAAAAGCGCGGAGACCATCGCCTTGGAGGTGCCCCCGCGGATCAGCTCCTTGGAGGCGCGCTCTCCCATGATGAGCCCCACGGAGTCGATGATGATGGATTTTCCCGCGCCCGTCTCACCCGTGAGCACGGTCAGTCCCTCCTCGGGGCTGACGCACTCCTGTCGGATGATCGCGATATTCTTGATGGAAAGTTCTTTTAGCATGGCGTACCTCAAAGACCGATGATATCCTTGATATATTCGGAGAAGATCACGGCGTCCTCGTCATTTCTGACGACGACGAAGATCGTGTCGTCACCCGCGATGCTGCCGAGGATCGTCTCGCCTGCCAGCGAGTCCATCGCGGTGGCGGCGGCGTTTGCCATGCCGGGATAGGTCTTGACGACGATGATGTTTTCTGCGTTCTGTGCGCTGAGGATGGTTTCGCGCATGATATTCTTGAGCTTGTTTTCGTTGCTCGTGCTGTCGTTTTTGGCAACGGTGTACTGATAGCCGCCGTCCTTGGTCGCGGTCTTGACAAGACCGAGCTGCTTGATATCGCGGGAGACGGTGGCTTGCGTGACGGCGTAGCCGCTGTCGCGGAGGCGGTCGATCAGATCGTCCTGCGTTTCGATGACGTTTTCGCTGATGATTTCGAGGATTCGGGAGTGACGTGTGTTTTTCATAATTACCGAGCTTTCTTATTTTTTATTTAATTTGGTTTCGAGGATATCGTAGAAGCGATTGGGTCCGATCTTGACGATGCCGAGGGTGTGGGGAGAGCGGACGATGTGGACGGACGCGTCGGGCGGGATCAGACGGCTGTTCTTGCCGTCCATCGTGACGTGAACGTCGGTGGTGTTCTCGTCGCGCGTCTTGCCCGAGATGCGGAGCTCGGTGTCGGGTGCGAGGAGGACGGAGCCGCGAAGCAGGGTGTGAGGGCAGAGCGGCGTGACGGAGATGATCTCGGCGGTGGGGTCGATGACGGGACCGCCCGCAGAGAAGGAGTACGCCGTCGAGCCCGTCGGGGTAGCGACGATGACGCCGTCGGCGCGATAGTCGAGGATCATGCCGTTTTGCGAGTACAGCGCAAACTCCGCAATGCGGGAGCGCAGACCGCTGGCGAGGACCACGTCGTTGAGCACGTGCTGACGGTGGATCACCGTGCCTTGGGCGTCACGGATCTCCGCGTCAAGGAGCATACGTTGCTCGATGGTGTAGTCGCCCGTACCGATGGCAGAGAGCTTTTCGAGCTCCGTGCGTTCGAGCGCGGTGAGGAAGCCGAGCGTGCCGAGGTTGACGCCGACGGTGGGCTTGGAGAGGACGGCGGCGCGTACGCCGTATCGGATCATGGTGCCGTCTCCGCCGAGGACCAGCATCATCTCCGCCGTCTCGATCATCGTCTGCTCGTCGGGGAGAAAGCGGACGCTGTCGGGCGTCACGTTGAAGCTCGCGCGATGTCGCGCGTCAAGGAGAACGGTGATCCCGTAGGGGGCAAGGAGAGAGATGACACGCTTGGTATAAAAGAGCCCGTCGTCGCATCCGGGCTTGATAAAGATCGCTACGGAACTTGGCTTTTTCATCGTCTTACTCCTTTCAGGTGTCAAATACGACGTGACGGACGTCGATCGTCTGCGTCGTGCCCGTCTCTCCCACACGGAAGAGGGCAAGGTACTCGCGATTGCCGTCTCCGCCCTCGATGGGGGAGGGGGCGAGCGCCTCGGGGCAGAGCCCGACGGTACGTGCCGTCTCAAAGAGACTCTCGATCACGCGCAGATGGATATTGCGGTCGCGGACGACGCCGCTCTTGGAGAGGGCGTCTTTGCCCGCCTCAAACTGCGGCTTGATCAGGCTGATAAAGATACCGCCGCGTTTGACGCATTGCAGTACGGTATGATAAACGAGCGTTTGCGAGATAAAGGAGAGATCGGAGACCGCGAGGTCACACGTCTCTCCGAGCATATCGGGTGTCAGCGTACGCGCGTTGACGCCCTCCATGGATACGACGCGCGGGTTGTGTGCAAGGGTGGGGTCGAGCTGACCGTGCCCCACGTCGACGGCGTAGACGCGCCTCGCGCCGTTTTGGAGAAGACAGTCGGTAAAGCCGCCTGTGGAGGCGCCGAGGTCGAGCGCGATCCGATCCGCCACCTCGGGGTGGAAGCAGTTCAGCGCCGCCTCCAGCTTGATACCGCCACGGCTGACGTATCTCGACGGATTTTCAATCTCGATGGCGGTGAGAGGGGTATCCTCGGGGATCTCCTCCGACGGTTTTTTGATCCGTTTGCCCGAAATGCTGACGCCGCCACGAATCAGCGAGGCGGCGTGGCTACGGCTACGGGCGAGCCCTGATTGATGAAGAAAACGGTCTGCGCGCATAGGATTATCCTTTCGGAATGATTCTCATAAAGTTTATTGATGATACCACACGAAGACTAAATATGCAAGAGTATCTGCGGCGATTTTGCATCACATTTCCGAATAAATTCGCTTTATTCAAGCGTTTGATAAGATATCTGTATATAAATTCAGAAAACATACACCCTTTTTGAAATAGGTATTTACAAAATATTATTTTTATGCTATACTGACCGTATATGGATCAAAAACCGATTTCGTGAAAGGACATTGTAATCATGGTTAAGTTCAAGCTTGATAAGCAAACGGTGCACGCGACGGTCAGTGACGTGCTCCTGCTCTCTGCGGGTGCGATCGTCACGGCGATGAGCGTATATTTCTTCAAGATGCCGAACGGCTTCTCGACGGGCGGCTTCAGCGGTCTCTCGATCCTGCTCGGTAAGATCTTTGAGAATATCGACACCTCCACCTTCGTAACCGTCTCCAACCTCCTCTCACTCGTTCTGGGTATCGTTTTCCTCGGCTTCGGCATGGGCTGGAAGACGATCTACTGTACGCTTTTGTATACGGGTATGGTCAACGTGTTTGCCTTCTTGTATCCGATTGCCCCCGGCACCAATCTGACGGACGAGATCGTGCTGGAGCTCTTCCTTGCGAGCTTGCTCGGCGCGATCGGCGCGGCGCTCAACTTCAAGAGCGGCGGCAGTACGGGCGGCACGGACATTATCGCCCTCATCGTCAGAAAGTATACGAACGCGGACATCAGCGTGTGTCTGGTGATCGCCGACGGCTTGATCGTAGCGGCATCCTTCTTTGTCTTTGACGTCAAGACGGGTATCTGCTCCGCGATCGGTATGCTCATCAAGTCCTATCTCGTACAGACCGTTGCGGACGGACTCAATCGCCGCAAGAGCCTGATGATCATCACCTCGGCACCGAAGGAGATCATCCACTACATCACGGAAACGCTGAATCGCTCCGCGACCCTTTGGGATGCGCACGGCGCCTTCACCGATACCACGAAGACCGTGATCTTTACCGCCATGACCCCCTATCAGGCGGCAAAGCTCAAGGATTACGCCAAGACCGTGGACGAGCACGCCTTTGTCACCATCAATCAGACGAGCGAGATCTACGGCAAGGGCTTCTTGCCCTTCAAGGGAAAATAACGGACGAATACGTAAAAACGGGAGCAAGCCCCTCACGGAATACACCGTGCGCGGAGCTTGCTCCCGTTTTGTTTTTCACTTGTTGATCGGGGAAGTGTAAACCATGTGCCTTCACAAACGATACTCCGCCCGAGGAAACGATGATTTATTACCGTACCCGTAGGGGCGAACTGTGTTCGCCCGCTAAAAAACCGCGTAAATACAAGCTTTTCGGGCGATCGCAGAGCGCCCCTACGATGGAAATTTGATTGAATCATCGGTTCCACGGGAGGCTCCCACTTCGGGGGAGCTGTCAGCGTGAGCTGACTGAGAGGGTATACACCGGTGGGAATCCGCCCTCTCCGTCACGCTTGCGCGTGCCACCTCTCCCGGAGTGAGAGGC
>JAFTIJ010000109.1 GCA_017456965.1 Clostridia bacterium
CGTAATCTTAGCTTGCACCTTTATTACACGCGCTCTCCCTCAGTCACCTTCGGTGACAGCTCCCTCGTCAGAGGGAGCCGAACGAGCGTTTCCGCTCTACCAAACTGCCCACAAATTCCAATTTGTCAGAGTGTTTTATAACAAAAGCGCAGGTTACCGAAAGCCTCCATCCGCGAGGGAGGGGGACCGCGTAGCGGTGGAAGGAGTGCGCGTGTATGAAATCTTACAGGCTGTATATGATCTTGGCTGACGATATCTATAGTAGTAACCCATCCCGTAATCTCAGCTTGCACCTATATTACACGCTCTCTCCCTCACCCGACTTTCGTCGGGAGCTCCCTCCGCAGGGAGCCTGACAGCGTTTCCGCTCAACCAAACCGCCCGCCGAGTACTGCCCGCAATGCGCTGTGTGGAAAAAGAGTTGCACGGACGGATTGACAGGAGGTGCTTTTTTTGTTACAATAAAACGGAAATACGTTTGTCGCACAAGCGGCAGACAGAGACAGATTGGGAGAATACGATGTTCAGATTTAATTGTGATTATCTTGAGGGCGCGCATCCGCGCATTATGGAGCGCCTGATGCAGACCAATACGGAGCAGACCGTCGGCTACGGTATGGACGAGTATACCGCGTCCGCAAAGGAGAAGATCCGCAAGGCGTGCGAATGTGAGGGGGCGGCGGTATACTTCCTCGTTGGCGGTACGCAGACCAATGCCGTCGTGCTGGACGCACTGCTTCACGGCTACGAGGGCGTCATGGCGGCGGATACGGGGCACGTCAGCCTACACGAGGCGGGCGCGATCGAGTACACGGGTCATAAGGTCATTACCGTCCCCGCTGTGGACGGCAAGATCACGGCCGAGAGCGCAAGAGAGTATCTCGTCCGCTTCTATCAGGACGTTTGGACGCACATGGTGCGCCCCGGTGCGATCTACATATCGCATCCGTCCGAGTACGGTACACTCTATACGGAGGCGGAGCTGAGGGCTCTGCGTGAGGTCTGCGACGAGTACGGGATGCGCCTGTATCTCGACGGTGCGCGTCTCGGCTTCGGTCTGATGGCAGAGGGGACGGACGTTACGCTTCCCGTCATCGCGAAATACTGTGACGCCTTTTGCATCGGCGGCACGAAGGTCGGCGCACTCTTCGGTGAGGCGGCGGTCTTCCCGCGCGGTGAGGACGTGCCGCATTTCTTCACACAGATCAAGCAGCACGGCGCGCTTCTTGCCAAGGGCAGACTGCTTGGGCTTCAGTTTGACACGCTGTTTACGGACGGGCTCTACTTCTCGATCGCAAAGAAGGCCGTCTGTCAGGCGATGCGCATCCGTCGCGCGTTTGAGGAAAAGGGGTATCGCGTCTATATCGACTCCCGCACCAATCAGCAGTTCTTCCTTGTGAGCGAGGAGAAGCTCCGCGAGATCCTGACGAAGGTCGTCGTGGACGATTGGGGCCCCGTGGAGGACGGCTCGCGCCTGATCCGCGTGACTACGGGCTGGGCAACTGCGGACGAGGCGATCGACTGCCTCATTGCCGCCCTGTAAGCGGCGGCGGGCAGTCCCCGCACCCTTGTGCCTATTGGGGCTTTCTGCGTAATCAAATACGGCAAAACGGCGCGGCTTCCGCTTTTATAGAATATGAAAAAGATCCTGCCGGGCGTCTATCGGTGTACGATGGCGCTTGACAGGATCTGATTCGTTTACGACTGTGTGGCTTTGCCGTAATGCTCGGCGTGACGCTTGATGGCGTCAAAGGTCTCTGTGCTGAGCACGTGCTCGATACGGCAGGCGTCCTCGGCGGCGATGTCGGGCGGAACGCCGAGAGAGATCAGCCATTTGGAGAGCAGGGTGTGGCGCTCATAGATCTTTTCGGCGATGGCTCTGCCACTCGGGCAAAGAGTGATGTGGCCTGCGCGGTCCATTTCGATAAAGCCGTTTTCACGGAGATGCTTCATGGCGATGCTGACACTGGGCTTGGTATAATCGAGCTCGTTGACGATGTCAATGGAGCGGACGTTTCCGTTTCGTTTATGGAGGATCAGGATGGTCTCCAGATAATTTTCTGCGGATTCGAGAATTTTCATTTCCATTCAAACCTTTCTTTTCGGATTTGGAGGTTTTCATACAGTATATCATAAAAAAACAAAAATTTCAAGTATTATTTTTCAGTATCCCGCGAATCCAGCGGCTGTCCTCGGCGTCGATCGCGCAGGTCGTGCGTAAGAGCAGAACGTATATCAGCGCGCAGAGCACGATGCCGAAAACGAGCACGGGGACGGTCCGCACGGCGCCTACCGTGACGTGGAGGACGATCGAGGTGAGCGCCGAAGCGCCCGCCGTGCAGATCAAGGGGGTCACGAGTGCCTTACGCAGAGGGACGTGTGCGCCCGTCACCGTCATCAGACGGGAGAGGCTGAAGGCGAGATTGACGAGCTCCGTGATATAGATGCATACGACGTAGCCGTAGATCCCAAGCGTTGGCAGGAGTGTCAGGACGAGTACGACGCTCATGCTCGCGTCGATGATGTTGTAGAGCATGGAGTGGAGCTGTTGACCGAGCCCCTTGAGCATCCCGTCGACCGTCGTATCGAGATACATGACGGGGACGAGTGGCGCAAAGATGCGGATGTAATACGCCGCCTCCTCGCTTGCGTATACGGCAAGCCCGAGCCGATCGGCAAAGCAAAGCAGGACGCCTGCCGTTCCGATTCCGAAAAAGAGCGCGAGGGTCAGCGCCCGACGCACGATATAGCAGATATGCTTATTGCCGTAGACTGTCCGATAGCTTGCGGCGAGCTCCGAGAGCTCGGGCACGATCAGCCCCGAGAAGGTGGAGCAGACCGCGGAGGGGAAGAGAATGAGCGGGAAGACCATGCCGTGTACTGTGCCGTAGGAGGCGAGCGCCGACTCGTAATCCGCGCCGTGCTTACGCAGTCCGACGGGGATCAGGATGTGCTCGACGGTGACGAGCCCCGAGCGCAGGTAGGAGGAGAGCGCGATCGGCAGGGCGATACCGAGCATACGGCGGCGGATCCCGCCGTCACGCTTTGGCGAGGTGGCGCGAAGATGCCGCCTTTTGTCCGCAAGATAAAAAAGCGAGAGATAGAGGAAGGAGAGCCCCTCCGACACGGCGGAGCCGATGACGAGCGAGAGCACCGCCTCCTCGATACCGCGCGGCGCGTAACGGGAGATGAGTGTGACCGTCAGCGCGATCTTGATCATTTGCTCGATGAGATTGGCGGACGCGCTCTTTGCCACACGGCGCACGGCGTTGAAGTAGCCGCTGAAAACGTTAGACAGCGCGATAAAGGGAAGCGCGACGGAGAGCACGCGCAGGCTCCTGTAGGTGCGCGCGTCGCGGAGAACGCACTCGGAGAGAAAATCTGCACCGAAAAAGAGAAGGGCAAAGGAGAGTGTGCCGAAAAACAGCGCGTAGCCAAGACACCGTCTCATGGCGCAGACGACGCCCGCGTGATCGTCGCGCGCCAGCTCCTCGGAGACCAGACGCATGACGGCGAGGCTGATGCCCGAGCCCGCGAGCGTGACCGCAAACAGATAGACGCTGGTGATCAGGGAGTAAAGCCCCATGCCCTGCGCCCCGATCTTCGAGGAAACGTAGGCGTTAAAGACGACGGATACGCTCCGCATAAAGATCGTGACTGCGCCCATCAAAAGCGCGTTTGCCGCAAACCGTTTGACTCGTTTCATGCTTTTTGTCCCGTACTCCTCTCGGAAAATTTTTGTAACGAAAATGCCGTTTCATTTTAAATGCGGGCATCGCCCGCTGCATTTAAAATATATTCTTGCTTTTCTTCATCTATTCCTTGACGGCGTGGATAAAAAATGTTATAATGGGAATATCATATAACAATATTGTTGTGAAAGGATTCGTCTATGAAATTACCAACAAAAAATTCATGGGTCCGTGAGATCCTGACCGACGCGATCTATCTGATCGCCAGCGGTCTCCTCTTTGCGATTGCCTACAATATGTTCTTTGTGCCGGGTCAGATCTTTATCGGCGGTGCGGGCGGTATCGCCACGGCGCTGAATATTTTGTTCGGTTTGCCGACAGGTACCATGATCACGGTGATCAACATTCCTCTCGTGATCTTGTTCGCTATTTTCTACGGCGCACGCTCCTGCGTGAAGGCGGTGGTCGGCATCCTCGTCAGCTCTGTCTTTGTGGACGGTACGGCGGCGCTCGGTATTTTTGACGGTCTTTTCCCGAATGCGGCGGACAACCGACTGCTTTGTGCGCTTTTCGGCGGTATCGTGCTCGGTGCGGCGGTCGCGTTTATGTTCACGCGCGGCTACTCCACGGGCGGCTCGGACCTGATCGCGCTGATCGTCAAGGTCTTTATGCCCAAGATCTCTACGCATAATCTTCTGTTTGCGATCGAGACGGCGGTCGTGATCGGCGCGTCCGTCATGACTAAAAACGCCAACGGCTCGGACGGTACCTTTGCCGCCGTGCTGATGAGTATTTTCTTCTCGGTTATCACGACCTTTATGCAGACCAACGCCTTCAATATCATCAACAGCGGTTTTGATAAGACGCGCGTTGCGTATATCTTTACCGATCGCTACGAGGAGATCGCAGACGTCCTGATGAAGGAGATCAATCGCGGTGTGAC
This sequence comes from Clostridia bacterium, assembly GCA_017456965.1. Taxonomy (GTDB): domain Bacteria; phylum Bacillota; class Clostridia; order Oscillospirales; family CAG-272; genus QALR01. The sequence continues at coordinate 4,636 of JAFTIJ010000109.1, forward strand.
GCTGATCGACGGCCAGGGCTGGTACACCAAGGAGAGCAAGAAGATCATTTTCTGCGTCGTTAAGAAAAACGAGATCTTCAACCTCAAGACGCTCGTTCGTAAGATGGACGAGAATGCCTTCATGATCCTCTCGGAGGCAACGGAGACCATCGGTAAGGGCTTCAAGGCGGGCGTTGCCGATATTTCCATCGAGCCGAAGAAGAAAAAGAAGAAAACGGAATAACGTGAAATAAAAAGCGGGCCGTGCCCGCATCCTTGTGCTCGCCTATCTCAGCTTTCCGCGCAGATAAGCACGGCATAACGGCGAGGTCTGTTTTGCGCAATTTCCTATAGGTTAAAAAAGCGGGCAACGCCCGCAGGAAGATGCTCGCCTATCGCAGCTTTCCGTGCAGACGAGCACGGCAAAACGGCGAGGTCTATTTCGTGCAATTTCCTATATGTAAAAAAACTGCTTTCCCAAAAGGAAAGCAGTTTTTTGATCTTATGGCATATCTTGACGTGGCTCTTACCCTTCATGCGTCGTAGCGGGGCGGATCACGAGGAGGTCGGCTTGGTTCTCCGTCTGGGGGACGGTGAGCGTGAGCGTGCCGTGCGCGTCGGTTACGGCTTCATACTCCGCGTGTGCGGGGACGGCGGTTTTCATCAGCGCCTCGGTCTGCTCTCTCGTCGTAAGCGTACCGTAGGCACCGCTGAGATAATGCGTGTAGGGGTCTGCCATGCGGTAGCCGACGGTCTCGCGCGTGATACGGTGCGGCGTTTCGGGGGTGAGCCCCTCGATGATGACTGTGGCGTCGTCAAGGACGGCGGCGGGGCGAGTGGATGAGAAGTGTCTGCGATTGGCTACCTTTCCCTCGGGATGCGATATGTTCCAGAAAAGAACCTGTACTGCATCGTCCGATTGGCAGACGTAAGCGTTCTCGTCCTCACAGACGAGCTCCGTATCGCCGAGCGCGTGCAGAAAACGGTAGGCGTGATAGATCGGCTTGGGGATGGACTGCATATTGAAGAGACCGAAGCCGCCGTGAAAGGGCTCGTCGGGCGGGAGAAGCTCCTCAAAAATATCGGAGAAGGTCCAATAGGAGAGCATGTCCGCATAGCCCTCGCATTGCTTGACTGCGCGCAGGAGATATACGGCATTGAAATAGTGGTCGTGGATCGGGTCGCGTCCTGAGTAGGAGCTTGACCACTCGGTGATGATGAGCGGGAGACCGTTCTCGTGACAGTAGGCGCCGTGGTGGCGTACCTCGCGCGCGACCTTATCGACCGTGGGGAGATACGTGATGGCGGTGCCGTCGGGGTCGAAATCACCCTTGATGCCGTAGCTGTGGCTGGTGATGAAGTCAAGCGGAACGCCCGAGGCGCGGCAATGCTCGACCATTTTGTCGATCCATATCATGCCCGCCGTCGCAGGACCGCCGACGCGGTAGCGCTCGCTGACGCGTTTGATGGCGCGCGCCGCGGTGTCGTAGAGAGTGAAGTAGGCGTCGATATTTTTGTATTCGGTGAAGAAGCTCGGGTGGTTTGGCTCGTTCCAGATCTCAAAGTACCACGTTGCGACCTCGTCCTCACCGTAGCGCTCGGTGATATGGCGCATGAAGGTCTCGATGAGGAGATTCCACTCGGCGATATCGCGAGGCATGGAGACGTTGAGCTTCCACCAGAAAACGGATTTTTCCTCCGACGCCATCGCTACGGGCATCAGACCGAGCTCCGCCACGGGGCGGATGCCGTTTTCAAGGAGTGTATCAAAGAGCTGATCGACGTAGCGGAAGGAGAAGTGGAGCTTGCCCTCCTCGTCACGGCTGACGAGATTCATCTCCTCATGGAAAATACCGTGGAAACGGATGTAGCGGAAGGGGCACTCGCGCTGGATGCGTTTGAGCTGCTGCATGGGAATATATCTCATGACCTCGCCCGCACGGCCGATGCCGATGCAACCGCTGAAGAAGCGGTCGAGGACTCCTTTTTGATTGTGAACGGATGCTTGTACGGTTCTCATAACGGTCTCCTTATGCTTTTGTGAGAGTGGCTTCGATGAGGTCGATCATATCGGCGAGTGCGCCGTCCTTGCAGTGGCAGACCTCGTAATCGGCAATTTCCTTGATCTCTCGGACGGCGTTTGCGGGCAAACGGCGACATCCGCGCCGCGAAGCATCTCGATATCGTTATTGTAGTCACCGATACACCAGAGCTCGGCACCGCCGTAGAGCGATTTGAGATAGGGGAACTGAAAGCTTTTGGTAACGCCCTTGGGCTGGATCTCCAGAATGTAGGGGTCGGAGGTCGTGAAGGTGAAGGCGCCCTCGTATTTTGCGACCCGTGCGCGTACCTCGGAGAGGAGCGTGGGCTCGGAGATCAGCACAGCCTTGTAGAGCTTCTCGCGCCCGAAGTCCTCAAAGGGGCGGGGGATCGCCAGATGGTCAAGCCCGTAGTGGCGCAGACGGACGAGGATCTCGCGGTCGCCCTCACAGACGAGAAAGCCGCTGTCAAAGCTGGCTCGGAAGCCGACCCTGCCGTCGTAGTCGGTACGGATCTCGCGGAGGAGCGCGACGAGACTCTCGCTCTCCAGATACTGCGGATTCAATACGGTCTTTTTCTGCGTATCGTAGAGATAACTGCCGTTACAGAGGACGCAGGGCATATTGACGTAGTCGCCGAGGCGTCTCATGATGGGGAAGATGTCGGTGTGGTTTCTGCCCGTGGAGAGCGCAAAGTGACCGCCGTTTTCACAGAAGTATCTTAGACGCTCCTCGTTGCGGGGGTTGATGTAGTGCGCGTCCCATAGGATCGTCCCGTCGATGTCGGAGGCGATCAGGATATTGCTGAATTTCTTCATTCGCTGTCGTTGCCGCCTTTCTCGGCTTTTTGCAGAAGGTCGAGGACCTTGGTGAAATACTCGGGAAGGGGTGCCTCGAAGTGCATGGGCTCGCCCGTGCGCGGATGCGTCAGATGGAGCTCCGCCGCGTGCAGACATTGCCCGTCGGTGTATTTTGCATATTTCTGATTCATCGGGTGCTTGGCGGCGCCGTAGACGAGGTCGCCGAGCAGAGGATGGTTTTTATGGGAGAGGTGTACGCGGATCTGGTGGGTGCGTCCCGTCTCCAGCTCGCAACGGATATGCGTCGCGCCCGTGTAGCGCCCGAGGATGCTGACGTGGGTGACGGCGTTTTTGGAGTTCTTTTCGGTGACTGCCATTTTCTTGCGGTCCACGGGGTGGCGACCGATGGGCAGATCGACGGTAAAGGGCTCGTCGAGCTTGCCGAGGACAATGGCGTGGTATACGCGTGAGACCTTATGCTCCTTGATCTCGTCGGAGAGGAAGAGGTGCGCCGCGTCGTTTTTGGCGACGACGAGCAGGCCGCTCGTGTCCTTGTCGATACGGTGGACGATGCCGGGGCGGATGACGCCGCCGATGCCCGAGAGACGCTCACCGCAATGGTAGAGCAGGGCACTGACGAGCGTGCCCGTGTAGTTGCCTGCGGCGGGATGCACGACCATGCCCTTGGGCTTATTGACGACGATGATATCGTCATCCTCGTATACGATGTCGATGGGGATATCCTCAGGCTCTGCCCGACACGGCTCGGGCTCGGGCATGGTGAGCTCCACGGTATCTCCCACTCTCAGCTTGTAATTTTTATTGACGGGTGCGCCGTTGACGAGGACGAAGCCGTCCGCAAGGAGCTTCTGCACGTGAGAGCGAGTCAGCTCCCCGATCTGCTCGGAGAGAAAGAGGTCAAGGCGTGCGCCCTTGTGATCGGCGCCGATCTCAAACGGTATCGTTGTCTGCTCCATCATAGCGATCCTCCGCGTCATCCTTATTTTTCTTATCGGTAAACAGCTCCCTGTCGATGAAGAGGATATATACCATCATCATGACCGTGCCGACGACGATAAAGACGTCCGCAACGTTGAAAACGGGGAAGTCGATAAAGGTGAATTCCATGAAATCCACGACGTAACCGAGAAACACTCTGTCGATCATGTTGCCTGCCGCGCCGCCGATGATCAAAGAGAGCGGGAGACCGAACATGAAGTGGAGCTTGCGGTATCGGTACAGCAAGAGCGGGAGCACGATGAGCGCGATCGCCGTAGCGATGATAAAGACCCAACGGCTGTCGCTGAACATTCCCCACGCCGCACCCTTGTTGCGGATATGCGTAAGGGAGAAGAAGCCGTCAATGAGCGGGATCGTGTCGTAGAGGGGCATCGTTCTGACCACGATCCATTTTGAGAGCTGGTCGAGCAGAACGGAGGCGATGATGATAATGGTCCATAAAATCATGAGAGAAACTCCTTATTCTGTGCAAGTGGCGTTTTCTCCGTCGGCAAGGATATCCGTCACGGAGGGAATGCTTTCTTTTTTCTTCTTTTGTTCGGGTGGCGACTCGCCCGTGCCGAGCGGGATCGCTTCCTTTGCGGCGTGAAGCGCGTCGGCGCTTGCGGTGGGGTCCGCGGCATATCGGCTCACGATATCTCGCTTGAGGGCGCTGACGACGCGGGAGACGTACTCGTCGCTATGGTCTGCGGGCGTGATCTCGGCGGGGGCGTCACAGGGGACGGTGCGCTCCATGAGCTCGATCTGTGCGCGGTAGATATCGTAGAGCCCCGTCTTAAAGGCGCTCGCGGCACGGCGCGCCTCGTCAAGACGGCGCTCCTGCTCCCGTATCCTCTCGCGGAACTCGCAAAGGATCGTGTCACAGCTCTCGCGTACGGAGGCAAGGATCCCGTCCGCGCGTGCGTACGCCTCGCGGAGCACGGCCTCGCCGGATACCTTTGCCTCTTCGGCGGCGCACCTTGCCTCGGCAAGCGCGCGCTTCGTCTCGGCAAGGGCGTGCTCCGTTTCGTCGAGACGTCGGGTGAGCTCGATATTCTCGCGGTAAAGCGCGGCGTAGTTCTCCGTGACGCGGTCAAGATACGCGTCTACCTCAGCGGGCTGATAGCCACGGATGGTGCGCGTGAAGACGCGCTCGGGGAGCTGCGCCGTTTTGTTTTCATCCATTGTATTTTTCCTCACTAAAAACCTTGACGGGACAAAAAAGCTTGTCCCGTCAAAAAGTTATGTATTCGCTCTTTTGGTATCAGAAAAGGGTGTCGCTGGTCAGACCGGTTGCGGGCGCGGTATTCTGCGCGGGTGCGGTCTGGGGAGCAGCGGGATTCTTTACTCTCGCGTCGGCAACGTCAACGTTGCGGGGCGTGATGATGTAGGTGTTGTTGGATACGTTCTTGAGCTGACCGTCGATGGAGTAAGCAACGCCTGCGAGGAAGTCGATGAGTCTCTTCGCTACCTCTTTGTTGGTTGCCTCCAGGTTGAGGACGACGGTGTGGTGGTTGAGCAGGTGGTCAGCGATCTCGATAACGCTTGCGTAGTTCTCGGGCTTTACGACCTTGAGCTCAACGGAAGTGGATGCGTCGGTGCCGGAGATATCAACCTCGGCCTCGACGGGCTGACGCGTGGGGGGAGCCTCCTCCTCTTCGAGCGGTTCCGTATAGAATCTCTCCTCGCTGTACGGATCGGGTTCGGGAACGATCATGGATTTGAATTTGTCAAACAATCCCATTTTAAACCTCCAAAATTTGTTTTACAAAACGAATGCGTTTTGCTCGCGGAAGGGTCCGCTTGTATTATAATAATTATCGTAAATTTGTTTTATAAGAAAACAAGGTAAGATAACCCTACTTTTGTTATTATAACATACCATGTTTGCGAATTGCAATGATTTTTCTAAAAAAAAAGAAAAATTTTTGTGAATTTCACAAGCGTTTTTGCGGACCCCTTTCGCTTTTCGCGTTTATGGTTGCTGAGGCGCCTTGTAGGGCTCGCCGCGCTTGCCGAAAATTCCCTCGCCGACGCGGATGATATCCGAGCCGTTTTCGAGCGCCTGACGGAAGCTGCCCGACATACCCATCGAGAGCAGGGGCTTTTCGTCAG
>JAFTIJ010000110.1 GCA_017456965.1 Clostridia bacterium
ACTTTTTACGGGCAAAGCGTATCGAAATTCCTGCTTCTATTACAGCCTGCCCGTTTTATAAAAAAATGGGCTATACATATAAGAATGGAATTGATATTATTGATGAGGAACAGTTGTTCCGTTTAGAGAAATTCAGATAAATTCCAATTTGTCGGGCTGACAACTGTGTGAAATCACGCGCCGGCGTGTATCTGCCTGCGGTTTGATGATATACCGCAACAAGTTGCGGATGATATACACGCCTTCGGCGTGATTGGGACACGAGATTGCGAAAAGCTCCCGAATTGTTTTGTAACATATGATATAATAACGAAAAAAGGAGAATATCAAATGAAAAAAGCAAACAAAAGCACCAAGATGGGGTTGTTGTCCTTATTTTTTCAATTCCTCGTGGTTCTTTTTATGGGCTTTTGCATGTGTAGCGTTTTGGGTATCGTTGTCCGCTGTATACTCAACGGATTTGATGATTTCTTGCTTAGAATCATTGATCTGCCATATTTACTTTACTTGCTTTTTTCGTTGATCATATCGTTCATTCTAATTTTTATCATACGCCAAAAAGAACAATCGCACAGATCTTAATATTTACGCACCGTTTGTGCGTTTCTCCGCCAAAAAGGGGCAGGCTCATTCAAGGATCATTTGCAAAAAGTAAATAAAAAAGCGGGCCGTGCCCGCATCCTTATGCCCGCCTGTCTTAGCTTTCCGCGCAGACAAGCACGGCATAACGGCGAGGTCCGGTTTGCGCAATTTCCTATGGTATAAAAAGAAAGGCTCCCTTGTGCAAAGGGAACTGGCGCGATAGCGCCTGAGGGATTGTTTGTCTGCAAGATTTATGTTATTTACAACCCCTCCGCCGCGTTCCGCGGCACCTCCCCTTACACAGGGGAGGCTTTTTTGACCTATAGGAAATTGCGCGAAATGGACCTCGCCGTTTTGCCACGCCCCGTGGTGCGGAAAGCTACGATAGGCGAGCACCTTCCTGCGGGCGTTGCCCGCTTTTTTATCCAAGTAGCAGGCTTGGCATATTACCGACACACGAAGTGGGGCGTATGTCATCACGCGCCGGCGTATTTGAATTTTTTCACAAATTGTGCTGATTCTATTGCATTTTTATCGGATATATGATACAATAAATCGACAAATCTATTCAGAAAGGAAACATCACTATGGCAAAAAAGAGCAAGAATTCTTATCTTTTCTCCGCGCTCCTCTACATCGTCCTCGGCGTTGTTCTCATCGTATTCCGCAGTCAGGCACTTGACTGGGCAATGACGATCGCGGGCGCACTCTGCGTCATCTCCGGCGTTCTCGAAATTCTCAGAAAGAATTTCGTCAGCGGTGCCTGCAGCCTGATCATCGGTATTGCGATCCTCGTTCTCGGCTGGACAGCGACCCAGATCGTTCTGCTCGTGCTCGGCATCCTGCTCGCAGTCAAGGGTCTGCTCGCGCTTCTCGACGTGATTCGCGGCAGAAGATCCTGGATCACGATCATCTTCGCGCTGCTCAACATTGCAGTCGGCGTCGTTATCGCCTTCGGCAACGGTCTTGACCAGCTTCTCGTCGTTTGCGGCGCACTGCTGATCGTAGACGGCCTGCTCGGCGTCATCGCTTCCTTCAAGAAGTAATTTGCCTAACGTCAACAAAATATAACTGAGGCACTTCCTCAACGGCGAGCTCGATTTCGAGCAATTTCCCATGGTATCAAAAAAGAGGACAGAGAAACGTAGAAATTTCTCTGTCCTCTTCTCTTGTATCCGGCTCTTCGTTCTGCATTATCGCAGATTGCCGTTGCATGGTGCTCTTGGTTTTTATTTGATGGGCATCAGCTTGATAAGACAAGTGTCAAAGAGCTTCATATTCAGATACAGAGCAAAGCTCTCGCCCAAAAGCATCTCCTCGCGGACGAGCTCGGCGTTGTGCGTCTCGTCAAGGAGGTAGATCTCCGCGCGTACGCCGTCCCGTGCGTCAAGACCGCGCACGCTGAGACGGACCCGCTCGCTCGGCGCCTCGTCGAGATCATCGTAGTGCGTGATGAAGATCGCGCCGTCGCATCCGTCGGTGGCGGCGCAAGCGTAGATATTCTCCTTCTGCGCGTCGATCTCTACCGCAGTGCCGAGCCGCGGGAGCTCCTTAAACTCGTAGAAGGCGTAGTAGCCCTTGCGGGGCGCCATCGTATCCGTATCAAAAAGACCGCTCATGCCGCACGGACGCGCGTCGTAGTACATCAGCATATCGAGATCCGACGCCTGACCGATGCACATACTGCCCGCAATGAAGGAGGCGCCCTTTAGCCCGCGCTCCGAGCGTAGGGAGTACTCCCAATCCTCCTTGAGCCATCCGCGGATATAGTTCCACTCATTGAGAATCAGCTCGGGCTTTCGGATACCGAACATATCGAGCGACGCCTTGGCGGTCTCCACGGCGGCGCGTACCTGCTCGGGCTTTTTATAATAGCGGTGGAAGGAATAGAAATCAAAGGGGATCTCCCTCTCCTTGACCGCGCGCAAGAAGGCGAGCTGGAGCGGTCCGTGCTTGGGCGCGGTAAAGGCGGGGCCGCCGATCTTGATCTCGGGAAAGCAAGATTTCAGGTGCTTTGCCGCAACCTCGTAGAGGTCGATAAACTGCTCGTCCGTACCCTGCCAGCAGGGATTGGAGCCGTCCGCGTTACGGCAATCGGGCTCGTTCCAGATCTCCCAGTACTCGATCCCGTAGTGAAAGCCGTTTGCCCATCCCTCGTTATAGTGGCGGATGATATGCTCACAGATCCTCGCCCATTTGTGAAAATCCCTCGGAGGATAGGTTCCGTATTTGAAGCCATGCTCAATGGACGCGCCCAGACGGTAAAAGACCTTGGTCCCCGCCGCGCAGATGTTCGCCGTATACGTATCGGTCGGTCCGAAGGTATAGGAGGCGGGATCGTTCTCGTCCGCATCAAAGCTTTTGAAGATACGGTGGACGTCCACCGTATGCTCGCCGCCGTAGCCGCTGTAGAACGAGGCATCGTGGTTTCGCGCATAGGGGATCTCCAGCGCCGCGTACGCAGGGAAATTTGTCGTGCCGCGCTCGGTCATGCCGTTCGGTCCGTTATTCACGGCGTTCATCGGCTTGATCTTACCAAGCGACACGGAGAAGTCAACGCTTATGGTCTTCATATCGTTCCTCCGATCATGTCATATTATACCCACATTATAATGGACAGCAAACGAAAAGTCAAGGCAAATTTCCCTTGGGAGGACGGATAGAAAAGAGCACCGGCACAAGCGCCGCCGCGGCACTCGTGGAAACGAGCACGGTGAGCAAGGCACCGGGTGAGAAGAGCGCACCGCCAAGCGACGCGACCGTGATCACGGCGGCAAGCGCCATCAGCCCCGCACCGACCGTCCGTGCGCCCATCGCAAGCCCCGCCGTGCCCTGCGTACAGAGAGACAGCAGGAGGGCGAGCTTCACCACGTACGAGATATATTCAAGGAAACGGGCAAGGAGCTCGTGCTCTCCGAGGGGCAGGATCAGCAAAAACGCCCTGAGCACCACCGCAAGCGCGGCACCGCCGATCACGACGCCGCAAAGCAGCCTCGCGCGGTCACGCGGTACGCGTGACGAGGCCAAAAGAGAATCCGTCGCCTCGGCATCCCCCGCCGTCACCGTCAGAGAGAGCAAGAAGAAAACGGGCGCGGGCAAGACGGAAAACAGAAGATGCACGTCCGCCTGCACGCCAAATGCGTCCATCGGCGTATATCCCCCGAACGCATGGAGGAAAACGAGAGGGATCAAGAGAAGCAGCACCGTCTCCGAAAGACGCCCAAGCGCCGTCATCCCGAGGCGGCAAAGGACGATCGACGCCGCAAGCACGACGGCGACGACCGACGCAAAGGAGAGGAAGTCCGCCTCCCTTACCAGAACCTCCGCCGTATCGAAAAGCTGACAGACCGCCTGCGCGGCACTGACGGTGAGAAAAAACAGATGCGGCAGTACCGCCTCCTCCCGACGCATATACGCAGAGAGGAAGCCGCGAAGACCGTCTCGGTGCTTCCCTGCCCCCCGCATACCGACGAGCGCCCAGAGCGCCGTCGCCGCAAAGGGGACGAGAAGCGCAAACAACGAGTCCGCCCCCGAGAGCGACAGGCCCGAATACACGTACAGAAGCGTGAGGAAGAAAAGCTGGATCGGTGTGATACGTTGTCGGCTCATGATCGCCCGCTCCCCCTTTTCCCATTCGGCCTACCGCTTCTCGTGCGGATCAGCCGCTTTCCCGTCAGAGATACGGGCATCCGCCGCATCGCCCAGAGAGGTGCCATACAGAGAAAGTCCTTCATCCCCCGAGGATCGAGCGGCGCAAGCGGCGAGAGATACGGCACACCAAGCGAGGTACGGGACGCCAGCACGGCAACGGAAATAAGGATCGCGGTAAAAAGACCGAGGAAGCCCAACGCGCCGCCGATCACGATCATCATCAGCCGATAGAGCATATTCGCGTTCATATACGGCGGCACGATGAAGCTGCATACCGCCGCAAGCGCCACGACCACGAGCACGGGCGCCGACGTCAGCCCCGCCTTGATCGCGCTGTCGCCGAGGATCAGCGAGCCGACGAGCCCCACCGCCGAGCCGACCGCCTTCGGCATACGCAGACCGACCTCGCGCACGGTCTCAAAGATGAGAAAGATGATCAGCACCTCCCAGAACAGGGAGAAGCCGAGCGTCTCTCTCGCACCGTCCACCGCGTCCGTCAGAAACGCGGGCAGGATCCCTCTGTGACGGACGAACGCCGCCACGAAAAACGCGGGAAAGTAAAGCGCCATAAGATACGCCGCAAAGCGCAAGAGCCTGACAAAGCTTGCATACCACGGGCTCTTGGCGTAATCCTCCGTGACCTGAAACGCCTCGCAAAACAGATACGGCACCGTCAATACGACGGGCGAGCCGTCCACGACGATCGCAATGCGCCCCTCCATCAGCTTTGCCGCGACCTTATCGGGTCGCTCGGAGTTGCCGACGGTCGGATAAAAGGGTACGCACCCGTCCTGCAAAAAGATCTCGATATATCCCGAGTCCAAAATACTGTCCGTGTCGATCGCCCGCAATCTGCGACAGACCTCCTCGACCGCCTCCTCTCGCGCCAGCCCCTCCATAAAGAGGACCGACACGTCCGTCGAGGTATCCCACCCGACGGTGAGGCTCCGCCGCTTGAGACGCGCGGAGCGCAGTCTGCGCCGCAGGAGCACGACGTTGCCCTCTGCGCTCTCCGTAAAGCCCTCGTGAGGGCCGCGGATCACGTTCTCCGTCTCGGGCTCCATGGGGGAGCGCCCGTCGTCGTTTTTGGTAAAGACCGAGAGACCGAGGATATCCCGCATCGTATCGCTGAAAACAAAGGCGTTGCCGGAGAGGATCGCAGTTGCCGCCGACGTCACGTCGTCGATCGGTTCGAGCTTGATATTGGTGATCAGGCTCTCCAAGGGAGGCAGGCCCTTACCTCCGCTCGCCGTATACGCCCGCGAGATCGGCTCCAGAATATATTGGTTCACGTACGTCCGTGAGCAAAAGCCCACGAGATACGCCACCGTTATCGTATTGCCCTCAAAATAAAGCTCCCGAAACGCAAAATCCGTCATATCCGAGAATATTGCCGAGAGCTCTCGTTTGATCTCCTCGCGCTCCACGCCCGCACCGCCCTTCTTTTTTCTGTGATACGGGGTTAGTATCCGCATTTTTCTCGCTTTTATACGCAGATCACGAAAACCCTGTTGACTTTTGGAGACGCTTGGAGTAAAATCAATATATAGATACGATACAGGCATTCTCAGTGACATCGGGAGAAAGAGGTTTTTATGAAAATCAGTCATTTTCTTGCAACCCTTCGTTACGTTTACAATGTGAAGGACGATCGCGGACGCGGTCGCTTCTGTATGCTGCTCTCCGCCGTCATGGCGGGACTCGTCGGCCAGCTCTCGGGCGGTCTCTTCTATACGAGCTTCCTGTTACAGTACGGCATGGACAAATCGAGGATCGGTATCCTCACCTTCGTCCCGTATCTCGCCTGCCTTTTCAGCATCCTCTCCCCATGGGTGCTGGAGCATTTCAAAAAGAGAAAATGGCTTCTCGTCGCGGGTAAATTTACCGCCAATCTGATCAATATCGTCGGCATCACGATCCTGCCGACCATCGTCACCGACCCGAATGCGCGCCTGATCTGGTTCGTCGTGCTCATCATCGTCGCAAGCTGTATCAATCAGCTCTTCTCCTCGGGCTTCACCGCGTGGAACGCAAACTTTCTGCCCGACAGCGTGCGCGTGGATTACTTCACCACCTCAAGCTGTATCAACAGCTTCATCACCTTTGCCGTCACCCTCGGCGTCTCCTACATCGGCGATATGTTCACGGGTACGGAGCATGAGCTGATGATTCTGACGATGATCCGTTATATCGCCTTTGCGCTTGCCGTCGTGGACTGCCTCATCTGGCTCATTCCGAGAGAATACCCCTACGCCACCACGACCAAGGCAAATCTTGTGAGCATCTTCACGCTCCCCTTGCGCAACAAGCGCTTTCTCGGCACGATCCTGATCGCCGCCATGTATACCTTCGTTTCCAATCTGCCGAACGCCACGCTGAACGCCTACGTTCTGGAGGACGTCGGCATCAGCTATACGCTCTGCAACGGTATCAACGCGACCTATTTCCTCTTCTTCATTTTCTTCTCGAATATGTGGAAGCGGTTTATCTCCCGATATTATTGGTTCCGCGCCTTCGGCTTCGTGCTGATCCTGCAGGCGATCACCTATTTTGCCTACGGCTTCGTCACGGCGGACACGGTCTGGCTCTACGTCGTCGTGCGCTTCTCTCAGCACGTCATGGGCGTCGTCGTCAATACGATCGTCGCGTCCCTGCCCTACATCAATCTGCCCGATGAGGACAGGACAAATTACCTCTCCTTCCACACCATCGTGGTCAATCTCGCGGCGTTTCTGAGCCTCATGCTCGGCACGGGCGTGACCGCCGCCATGGGCGAAACGCGCATCGACATCCTCGGGCTCCCCTTCTCTTCCACCCAGCTCCTGCTCTTTGCCTGTGCGCTCGGTCAGGTCCTGCTGGCGCTCCACGCCGTCTCACGCCACAAAAAGCTCACCCCGCCCGAGCTCCTTGCCAACCCGCATCTGTAAGCGGCGTTTGCCCTTCGGGAACCTCAGTTCAATCGGATTTCCATCGCAGGGGCAAATTGCGTTCGCCCGAAAAGCTTGGATTTACACGGCTTTTTGACGGGATACATTCACCCAAGCGCCCCCAATCACGGCAAGGGAAAACGCCGTTTGCCTCCCTCCGAGAGGGAGGGGGACCGCGTAGCGGTGGAAGGAGCCTGCGTGCAATAAAGGTAACGGCTGAATTTATGAGATGCGTAT
>JAFTIJ010000111.1 GCA_017456965.1 Clostridia bacterium
AATTAAGGATAGCTTACGCCGTGTTATCGACTATGCGGCGAACCCCGACAAGACGGATTCCGACCTTGCTAAGGCACTTCACTACGCCGAAAACAAGGACAAGACCGCACTTGACGGAGAAAAAACTTACCTCACAACCGCGATCAATTGCGATGGTGACCCGCTTGAAGCCATGCTTGCCACGCAAAAATACTTCGGTAAGACGGGAGGAAACGTCGCATACCACGCCTATCAGAGCTTCAAACCGGGTGAGGTAACGCCTGAACAATGCCATAAAATCGGAGTTCAGCTTGCCAAAAAGATGTGGGGAGATCGGTTTCAAGTCTTGGTTGCAAGTCATCTAAATTGCCAGCACCTCCACAACCACTATGTCATTTGCAGCGTTTCCTTTCGTGACGGCAAGAAATATGACTGCAAAAAGAGCGAGTATTACCGTTTCCGAGATCTTTCGGACAAGCTTTGCTTTGAAAATGATCTGTCCGTCATCGAGAACCCCGACGGCAAAACACCGCGAAATATTTACTTTGCAGAGAAGGCAGGCGAGCCGACAAAGTATAATCTCATGCGGCAAGCCGTCACAACAGCACTCAGAATTTCAACCTCATGGTGGGATTTTGAGCATCACTTACGTGATCTCGGATATGAATTTGACCGCTCGCCCGAGCGAAAATATCCGCGCATCAAGCGCATTTCCGATACCAAATGGACGCGAATTTATCGCCTTGGTGAGAATCATACCCTCGCAAATTACGAGTATTGCTTTCTGAAAGCACGTGCTGAATTGGGGGCAGAAGAGTATAAATGGCACTATTGGGATAAGAAACAAACCAATGGATACTACAGAGAAGACATCTTTGAGAAGCGCCACAGGGAGGCACTATTGGCTGAACCTTCCCTCATCGGGGTGGTTCTCTTGATGGTATATCTGCTCGGCGGACCCGATCTGATCACGCCCGAGAACCCTGCGCCGAAGTACAAACCGCTGACACCGGCGATAAAACAAGAGAGTAGCCGCGCACAAATGTACTCCCGACAGGCAGACATTTTGGGTCGAGAACATCTGCGCACGGAGGAGGACGTGAGCAAATACCTCGACCAAGTGGAGCGAAAGATTCACGAAAAGCTCGACGAACGAAGGCAATTCTACAATCATGTCCGCAGAGAAACCGATCCCGAAAGGCTCAAAGGCTTCCGTTTGCTGATCAAAATCACCAATGATGAGATAAAAAAACTGCGCCTTGAAAAGAAGGATTTAGCAAATGTTTTGGAGCGTTCGGGCGTGATGAAGGAGCAAATCGAAGCGGAATACGCGGCAAGACGAGAGAAAATTGCCCGTGAATATTACCTCACAAACAAACAGAAAGAAGATCTCGGCATCGCACCGCCCCCCAAAGAGCGCATCAGATACCGAGATTGGGAGAAATAAAAATGGTGTGCCATTGGCACACAAGTTAAAAATCAATACCCTATTTACGCAACTTCCCCGCCAATGGCACAGAAGTTAACGCAAACTAACCTATGCACCAATGGGGCAGAAGTGAAAAATTCTGCCCCACCGTAGCAGAAAATAGGACACGAAAACGAATTATCTCCAAGAACAGAATCCCCCGACAGATATTGATGATCTGTCGAGGGATTGAAATCTACTTGATAATTTGAAATTTATCTCAGTAATATGTTATTAGTTATTCAAATACTTAATAATCTCATCAACCAATTCAGGATGCCATACATCAGAATTGAATACTCCTTTATGCCACATCGAGAACTTAGCCCCTTTATCAGTGGTTTCCCAACCATTGCCATAATGAATTAACAAGCCCATCTCTTCCATAATCTTATTCAGAGCATGTACACTTTGAACATTATATCCCCTATCCTGCAATTTCTCAACAATTTCATATTTGTACAAATCTCCCTTGTAATTGTATGGCATATTTTTCTCCCTTCTTTATTTACGCAAATTTCTCATACAGCAACACCTCTATCAATTCAATTATATCAAAGAATCAGCAGAAGTGCAATATCTCTGCCTAAATTTGCAAATATCTTCATATGGAGTTGGCACAATCATCCCATAGAAAAATAGGACACCAATGGTGCCCCATTTCCTAACTTCGACACCATTGGAGTCAAAGTTTAGCATTTCTAACCCAATAAAGCAGAATCATTTCCTGACCAATGGTCGGGAATTTCATTAAAAATAACTTCTCGCCCATTGGGCAGAAAGTTAATTCGTCCCAAATGGAGACAAATTTTTTCAAAAACTTCGAACTAAAATCAAAATCCGCTGTATTTGCACATTTGACGAAATAGAACAAATCGGGTATAATGAAGCCATCCGATTGATTCCCGTCCTGTGTGCAAGTACATTGAAAGGAGAAAAAAATAAATGTATTCAGGACACTTAACCGAGAAAAAAGGTTATTTCTATTGCGTCATCACCTACAAAACCAGTGAAGGCAAGCGAAAAGAGAAATGGTTTTCCACCGAGCTTCCCGTCAAAGGCAATAAGCGCCGTGCGGAAGCACTTCTGCAAGAGTATCGCCGCACCTTCGTTCCCCCGAAGGAGGACAGCGCATTTGATGCCTTGGATAGCACGATGCCCTTCACCGCATATATGCGTTTGTGGCTGGATTACGCAAAACCAACCGTTGCGCCGACCACGTTCGGCGGTTATCAAAGCACCATCGAAAAGAAATTTATTCCCTATTTTGAACGCTTGAATCTGACCTTGCAGGAGGTAAAGCCCAAGCATTTGCAATCGTTTTATCTGCATGAGCTAAAAACGCTTTCCGCCACCATCGTCCGTCATGAACACACCTTGATGCACCGTCTTTTGAAATACGCATACCGCATGGATTTAATTCCTAACAACCCTGTGGATAAAGTCGATCCGCCAAAGGCTGAACGATATGAAGGTACGTTCTACTCCGAGGAGGAGCTTGCAGAGCTGATCGAGAAAACTGCCGATCACAAGCTGGGGCTTCTCATCTACGTCACCGCGCTTCTCGGCTTACGACGCAGTGAGGTGCTGGGACTTCGGTGGAAAGCCATTGACTTCAAGGAGAATACGATCACCATCAACCACACCGTCACAGACACACGCATCGACGGCGAAACGGTCATCATCGCATCCGACCGCACGAAAACCAAGTCCAGCCACCGCACGTTTCCCATGTCTGAAAGTTTGAAGAAACAGCTTCTTGCATGGCAGGACGTGCAGAAGCGCAACCGTAAATTCTGCGGTAACTGCTACAACACGGAGGATCTTGACTACGTGTTCACGGACGAACTCGGCAACCGTTTCAAACCCCGATACATCGAGGATACCTTCCCGAAGCTTCTCCAGAAGCACGGGCTTCGCAAGATCCGTTTCCACGATCTACGCCACACCTGTGCGTCCCTCATGCACAAAAAAGGGCTTTCACCCAAGGAGGTTCAGGAGTATTTGGGGCATTCCACGGTCAGTATTACCCTCAATCTTTACACCCATTTGGACTGGAACAGCAAGGAAAATGCGGCAAAAATCATGGAAAACACCGTGAAAGCACCCGAGATTTCTAAAAAAACGAGTTCTTGGGAAAGCTGAAAAGCCTTGTGGATGCTGGGAAAATCGAACTTTTGCAAGAAAAAAGCGTTCTCTCCCAAAATCCCATAAAAACCGAAAATCCCTGCGAATTTACATTTGAGTTCTCTCATGGGACAAAAGAAAAAACACCTGATTTTCGGCATTTTAACCGAATTTCAAGTGTTTTTAGCTCGTATTTTTGTGAAAATTGGCGGAGGGTGTGGGATTCGAACCCACGTGGGCGTGAACCCAAACGGTTTTCAAGACCGCCTCGTTATGACCGCTTCGATAACCCTCCGTATGAAATTTTAGTGGTGTGGGAACACCGATTTTTGCGAGAACTTTACGCGAGAACTGCGAAATTCCGCAAGATGGAAAAGTGCGAAAACCCTTGTAAATACAAGGCTTTTTGAAGAATAAGATGAACTGACACGCGGAGGTTTTCAAGACCGCCTCGTTATGACCGCTTCGATAACCCTCCGTGTGTAATACGGAGAGGTTTGAGAAGTGGCTCGGCGATAGCCGAATCCGCTGCGTGGTTCATCGGCGAAGCCGATATAACCCTCCGTATGAAATTGTGTGTCATGCAGTATTGCCACGTGCGGATAAGACGCTCGGGTATCCTCATATGGAGCATGGGCGTTTGAAAAGACGCCTGATGCATCGCAAAATGATCGGCTATGACAGCCTTTTAATCATAGCATATTTTTTTGAAATTGTCAACAGCTATTGTGGAAAATGTCGGGGTTCTTCGCATTTCTTTTCCGACAGTGAATTCCCAAAGTAAATTCCACAGTGGAATTTACTTTGGGAATTCACGTTTCTTTACCGACCGAGACGATTTGACGGTGTGGCATGGCGAAAAAAACGCGCAAACAAATACCCACCGTCAATGCCCGAAAAGCATCTCCGAGCGTGACGGTGGATATCCATATCAAGACGTTTTGGAGACGAGAGTGTCAAGCGATCAGGTAGGTAATAAGATTGAGAGCCTCGTCCATTGGCTCCTCAGAAGTGACGCAAGGTATCTGTATCGAGACGTTTGAGAGGTCACCGGGATCAGGCGATCAGGTAGGGGCTCAGTGTCAAGGTCTCTTCCGTTTGTACCTTGGCAAAGAGCATTGCCGTGTTTCTCGCATCGACGAGCGCATCATGGATGGCGGGATCGTAGTAGATATCTGCGATGGTCAACGCCTCGGAGAGACGGTAGATCTTGCTCGTATTCATCCGATCGGAGAATATCTCCTGACAGTCGATATAGTAGTCCATCGCGTCGTAGAGTCCCGGGACATCGAGTCCCTTTAGATAGAGCTCCTTATCAAGCTGACAAACGTCATTTTCGCTCCACGTTACGAATACGGCATCCTCGGGAAGCCACGCCGCGAGTGCCTCCAATGCGGATCTTGTATCAGGCGCGTTCTGTACGTGTGCCGGCGTGATGCCCGTAAGCGCTTGGATCTCGCGATCGATCCAACCGAACTCAGGTCTGACGTAGGTCATAAACGTATCCACGATCTCATAATTTTCATTCAATGCAACCGCACCGATCTCGATCAGCTCTCTGGATGCGGGAAAAAACTTGCGCTTCAACCCCTTGGGAACCTTACACATCTCAAGATCAAGAACGACGTATGTACTCATATACAGTATTCTCCTTTATCACCGTTTTTACTTTACAGTAATATCAGTATATTTCCCTGCCCGCGCTCCGTTTACAGGGGGGTTATACGATCTCCTCCACCGTATATCCCAATCGTTCAAGACGCGCAACGATCAGGGCGTCCTCCACGTGGGTGGCGTAGGATACGGTAAGCTTACCCGTTTTGAGATCAACTCTTCCCGCGACACCCTTGATGTCATTCACGGTTTCCTCGACGCGGGTCTTGCAATTGACGCAATGCATCCCGCCGACGCAGAAGGTCTTCTGATAAAGCACGGCGGAGAGCTTCTTCTTTTTAAGGCGGAAGCCGCCGCCTCCGCAACACCCGCTCTTGCCCCCGAAATGCTTCACCGTCCAAATGACACCGAGCGAGAGCACAAGAAGCACGGCACCGATTACGATCATATCCGTCATACGATTGATTCCTTTCTTATCCGCAAAAAGGATGTGTACCGTAAGGTGCACATCCTTTGATGTTTTGTTTTGAAATTGCCACTTATTGAGGGTCGTCGTTTGCCGTGTGATGATAAGCGCCACCGCATTTGCCGCCGCACTGCTTGGCGTACGGACAGCCGATGCAGGTCTGACCGCGCTTCTTCGCACGGATCAGATAGAACACGATCGCACCGACGATACCTGCAACAAGTGCAATGATGATATAGTTGATCATAAACGAAATCCTCAATGATGGTTGATTACATACCTATGTATCAATTACGACTTTTTAAGCGTACGCTCCGCCTTGATCTTCTTGCCCGTGCGAATGATCATGGATACGATCACACCTGCCATAGCGGCAATGGCAACAAAGCCTGCGATAGCCGCGCCGATATTCAGCGTTGCGGGAGCGGTGACGAGCGTACCGACGGTATATACGAGGTAAGCGATCGTATAACCGATGGCAAGCTGGAGACCGATGCCGCCCCAGAGCCACTTCGCGCTCTTCATCTCGGAGTTCATCGCACCGATCGCAGCGAAGCAAGGAGGGGAGAAGAGGTTAAACATCAGATAAGCGAGAGCCGCGATCTTGGTGATGGCGATGATGCCTGCAACGTCCGCGCCTGCACCCTCCATCATCTCCAAAGCCTCGGAATCAATGAAGTTCTCAAGACCTACGAAGCAAACGGCGAGTGTACCGACGACGTTCTCCTTGGCGATAAAGCCCGTAACGGCTGCCGCCGCAAGCTGCCAGGAGAGCACACCGACGATCGGGACGAGAAGGTAAGCAAAGGGGCCTGCGATGGACGCGAGGATGGAGGCATCTGCCGTCTCGGCAATTTGGAAGCTCCAACTGAAGGTCTGCATGATCTGTACCACCGTATTGCAGAGCAGAATGATAGTAGCCGCCTTTACGATATACGCCCAACCGCGACTGCACATGGTCTTGAAGGCACCCCAAAGGGACGGTGCTTTGTAATCGGGAAGCTCAATGATAAAGAAGGACTTCTTTGCCTTGTGACCCGTGATCGCATTGATGAGAAGCGCACCGAGGAAGATGATCACGATGCCGGAGAGATACATGAGCCAGCTTACCCAGCCCGCGTAGTCAAAGAAGGCACCTGCAAACAAAGAGATAACGGGGATCTTCGCACCACAGGGCATGAAGGGCGTCAGCATTGCGGTCGCGCGGCGCTCGCGCTCGTTGCGGATGGTACGGCAAGCCATGACGCCGGGAATTGCACAGCCGATACCGATAACGAAGGGGATGACAGACTTACCGGAAAGACCGACTCTCTTGAAGATGGGGTCAAGAACGACTGCCACGCGGGACATATAACCGCAGTCCTCAAGCAGAGCGATGAGGAAGTACATGACCATAACGAGAGGGAGAAAGCCGACGACGGCGCCGACACCGCCGATGATACCGTCAACGACGAGTGCGGAGAGCAGAGGATGCGCACCCTCCATCAGACCGCCAACCCACTCACCGAACATTTCGATCAGCGTAACGAGACCGGGGATCGCCCACTCGTTTGCTTCGCCCTCGTTGAAAACGATACCCTCAGCGATCCACGGACCTACCCATGCCTGAGAGATCTGGAAAACGAAGAACATAACGACGGCAAAAATCGGGATACCGAGCCACTTATTGGTCAGAACGGCGTCGATCTTATCGCCGATATTCTTATCCTTGGTGAGGACCTTGCGGGTCTCAACCTCATGAACGAGCTTGTTGACAAACTCGAAGCGCTTACGGTCAGCCGCCTCGACCTCCGCCTTGTCGGTGAGGTCAATATCCCCCTGCGAGTAAGGAGCGCTCTGCGTCTTGCCCGCCTGTGCGACTGCCGCCATCACGACTTCCTTCAAGCCGTCGCTTGTCGTGGAGGTCGTGTCGATTACGGGGCAGCCGAGCTTTTTGGAGAGGATGGCAGACTTGATCTCAGTCTCCTTCTTCTCGTTGATGTCGTGCTTGTTGAGCGCGATGACCATCGGAATACCAAGCTCCAGAAGCTGAGTGGTGAAGAAAAGGCTACGGCTAAGATTGGTCGCGTCCACGATATTGATAATAACATCGGGATTCTCCTGCTTCACGTAGGTGCTAGTGACGCTCTCCTCATTGGTAAAGGGGGACATCGAGTAGGCGCCGGGAAGGTCGACTGCGATCAGCTGCTCCTCACCCGTGTAATACGCCTTTTTAATAGGATGTTCTTTCTTCTCTACCGTAACACCCGCCCAGTTGCCGACTTTTTCATTGCAGCCCGTGAGCGCGTTAAACATGGTAGTTTTGCCGGAATTGGGATTACCGGTCAAAGCAATTCTCATAAATGTTTCTCCTTACTGATATTTATTAACTTTATGTAGATCCACGAGGGATAAAGTTACGGCTCTCGGTTAGAATAGACTAACCCTTTGGCAAAAAGCGGGCTGTGCCCGCATCACCCAGCTCGCCTATCGCAGCGTTCCGTGCAGATAAGAACGGCATAACGGCGAGAACGATTTTGAGCAATTTCCTATAGGTCAAAAACGATCAGCAGATTGTTTTTCGGAAATCAGATCGTGATCGCTTCCGCGAGCTGATTGTCGATGCTATATCTTGCATCCTTGATAGAAACAACGCAACCGCTTCTCTTCTTGGTTACGACGGTAATCTTCTCACCGCTGTAGCAACCGAGCGAAAACAGAAACGCGTTAAGCTCCTCATCATCCGTATTGATCTGCTGAATGATGTATTCTTTTCCTTCTACTGCGTCTTTCAAATTCATACAAATACCACCATTTTCATCACATTGATTTTGCTGACCTCTTCGAGGTTAGCCTTCACTAACATCTACATTATAATAACTTCCGTAAATTTTGTCAATAGATTTTGTAAAATTTTGAAAATTTTTTTCACTGCATCATTTTTCAAAGAGCGGGGGCGCGCCATCCCCATTCTACAGGTCAAGCGCCGGGCGCGTTATACGGGGGCCTCAGACCGCCGTGTGCGGTCTGATGCCCCCGGGGGTTCTTTTACTGCTTTTCCGAGAAAAGCAGGCCATTTACGTGCGCTTGATCGTGGGGCGGACAGCGGCGGGGTTGTTGCGCTCGCTGAGGCGGCGGGCAAACTCTGTGATCTCGTTATCAACGCGGGTGATCTCGTCGCTGAGCTCAGCGGCGGTCATGCGCAGGATACCCGAGGTGACGGCGGAGTTTTGCAGGAGGCGGTCGCCCGTGACGACGCGGACGTGATAGCTCGGACCGAGCTCACTCATCATGATCTCGATGAAGGTGTCGGCCGTCTGATCGTGCTTTGTGTAAACGATGCGCAGATTGCCCTGCGTCGTGTCTGAGCCCATGCCGTCCTTGACGAGATAGGCGTCGTAGACGAGGACGAGCTCCGTTTTGGTGTAGGCGGCATAGTTGGCGAGCAGATCGTTCAGCTCCTTACGGGCGTCCGCGAGATCGGCCTTGGCGTGCTTTTTGAGCGATTCCCATGAAAAAATCACGTTGTAGCCGTCGATGATCATAATCTTCTTTTGCGGAGGGAGAGTCTTCTTTTTCGGCAGACGCTCGCTCTTGCCGCTGACGATGATCTTCGGCTCGCTGTATTGCTTGCGTCGGATCGGACCGAACTCGCGCATCATGATCGCCTCGACCTCCTCGTCGCTGATCTGATAGCGACGGGCAAGATGCGTGACGCTCGGCAAACGCTCGTCGGGCTCGTTCTCTCGGAGCATCGCCTCGGCATCCAGATGCTTGTGGGCATCCACCTCCTGCCACGGCACAATGAAGCCCGCGCCGTGTGCGCAAAAGACGGAGTGCGGCGGATTATCAAGATCCGCCTCAGGGTCATAGCCCACGGCATCGACGATCTCCTGCTCGTTGTGACAGGGCTCGTAGCCGTCAAAGGTGCAGAGCAGTCGCCCCTGCCCTCTCGTATAGGCGATCAGCTCCTTCGGATAATCGTGGAGAGAGGAAACGGGCGCTCTGCCGACCAGCACCGCAAGCTCCGTGTCTGCGCTCTCCTGTGTGAATACGGCACAGCGTGCTTCGAGGTCTGCCATCGCGCGCCCGACGTTTGTAATCGGGAGCTCCAGACGGAAGCGGTAGTACGGCTCAAGCAGGGTGCATCCCGCCTTCATGAGACCGTGACGCACCGCGCGGAGCGTTGCCTCGCGGAAGTCGCCGCCCTCCGTGTGCTTTACGTGCGCCTTGCCTGCGACCAACGTGATCTTCGTATCCGTCAGCATCGCGCCGATCTTGGTGCCGCGATGTGTCTTCTCATACAGATGGGAGAGAATCAGGCGTTGCCAATTCGTGTCAAGGCTATTTTCGGGCAAACGTACATCGAAGACGAGTCCCGTCCCCTTGGGCTGTGGCTCCATGAGGAGCTGTACCTCGGCGTAGTGCCTCAGGGGCTCAAAGTGCCCGACACCGATCGTCACACCCGAGATCCTTTCCTTATAGAGGATCTTGCCCGCACCGAAGGTGCAATCAATGGCAAAGCGCTCGCGGATCAGGCGCGTGATCAGGTCGATCTGGATATCGCCCATCAGACGCGCCTCGATCTGACGGAGCTCCTCATTATAATACAAGTGCAGAGAAGGATCCTCCTCCTCCAGTTCCTTGAGACGGGGATAGTACGCGACGGGGTCACAGCCATCGGGGAGAATAATACGGTACGAGAGCACGGGCTCAAGGAGCGGCTTCGCCGTGTCGCTCTCTGTGCCGAAGCCCTGCCCGACGTAGGTCGCGCTGAGTCCGATCACCGCGCAGATCTCACCAGCCTGCACGGAGGTGACCTGCTCAAATTTATCGCCCGAATAAAGTCGGAGCTGACCTGCCTTCTCGGTGTGGGATTTGCCCGAGAGAGAGACATAGGTAAGCTCGTCTCTTGCTGTGAGCGTACCGCCCGTGATCTTCATATAGGTGAGGCGCGTGCCTGCGGTGTGTGCGATCTTGTAGACCTTGGCGCCAAAGTGCTCCCGATCATATACGGGCGAGAGCGTGTAACGGTCGAGCCCCTGCAAAAGAAAGCTGACGCCGTCCATACGGAGTGCCGAGCCGAAAAAGCAGGGGAAAAGCTTGCGCTCGCTGACAAGGGACGCGATATCCCCATCTGAGATCGGCACGCCCGCCAGAAAATCATCCAAAAAAGCCTCGTGCACCATGGCAAGCTTCTCGTCAAGCTCGGGCGCTGACTCGTTCTCCGCGAAGGCGATACAATGCGCGGAGAGACGCGCGGCAAGCTCCTCCTCGATCTCCGCACGTAAACGGATGCTGATGTCCGTTTTATTTACGAATAAGAAGGTCGGCACTTGATAAAACTCCAGCAGCTGCCACAGCGTGCGCGTGTGATTCTGAACGCCGTCAGGGGCGCTAACAACGAGGATGGCATAGTCGAGGAGCGAGAGCGTGCGCTCGGTCTCCGCCGAGAAGTCCACGTGCCCGGGGGTGTCCAGCAGAATAAAGTCGCACTGCTCTGTCGTGAAGCGCGCTTGCTTTGAGAAAATGGTGATGCCTCGCTCCCGCTCAATGGCGTTGGTGTCGAGAAACGTATTTTTGTGATCCACACGCCCGAGCTTGCGCAGCTTGCCCGCGGCAAAAAGCATCGCCTCCGATAGCGTGGTCTTTCCCGCGTCAACGTGCGCGAGAATGCCGATAGTGAGCTTCTTTTTCATATCATTCCTTTCGCTTGGTCGAACTGTATTGATATTATTATAAGGAAACGTGATGGATTTGTCAAGCCCGAGCGGGCGATGCGTCGGAGGAGCTGCGCACGGTAGGAGTCATAAATCTAATTTTCGTTATGCAAAAGTAACTTTTCAAAAAAAGATATACATCAGGTCGGGCGGTTGGCGCTTGCGCAAGATCCTTCACTCCACTTCGTTCCGTTCGAGGATGACAGCGCAGGGGGCGCTTAAGCAAAACAATCAGCCCGACAAATTGAGATTTAGCGGGGCTTTTGAATGGGCGGAAACGCTGTTAGGCTCCCTCTGACGAGGGAGCTGTCACCGAAGGTGACTGAGGGAGAGCGCGTGTAATAAAGGTAAAAGCTGAGATTACGGGATGGGTATATACTACATACAGGTATGGTTATCCAAGAGGTATACGGCTTGTAAGATTTCATACACGCACTCTCCTTCCACCGCTACGCGGTCCCCCTCCCTCCCGGATGGAGGCGCTCGATGTCCTGCGCTTTTGTTATAAAACACTCTGACAAATTGAGATTTAGCGGTGAGTTTGGTGGAGCGGAAACGCTGTCAGGCTCCCTGTGGTGGCTTCCAATAACCTACGCTTATTATACGGGCAAATTCCGCCATGTTTGCCGCTTCTTTTCTTAGAGGCAAAAAGAACCCGACGGTCACTTGCTTTTCGTGCAACCGTCGGGTTTTGTACCGATCATATTTCTGAGTCACCGAGATCAATCGGTTATGTAGGTGATGATCTTCGCATCGGAATTGGGGTCCTTATAGAAAAGATTGCCGATCAGGGATGCATTGTTGGTACGCTCAAAGAGCTCCTCCAGCGGCTCAAAGGACGCCATATCAACGATCGTATTCGTGCTCGTGGTGAAAAGGATCTTTTCGCCATTCAGAACGAAATCAAACGTCAGCTCCTCCAAAATCACGTCCTTATGGGACAGAATATCGCAGAACATATAGATGCACTGTGCCGCCTCGTTGGCGTTCGGCATATCGGAAAGCTTGACACGATAAAAGCTCTTTACGTCATATACGCTGTAGGACGTCAGCTCCACGTCCTCGTTGAAGCGATAGGAGCCGCCCTCGCTGAGATAATGGTCAAAGCACTGCACACTCTCAAGACAGATGAGATCGCGTGCACCGTCGAGCAATTCCATTACGTGGTTATTGATCGCGTTATTGGCATGGATCACGATGTAGCTGTCCGTCGCCATCAGCGAGGTCATGATGACCTCAAACTCAAGACCCGTCGTAATGCTCAGCACACGGAACGTATATCTTCCGCTGGTCTGCGTATCCTGCGTGTAGTCGAGGATCTCAAACTCAACACCCTTATACTTTTCATTCAGATAGGCGTACGCCTTTTCATGCGCTCGCGTTTCTTCCGATTGACACGAAACCGCAAACATCAGACACAGTCCTGCGAGCAGGAGTGCGACTGCGCGTCGTATCCGTTTCATAACTATTATCCTTTCTGAATTTATCGTGAGAGCTTACTCCCACATATGGTCAACGGCGATACCGAGACCGCGGATCATCGTCTCCAGCGGCATAGCGGGAACGCCGTCCTCCCTTTGGCCCTCGGCATACGGAAGATGGATAAAGCCGATCTTCATATCCGAGCCCTCCCGACGGCATTTTTCGAGAGAGGAAAACAGCAAATAATTGCAGATATAGGCACCTGCGGAATACGAATATTTGGCAGGGATCTCTGCCGCGGTCAACGCGTCGAGGATCGCCCGCTCGTTGTAGGTCGCAAAGTAACCGTCCGCCGCACCCGGAATCACGGGCGCCTCTGCCATGCTGTCGGAAGAACCGTCTGCATAGAGACCGTCGTTATCCTTCGTTGCACCGCAGAGATTGATGCCGACGCGCTCAATGCGCAGCGTCTTGGCACCCGCGGCAAGACCGACCATTAAAAGCGCGTCGGGATGCCATGCGTCCCAGACCTCGCGGATCTTCGGAAAAGCCGTCTGCCACGTTACGGGCAAAATCAGCTTCTTTACCTCGTATTCATCGGATACCGTGAGCGCACGCACCGCCTCTCCCGAGGGATTTCTGCTGTCGTCGCCGAACGGCTCAAAGCCTGTGATCAATATCTTTTTCATTTCGGATGTATCTCACTTCCCTGAGAGCGCTGATTTTTGTTGCACTCATTACGCTTGACAGTATAGCATATAATAACCAAAAAATCAAGCCTTTTCCTGTGAAAAAGCATAGCGGGTACATAATTTTACACATTCTCTCCCACATAGGATTCCATTTTATGCAACAATTCAATGCAAAATTCCTCATGAAGGATTGCATACCGAAGGTTTCCCGCGGTAACAAAAAAGGCGGTCATGCCATACGATGGCATAGGAGCGCCGCGCGGCGCTCTCAAAAAAGGAGAAAATTTACAGGCACATTTCCCGCCCCGCGTGATTAAAGCACGCGGGATTTTGGAAAGAATATGGATGAAAGCAATTTCAAATACACAGGAAAGAGTGAGTAATATGACCGTTAAACGCGGAGATATTTTTTACGCGGATCTGAGCCCCGTCATCGGTAGCGAGCAGGGCGGTCTCAGACCCGTATTGATCGTACAGAACGATATCGGCAACCGATACAGCCCCACCGTGATCGCCGCCGCCATCACGAGCCGCCTCAGCAAGGCAAAGCTGCCGACGCATATTGACGTATACGCCGAGCGCTTTGGTCTGGTCAAGGACTCTGTGATCCTGCTGGAGCAGATCCGCACCATTGATAAAACGCGTCTGCGTGAAAAAATGGGGCACGTTGACGACGTACTTATGCAGAAGGTTGATAACGCCATCAGCGTCAGCTTCGGCCTTGGCATCAGCGCCTCGTCGCCCACCGCCGCGGCATCCGCAGACAGCACCGACACGCCCACCGTCACCGCTTGAGACGTGTGCAGCGAGCCTCTTCTTTTCTTGGCCCCCCAAGAAAAGAAGCAAAAGAAACGGCAAGCGCAGGACGCTTGACCCGTTGATGGGGGAAAATATTTCGGCGCGCATTCGCTTTTGTTTTCAACCGGAGGTTTTGATTTGCAGTGATCGGCATCCCCAACGGCACAAAATGAGAAAGCTTGTGGGACTGCCACATAACCCAACGCCCCGATAAATCCCAATTTATTGGGATGATTGTTTTGCTAAAGCGCCCCCTGCGCTGTCATCCTCGAACGGAACGAAGTGGAGTGAAGGATCTTGTGCACAGGAGAAGTTTCCGATTTGATTCGAATCCTCTTCAAAAAGTTACTTGCACATTACAAAAATCTGATTTTCAACTCCTACCGTGCGCAGATCCTTCACTCCGTGCTATCGCACTGCGTTCGAGGATGACAGGCGCAGGGAGTGTAGGTGCAATGCGATTGATAACAAAAGCGCAGGATATCGAAAGCCTTCTCCAGCGGGAGAAGGTGGCTCGCATCAGCGAGACGGATGAGGT
>JAFTIJ010000112.1 GCA_017456965.1 Clostridia bacterium
CAACGGATTCCCCAGTGCATCTGTAAGGGTGTGAATTTTAGTATTCAGACCGCCTTTTGTGCGTCCTACGGCTTTTAAATCCCCTTTTTTACACCACCGTTGGCACTTTCATGCACTTTTTTTGAGATTTGTGCAATTTTTATTTTTCAAACAATGCCGAGCAACCGACATCTTTGGATGTCGGTTACTCGCTCTAACAAAGAATATCGGGTATATATGTAATCACGAAATCAACATCATCGGAAAGCAGGAGGAAAATTTTATGAAGAAAGCAATATTGGGAATTTTAATGGCGTCTGTCTTGCTGGGGAGCGTATCCTGTAGCCATACGCCGCCGGAGGATAGTATTGAATATACGACAGCACCCAGAAGCACCTCCGTTTCGGCGGAATCCTCATCGGGTATTGCTACGACGGAAAGCCTGAATCTCAATGAACCGACGCTTTTCGTTACGGAGGAGTATGTCCATGAGGCGGATGCCCTGAAGCTCACGATCGACGGTGACGGAAGATACTGCTTCTCCATGGCAGGCGTCTATATTGAGGATTACCGGTATGAGATCCGCCTTGCGGGAGATGCCTATCAGGTATTTTCTTTGCCGATGGAGGCTCCCGTGACCGTATATATCCCAAGGCGTCTGTTGCTTCTGTGGGATCACGTTGACATTACCAAGGTCAACGACGCCAATATGGATTATCCCGTAAAATACGAGGTGGCGTTTGATGTGGAGAGCTTGTGCTCCGAGGAGCCGATCACGCTACAGGATCCGTTCCTCCATGCCGTAATGACCGATTATCTGGGGGAGGGCTACTCGGAAAAGGACCTTTTCACGGTCAAGGGGATCGATCTTGACTACTACCGCTGGAATTCGGAGACCTCCTTTGGGGAGAGATACAGCAATACGATCACCATCCGCGACGAAAAGAATTACGAGGTTAAGGTCTATTTTTACAGCGATTTCTTTGATACTCCCATGGAAGAAGCTCCAATGTTTATTTCGGACGATACCTTGGAGGATCTGCGCCATATGAAGGGGCTTCTCTACTGTCAGTTAAGCGACCGTTCCTTCTTCGCCAAGGACGCGGAGCAAAGAGAACGGAAGGCGATACTCGATCAATACAAGCTCGATTTCGTTTTGGGATATCGCGTGACCAAGGACGTCTGGTCGTCCGAGGTCAAGGAGAAAAACAAAAATCTTTCGTCATAAACAAAGGATGGGAGAATCCTATGAAAAAAAGACTTCTTTTACTTTTGATATGTTTATTATTTACCGTTTCATGTACAGCCTGCGGGCAGGAAGGCTATTTGGATCCCGCAAATTATGACGAAACGTTCCGCGAAAACAATCGTGCGCTGTTTTATCATCCGTCCTGCGACCACGCCTTGGTGTATTCCGCCATTACGGATTCCGAGGACCCGACGCTTCCCAATCTGTATCACGTAGCAAAATGCAAATGGGGAAATTGCGACTATCGGGAGGCTCTTGAGCCGCACTCGTTCAAGGCGGAGTATCTATCCGTAAACAACGCGCCGCAATACAAGGAAAACGGCTATTTGTATCACAGTGTGCTCGAAACCTGCACGGGCTGTCGTGAGAGAATCAGGCTCTACGTTCTTTGTAAGCGTCAGGATCCCGACTGCTGCAAGCCGGGCACCGCACTCGCGGGAGATGATTGCCACAAGGATAGCGATTGGAGGGAGATCTTATGCGATACGCCTTACGAAATCTTGTACGATTGAAGGCAAGAAGCCTTCTGACCTTCGTGATTGCCTTTTCTGTGTTGTTGCTTTCGATGATGGGGGCGATCATTTTCTCCTTTTGTGAGGATAACCGTGCGCTCTTCTACGGCCCTCTGGACGGCGCGTATCACGTGACGAACGAAGAGGGGACGCCGTATCTTACCTATGAGGCGGCGCAGGTCATCGCCGAGGATGCCGAGGTCGTCACGTCTCTTTCCGCCGTCAAAACCTACGACGGCATATTAACGGACGTCCGTGCCCTCGGAAATGAGAAGGGCGAATATATCGAGGGCTTTCGGATCGTGGGCGTGACCTCCATGGAGATCCTGAGCGAGGTCTTCGGCGGGGATCTCACCATGACGCAGGGGACGATGATCACGGTGCAGAATAACGAGGCGCACCACAATAAGATCGTGATCTCCGAGGAGCTGGCAGAGGCCAACGGTCTTACCATCGGGGATACCGTAACGCTCTCGATGCCCTCTCTTTATCGCACGGAGGCGGAGCAGCACGGGTATATTCCGTCCACGCCCCGTAAGGATGCCTACGTCTATATCATCGGCGGGATATATCGAAACCGTCTCGATAACACATCCGTGGCGGCGGCACCGTGGGAGCAAAACGCCAATCGTGTATACGTTCCGATCACGACGCTTACGGATATTTCTCACGACGCATGGGTTCGGGAGCTTTATCACATGACGACGAGGGAGGCGGGAGGCAAGGTCTTTGATATTGAGTATGCACTCAAGGAAAGCCCCGACGTCATCCCCGAAGCCCTGTATTTCCATATTTCGCAAAAAAGTGCCGTCGGCGCTCTTTCCGACGAGATCAACGAGCTTGGGTTTTCCGACGTCGTTTTGCTGACCGAGTACGTCTCCGACGCGACGTCCTCACCCTCGGCACGGCTTTCCGAGATCGTGTCCGCCGTTTTGATCGGTGTGATCACGGTCGGCTTCGTGATCTTCTTGCTTGCGATCTTATTTAATATCAAGGCAAGGCACAGGGAACTGGCTATGCTGACGGCGCTCGGCAAAAAGAGAAATGCGGTTGCCAACACCTTCTTCGCGGAGATTGCGGTACTTACGTCTCTTGCTCTGCTTGTCGGTGGGCTTTTGCTCTCTCTCGGCGTGTCCTTTTTGGCGGAGCCGATCACAAGCTACCTTTATGCGGCAGAGCTTCACGCCAATCTGACCAATGAAAGCTCGGATTTCTTCTTTTTGGAGCATCACGTGGGCTCTCCCGTTACGGAGCGCACGGCGGATTTCGGGTTGCTTTTTACCAATTATATCCTGCCCTCCGTTTTGTTTGCACTGATCGCGGGCGTTGCGCTCATGGTGCTTCTCTATTTTTTCATTCGCATATACGTGGCGCGGATCAATCCTCTGTCCGACGTTGGCGGAAAGGAGAATGCTTTATGATATTCAAATTTGCGTTTCGGAATCTGGCGCGCTTGCCTTGGAGGTCTCTGCTGTATTTTTCTGCGGTATTCTTTATCATCGCCGCTATGACGGCTTCTCTTTTGGTATACGGCGCGTGTGCGGACGCGAAGGATGCGCTGGATGAAAGCTATATTTTCGTTGCCTCTCTCGTGCGTCGCGATGAAAAGCCCCTCTCGGTCAAGGATCTCTTCCTTTGCTTGAAAAATACGGAGGTTGAGGCGTTTAACGTGACCATGTCGGAGGGGGACGGCGTCATTCCCGGCGGAGACGCCATGTTTCACTTGCCCGACGCCAAAAATCAAGGCTCGCCCTCTTGGTCGTGGGTCGAGGAATTTGGCTGTCGGCTCGTCGCGGCGGAAAATCTTTTCCTCGTTCCGTCCTTCTTTTCGGGCGAATGTACGATACGCGAGGGCACGGGACTGAGTGAGCGGGGATATACGGGGCAAAATATGGAGCTCGTGATCCCTTGGTGGCTCGCCGAAAAATACGGGATCGGTGTCGGAGATCAGATCATCCGACGCTATTATACCGAGGCACAGGACGGGTATATCTACATTCCGTCCGAGGTGGTCGGCATTTACGAGACGAAGCTCGCCTCTCCCGACGTCACACGCTACCCCGCCTATCTTCCGCTCGGCGTCGCGGAGCTGGATTACGCAAAGGCCCTCTCGGATACGCAGAATGAGATCGACGACATTGAGATCGAGCGTGCGGATTTTGTGTTGCCCGACAGAGGTTCCTTTGAGTCTTTTGTAATGCAGGCAAGGGAAAACGGTGTGAATTTCAACCGTGCCAAGCTGATCTTCAATAACAGTGATTACGACGCCCTTTCCTCCGAGCTTGATAACATTCATATGATCGCGCTTTGCGTCTGTGTGATCGTGTGCGTCATCGGTGCTTGCGTCCTGCTCTTTTTCACGCTTTACCGTTTCCATTCGGGAAGGCAAGAGCGTAGGCTCCTGCGTGCGCTCGGTATGCCAAGGTCAAGGCTCCTTGCGATGATCATGGCGGAGCTCGGCGTTTTGATCGTGGCGGGAGCGCTCACGGGGTTCGTTTCGGGATACGCCGCGGCAGACGGCATTTGCCGCCTTGTCGGCAACGACGTACTTCGACGGGCAACCGCCTCCGAGACGATCCAAAACACGACGCTCTCCTTGGATTATGACCAAACCATGCCATTGGCGCAAAAAACGGAGATCACCGTTTCCGTAAAAGGGGCGTCTGCCTCTCGCAGTGATCTGCCGATCAACCCGATACGAGAGCTTGATGAAAACGAGTTTGCCATCCAGCGGCATACCTTTTACACGATTGGCACCTCTCTGTCCGCCTACGATTATACCTATGCGCTCCCTGCGGCAGACGTGGTCGGTATCACGGATCTTGACGTCATTGAGACCTCGATTCGCTGGGAGGAGATCACCTCGCGTGACAATTACAGAGAAACGTTTCTGTACGCCTTTGTGAGCGAGAGCTCTCCCTATGCACCCGATCCCGAGACGGGGGCAACGGTTTTGCATATCATGGAAACCACGTTTGGGAGTCTTTCAAAAATCGCGCATCTGTCGCAGAATATCCACAACGAGCCGATCGTGAAGACGATTTATCTCGTCGTCGTTGGCACCTACAGCGAGAACGAATTCTGCTCGGGTACGGATATTCTCGTCCCGATGGAAGCCTATCGGCGTCTTTACACGTGGTACTCCATTGCCACGGAGGAATATTATTTTGACAGGATCGGAACGGTTTATCGGAAGGAGGAAAACGGATGACGACGTTGGAATTGATGTGTATATCGTATGATTATATGACCAAAGCGGGTGCGGTCCACGCGCTCAAGGAGGCGACGGCTTCCTTTGAGACGGGCAAGGTGTATGCGATCGTCGGTCGCTCGGGGAGCGGAAAATCCACCCTGATGTCCTTGATGGCGGGGCTTGACGTACCGAAGGACGGCGAGATCCTGTATCGCGGAGAAAGCCTTGCGGGGCTTGACCGCGACCGCTTTCGCCGTGAGCATATCGGCATGATCTTCCAAAGCTATTATCTTCTCCCTCAGCTTACTGCCGTGGAGAACGTGGAGCTTTCCCTTGAGCTTGCAAAATACAAGGGCGATAAGCGTAAACGTGCCGAGGAAATGTTGGCGCTCGTTGGTATCAAAAAAGAACAGTTCAAAAAGCGCAGTACACAGTTTTCGGGGGGTGAACAGCAAAGAATTGCTGTTGCCCGCGCGATTGCAACCGATCCCGAGATCATCCTTGCCGATGAGCCGACGGGAAATCTCGACAACGAGAATAGCATGAACGTCGTCGGTATCCTTGTTGATATGGCGCACAAATACGGCAAATGTGTCATCATCATCACTCACGCCGCAGAG
>JAFTIJ010000113.1 GCA_017456965.1 Clostridia bacterium
ACCTGCTTTATCGCAGGTGCCGCAGTTATATTCGCCGATGGCGAGTGATATTGCTTTGCAGTGATATTGACTTCGTCAGTGATATGCGCTTCGCGCGTTTGAAGTTAGAAAGCCGAATATATACTTTGACGGATCGCACGACTTTTATTTCGCCTCACGCAAATATGAGGAGAGCTCGTCATTCAGGCGCAACGTCTCGGGTAGCATGAAGGAGAGAGCCCTTTCATATACCTGTGCGGATCTCCGCAGTGGCGGGAGGAGCTTTATCTGGAGCAAATTTCGCACGCCGTCATCGCCCTCGGATGCCAAGCGCTCGTAAAAGGCGAAGATCTGTCGGACAAGCTCCTCGTTTTCCTCACGACTCAACAATTCACGCAGGCAAGGGTTAAACGTATCCTCAAGCAACGAGTGCGGTGGGATATTCTCTGTCTCCCAAAACGATATGAGCCACTCTACCCTTTCGTACATCATCGGGACATTAGCCAGAATCAGCTTTGCATTCAATTCTTCATACGTTATCATCACTCATATCCTCCTTTTTGCATATAGTATAACAATTTTTTATTAA
This sequence comes from Clostridia bacterium, assembly GCA_017456965.1. Classification (GTDB taxonomy): domain Bacteria; phylum Bacillota; class Clostridia; order Oscillospirales; family CAG-272; genus QALR01. The sequence continues at coordinate 569 of JAFTIJ010000113.1, forward strand.
TCGACGGAAAAAGCCGTCCGTAAACGGACCAAATGATCCGTGTGCGGACGGCTTATGATCAGATCAGATGCTGACCGTTGATATTCAGTCTGAAATAGAGTCCCAGCTTATCGGCCGCCTTGCGGCAAAGGATCATACGTTCAAGAAAGATCTCGAAGTAGTCCATCACCGAGCCGACCGAGGTATCGATCGTAAGCGTCAGCGTGATATTCTGCTTGGCGTCGTCAATGGACAGGCGGGACGACTCGACGGAATAGTTAACGCGGTCATGGATATCAAAGGAGTCCCTTTTGGTATTGCGAACGCGGCTCTTTCTTACGTCGGATTTGTCCGCGAGGATCAGAGCCGCCGCCATCGCGCTGATCGGCACGCCCGTCCCCTCGTCGTGATTTCCGATGGTGGAGACGATATCGGAGATATCCTCGGCATCCATATGCAGCTCATTCAAGAGACGAAACGCCATCAAGGCACCGCTCTGCGAATGATCCACACGGTTGACGAGATTGCCGATATCGTGCATATATCCCGCGATACGTACGAGGTCGATCTCGTGCTCGGTGTAGCCCAGCGTCGAGAGGATCTCTGCGGCAACCTCGCTGACACGCAGAACGTGAGCAAAGCTGTGCTCCGTATAGCCGAGCGCGGCAAGGGCGTCATCCGCCTTTTTGATATACGTCTTGATCACGACGTTCGTTCTGATATCCTGAAATGTGATCTTCATATCAATATTCGATTACTACCATCTGGTGGCACTCGAATTTATCGAGCGTATAGCAGAGGGTACCGTTCTCATAGGTGTACGCAATGTCGCGCATCTGCGGTGCAAGGTATACGCGCTTGGGCGTCTCCTTGATCTTGAGGGTGACCTCGGTATTGTAGATGGGAATGAGATCCTCGATGATCTCGGTCTTCTGACCGCGCTTTACGGGAGCGGCGTAAAGAATGTGGTTAACGTAACGATGCTCGCTCTCCTGATGCATGAGCGTCGTGACGCCCTGTGCGGGGAGGTTGGTAGCAAGGGTCTTATCCTCGCCGAGGAGTCTGTCGAGCACGTGAGTCACGGTCTCGCGGGCAATGAGTGCGCCCGTCAGCGCATACTCGGTAAAGATGTTGAACGCGATGTAAGCGCCGTCCTTACCGACCGTAACGGCGGGATATCTCTTCTCGATATCGTTCGGCGTCTGTGCGTGGCTGCAGAAATGCTCTACGGTTCTCTCAAAGTAGGGATCCTCGCGCTCGCCGAGCACCTCGCCCGTTGCCTTGATATCGCAGGAGGGCTCGTAGATCACGTATGCCGCATTCCAGAGGCCGTTCATTTCGAACTTGGGTCTGAGGTAGCCGGGAACGATCTTGGTCTTGCCAACGTACTCTGCGCCGAGATCGAAGGCAAAGCCGCTTCCGTCGTTCATAAGACCGGACTCACCGGAGGCGAGGATCTTACCGCCCGCACGGACGTAGGCTCTCAGTCTCTCTGCGAGCTTCTCATCGATGACGCTGTTATCCGTCATGATAAGAACCTTGTATTTTTCAAAATCACCCTCGGTATCTACGACGTCGAAGAGATACTTGCCCTCAAGCAGAATTCTGGAGGCACCGACGCTTCCCTTCCAGGAGTGCTTTCCGGGAGGGCACTTGCCGGGATTCATGTAGCCGAAAACGGCTTCCTGACCGAGAACGGCGATATCGGCAACGGACTTGACGTTATCGCACCATGCCTCCTTCTCCTCAACCTCGGCGTAAGCGGCACCGATCAGCTTGTAGGTTGCCTCCTCCATAAAGCCGAGAGGATGGAGCTGGTCGCCGATGGAGCACTTGGCACCGTTGGCAAGGGAGAGAGACGCCTCGTAGCGAAGCGCATTGGGATGCTTGAAGCCGCCAAACTCGCCCCAGCTCTTATGGAACTTACCCGTCATGCCGAGGAACTCCATGTCGAGCGTTCTTGCATACGCGGCAGACAGCGGGAAATGGTCGTAGCCCCAGCCGCCCGTGGGAAGGCTCTCTACCTCAAGATGGGTATTGCCGTGAGCGAATTTACGGTTACCGATGTAAAGGTGACCGGCGTTATGGAAGATCGGCAGACCGGGACGAACCTCGTCAACCGTCTCTCTCATGCGGCGGGTATAGTTAATATAGGTCTCAACGGCGAGATTGTATGCATTCTGCGGGTTGTAGGGATCGAGACCGCGTTCACGCATGGTCTTGACACACTTCTGGCAGTAGCAAGGAACGACGGGAACGATATCGGTGAAGATGCCGTCTGCGTCGTAATTTTCACAGACCTCCTTGATCTGCGCAAGCAGATAGTCAAGATATGCCGTATTGAAGCAGAGTCTGTGATAACCGGGAACCTTGAAGGAGGGAGTCCAGGAGGGGGTGTCGTCGTCATTGCGAAGGAGCCACTCGGGGTGCTCTCTTGCAATTTTTTCATCAAGACCCGCGGAAACGTAAACGGGGGTCTTGACACCGATCTCGTGTGCCGCCTCGATCTGTGCGCCGAGAAGGTCAAATTTGAGCTCGGGATGCATGACGTTTGCCTTGGAGGGATGATATGCCCAACCGTGATGGCACTTGGAAAAGACGGTGATGGAGTCAACGTGACCCATCTTCAGAGCGCGCTGAAAGTTTTCCTTGGAAAACTTGCTGCCGATGTCCTTCACAAATTCGCTGGTGTGGAAGTCAAGATGAACCTGTCTGAATCTCATGGCTTTTTCTCCTTGTTTTTATGGTATTTATGATCTCATGGCAGTCCCACGTGCGCGATCGCTCGTGGGACTGCGCTTATTTGATTTGCTTTTTTATAATATAAGGGATAACGCTATCCACCGTACCGAGGCATTCACTTACGGCACGTGGATGCGAGCACTGCCAACCGTTAGCGCTCTACCTGCTCCATAACGTATGCTTCGAGCACGTCGTTTTCCTTGATATCGTTGAACTTCTCAAGGCCGATACCGCACTCGTAGCCGGAGGCAACCTCCTTGACGTCGTCCTTGAAGCGGCGCAGAGAGGAAATCTTATCCTCAAAGATGATAACACCGTCGCGGACAACGCGGATAAGAGACGTTCTGGTGACCTTACCGTCCGTGATATAGGAGCCCGCGATCGTACCGACGCTGGGAACGTGGATCGTCTGGCGTACCTCGGCATGACCGAGAACGACCTCTTTGTAAACAGGCTTCAGCATACCCTTGATCGCCGCCGTGATCTCCTCGATGCACTCATAGATGATACGGTAGGTGCGGATATCGACGCCCTGCAGTTCTGCGGAGTCCATCGCCATCTTGTCGGGACGGACGTTGAAGCCGACGATGATCGCATTGGATGCCGCCGCGAACGTAACGTCGCCCTCGATGATACCGCCGACACCCGTGTGGATGACGTTGACCTTGACCTCGTCGTTGGAGAGCTTCTCAAGCGATGCCTTGACTGCCTCGGCAGAGCCCTTTACGTCTGCCTTGACGATAATGTTGAGGTCCTTGACACCGTCGGTCATCTGAGCGAAGAGATCGTCGAGGTTGACCTTGGCAGTTGCCTTGAAGACCTCCTCCTTCTCTCTCTGACGGCGCTGCTCTGCAAGCTCCTTGGCCATACGCTCGTCTTCGACGGCGTTGAGCTCGTCACCTGCGGAGGGAACGGAGTCGAGACCGATGATCTCAACGGGGACGGAGGGGCCTGCCGCCTTGATCAGCTTGCCCTTATCGTCCGTCATGGCACGGACACGGCCAACCGCCGTACCGACGATGACGGTGTCACCTGCGTGGAGCGTACCGTTCTGAACGAGAACGGTGGCAACGGGACCGCGGCCGCGGTCGAGCTTTGCCTCGATAACGATACCCTTGGCACGGCGTGCGGGGTTCGCTCTGAACTCCTTGACCTCGGCAACGAGGAGCACCATCTCAAGCAGCTCGGGGATACCCTTACCCGTGAGTGCGGAAACGGGAACGCAGATGGTGTCACCGCCCCACTCCTCGGGAACGAGATCGTACTTGGTGAGCTCGGTCTTGATGGACTCGGGATTTGCCGTGGGCTTATCGATCTTGTTGATCGCTACGATGATCGGAATATCGGCCGCCTTGGCGTGGTTGATCGCCTCTACGGTCTGGGGCATGATACCGTCGTCTGCGGCTACGACGAGGATCGCGATATCCGTGGACTTCGCGCCTCTTGCGCGCATGGCGGTGAACGCCTCGTGACCGGGCGTATCGAGGAACGTGATATATTCACCGTTGCAGTTGACGCGGTAAGCACCGATGTGCTGCGTGATACCGCCCGCCTCGCCTGCGGTGACGTGGGTATTTCTGATCGCGTCGAGCAGAGAGGTCTTACCGTGGTCAACGTGACCCATGACGCAGATAACGGGAGGACGGACCTCAAGCGCCTCATCGTCGTCGGTCGTATCGTCAAAGAGCTTCTCCTCAATGGTAACGACGACCTCCTTGGTGACGTTGGCACCAAGCTCCTCGGCAACGAGATATGCGGTCTCATAGTCGATGGTCTGGTTAACGCTGGTCATGAAGCCCATGAGCATCAGACGCTTGATGACCTCGCTTGCGGTGACCTTCAGCTTGGCGGCAAGCTCGGAGACGACGATCTCATCGGGGATGGTGATATTCAGAGGCTGCTTCTTGACCTCCTGCTTCTTGAGCTTGTCGGGGGCCTTATTCTTATCCTTGCTGCCGTAAGGATTGCGGGACTGCTGCTTTTTCAGCTTCTGTCTGTCGGGCGCATTGCCGCGGCGAGCGCTCTCGGGAACGAAATTCTCCAGTCTCTCGTCGTACTTGGAGAGATCGACGGTCGTGGTTCTCGTATCAACGATTCTCGTCGTCTTGGGAGCCATGGGCTGCTGCTCCTTCTTCTCCTTGGGCTTCTGAGGCTGGGGCTGAGGAATGGGGCGCTGAGGTGCCTGCGCGGGAGCCTGAGCCACGGGACGCTGTGCTACGGGTGCCGCGGTCTGCTGTGCGGGACGCTGAGCGGAGGGTGCGGTCTGAGACGCGGGACGCTGTTGAGCGGGAGATGCGGGGCGCTGAGCGGAGGTCGCGGGCGACTGCTGTGCGGAGCGCTGACCGTAGGGCTGTCCCGCAGGACGCTGACCCGACTGCTGACCCTGTGCGGGACGCTGAGCGTTCTGCTGGAAGCGGGATGCACCGTTATTCTGATTTCTGTCCTGTCTTTGGGGCGCGCTCTGGTTATTGTGCGCGTAATCGCCGGAGGGTCTTTGAGACTGCTGCGGCTTTCTTTCTGTATTTTCAACTTTCTTATTCGTAGGCATAGGCGATGTCTTAGGCGCGGAAGAAGGCGCCTTCTCCTGAGTTTTAATTTCGGAATCGACGGGGGATGCGGGGTCTTTCTTTTCCTCCGAAGCTACGGGCGTTTTGGGCTCCGCCGCTTTCTCCGGTTCAATCTTCGGAATTTCTTCTTTCTTGGGCTCTGCCTTGGGGGCTTCCTCTGCTTTGGGTTCAACCTTGGGAGCTTCCTCCACCTTGGGCTCTGCCTTGGGAGCTTCCTCTACCTTGGGCTCTGCCTTGGGAGCTTCCTCCACCTTGGGCTCTGCCTTGGGGGCTTCCTCCACCTTGGGCTCGACCTTGGGGGCTTCCTCTGCTTTGGGCTCAACCTTGGGAGCTTCCTTTACCTTGGGAGCTTCCTCGACCTTAGGAGCCTCCTGCTTTTTGGGCTCTGCCTTGGGGGTCTCCTCCGCCTTGGGAGCTTCCTTTTTGGTCTTCTTGCGCGGCGCGCTCTCCGCGGGCTCTGCCGATCTTACGATATCGGCCTTGCCTGCGAGGTAATCCGACATATTATTCGCCTGATTCTGCGTCGTCGCATAATCTAAAAATGCGGAAAATTCTTCGGCGTCAACCGTTCCCGACGTCGTCTTTTTGATGCCGATGGCGTCCAGGAGTTCTACGACGGTCTTGCTCTTCATGCCAAAATCCTTGGCAAGAACGCTGATTTTGATTGGTGGTTTGCTGATTGCCATATTCTCATTCCTTTCCTGGGTATTTATAGGCTACGGCTGATGAGTTCTGACAGATTCTGATCGGTGATCCCGATACAGGCTGAAAATGCCTTCCCGATGGCAGAGCCGAGAGCGGTCTTATCGACATCGGGTGCTTTGTGATGTGGGATGCCATAGTAGGTACAGCAATCGGTGATGCGCTTCTCCGTATTGGCAGAAACGTCGGCGGCGTACAGGACGAGAAATACCTTCTTCTTTCGAATCTCATCGCAGACGGCATCGGTGCCGACGACCGTCTTCCCTGCCTTTCTCGCAAGGCCGACTGTAAAAAGGAGATGTTCTTTGCTGTTCTTTATCATTCGTGATCACCTTCGATCTCTTTTTCGAGCTTCTCAAATACCGTGTCGGGTATTTTGCACTCAAGATTTGCCTCCAGGCGCTTGCGCGCCTTTTTCAGGCAAAGTGCGTTTGGACATATATATGCGCCCCTACCGGATTTCTTGCCTGTACGGTCAAGCTCGACGCCGCCGTCATCGGGCAGGCGAACGATGCGTATCAGCTCGTTCTTTGCCTTCTTCTCGGAGCAACCGACGCATTTACGCTCGGGTGTCTTCTTTACTGGATGGTTCTGCAAAACTCATTCCTCCGTTTCAATGATCAAACGGTTTTGATGTCGATCGTCTTGAAGCCGGTCAGTCTGGCGGCAAGTCTGGCGTTCTGACCCTCCTTACCGATGGCAAGGGAGAGCTGGTCGGCGTCAACGATGACACGGCAGCTTCTCTCGCCGTCGAGGGTCACGCTGGTAACGGTCGCGGGAGAGAGCGCCGCACGGACGTACTCCTCAGGATTCTCGCTGTACTTGATCACATCGATCTTCTCATTTCCGAGCTCGCTCAGGATCGATGCGATTCTGCTGCCGTGATTACCGATGCATGCTCCTACGGGATCTACGTTCTCGTCTCTGCTCTCAACGGCGATCTTGGTTCTGGAGCCCGCCTCACGGGAGATGGACTTGATGATAACAGTGCCGTCCTGGATCTCGGGGATCTCGATCTCAAAGAGTCTCTTGACAAGACCCGGGTGACGTCTGGAGATCGTAACGAGCGGACCCTTGGTCTCGCGGTTGACCTCTGCGATAAATACCTTGATGCGGTCGCCGACGTTGTAGACCTCGCCGGGGATCTGCTGATCGGGGATGAGCACAGCCTCGCTCGTGCCCGTGTGAACGATCACGTTGCCGTTAACGGGATCGATCTTGATGATCTGCGCGGTAACGATCTCGCCTCTCTTGCTCTCGTATGCATCCTTCATCTTCTGATGCTCCGCCTCGCGGATGCCCTGAATGATGACCTGCTTTGCGGTCTGTGCGCTGATTCTGCCGAAGTTCTTGGTCTTGAGCTCGATATCAACGGTGCCACCGATGACGGCAACGCCGCCGGAGATGAATTTGCGATTCACCTTCTTTGCCTCGTCAAGCGTGATCTCGGTATGAGGATTGGTTACCTCCTCCACGATCGTCTTCACCTGATATACCTTGACCTCTTTTTTGTCGGAGTCGAGGACGACTCTTACGTTATCCGCGCCGCCCTTATCCTTTTTGAATGCGCTGATCAGCGCAGCCTCTACTCGCTCCAGCATATACTGCTTGGGGATGCCGCGTTCCTTCTCCAGCGCGTCAAGCGCGTTAAAAAACTCTGTATTCATATTATCCTTCCTTCATATCAATCGACGAAAAATCGAAAAGTGTCTGTACTTTGGATATTTTATTCATGGGAATCGCCAGCGTCTCGCCGCCGAGATCAACGGTGACCGTCTCGTTCTCATATGCGGCAAGCGTACCCGTGTAGGCCTTCTTTTTATTCTCATCGGGCGCGAACAGTCGGATCTCGATCTCGCTTCCCATGCACGCGAGGAAATGCTCCTCCTTGCGGAGCACACGCTCAAGACCGGGCGAAGAGACCTCAAGATAGTAGAAGTCCTCAATGGGATCCGCCTCGTCGATGATGGGGTTGATCGCACGGCTGACCTTTTCACAGTCCTCGATGTCAATGCCGTCATCGGAATCCAGCGTAATGCGCAAATACCACTCTGCGCCCTCCTTCACGTACTCCACATCCCAGACACGGTAGCCCATCTCTGTGATGCACGGCGTGACAAGCGCCTCCACGCGCTCGGCAATGCTTATTCCTTTTGCCATAAAATACCTCCGGTTTCAGTCGGGCATATAAACAATTGAGAGTGGACTTTCGCCCACTCCCAAAAATGCCTCTTTCTTACACTCAAGAGTATACCACAAACACGCCCAAAAAGCAATACTTATCATAAAAATATTTTGAATTTTATCTGTTTTTTTCGATAACGTGCCTTACTTTTACAAAAAAATTGTAACTTCATGACAAAAATTCCCGCTCTTACAAACCGCCCCGGAGCGCAAAAACGGCGTAAACGCATAGAATGGTAACAGTCCGACGCCCCGATCCCCATCCGAACGGGGCGTGAAACCACGGATTGAAAGGCGGTATACATATGAAGATCGTTGTCGTAAGATCCCCCAAAATGCTCTCTCCTCTTCTCAGAAAAATGTTTCATATCAAGAAAAACTGATGTGGAACTCACCAAAAATTGACACCCGATTTTTTGTAATTTTATCCAAAAATACATTATTTTCAAAAACCTGTTGACAAAAATGCCGCAAAGGGTTTATAATATTCTCATCACAGAAACCGAAGAGAAAGAGGAGTAACGTCGGTATCCTGCTTCAAAGAGAGCCGCAGACGGTGAGATTGCGGCAAGAGGAGAGACGCGAATGGACTTTCGAGGGCGAACCGAACGCATGGGCAAGTAGGCTTCGACGGGGTGTGCTCCCGTTATCATCGGCACTGCGTATGAGCACTGTACGCAAAAGAGCGAGGTTTTTCCCTAAATTGGGTGGTACCGCGGATTTTTGTATTTGAAATTCGTCCCAATCATAGTATGACACGGCTGTCTGCCGCCAAACTATGATTGGGACTTTTTTTGTCTATAGGAAATTACGCAAAATCGACCTCGCCGTTTCCCGCCGTCCCCCGACGCACGGTTTCAAAGGCTTATTGCCGTGAAATATTTTGAAAAGGGGTATCCCACATGAAAAAACTCACATCCATCCTTCTTACCGCCGCCATGCTCGTGCTGTGCCTTACGGCGTTTACCGCCTGCTCGGACCAAACCGACGAATACAAGGTCGGCGTGATCCAGTTTATGAGCCACGATTCTCTCGACGACTGCTATGAGGGGATCAAAAACGCGCTGGAGGCAAGCGAGCTTCCCATCCGCATCGACCGTCAGATCGGCTCGGGTAACAGTGCCGTCTCCGACTGCGACACCTACGCGCGCAACAGGGTCGCCGCCGACTACGATCTGATCATCGCCATCGCGACGCCTGCCGCCGCCGGCGCCTTTGCCGCAACGGAGGGCACGGACATCCCCGTCATCTTCTGCGCAGTATCCGACCCCGTGATCGCAAAACTCGTGGACTCCTTGGAGGTTCCCGGCGATCTCTGCACGGGTACAGCGGATATCCTCGATCTTGAGGATCAGGTCGATCTGATCAAGACCCTGCAGCCCGACGCACAGCGCATCGGCATCCTCTACACCTCCTCCGAGGCCAATTCCGTCTCCAATCTGGCACGCTTCCGCAATATTTGCAACGCACATGGGCTTACCGTCGTTGCCGAGGCGGTGCAGAATGCCTCCGATATTCCCGCCGCCGCAGAGAAGCTCGCGTCCTCCGTGGACTGCATCAACAACTTCACCGACAATAACGTCGTTGAGAACCTCGACGTCGTCCTGACTGCCGCCGACAAATATCATATCCCCGTATACGGCTCGGAGATCACGCAGGTGGAAAAGGGCTGTATCGCCTCCGTTTCCATCGACTACGTCTCCGTCGGTCACGCAAGCGGCGAGATGGCGATCGCGGTATTGGAGGGCGCCGACGCCGCCGCCATGCCCGTTCGCACCGTCACGGACGCACAGAGAGTATATAATAAGGAAGTCCTCGATGCCTTCGGCATCACGCTTACAGAGCAGGACGCCGTCTACGTTGCGACCGATAAGGACTGAGCCATGACTGTTTTTCTCAATACCTGCGTCACCTTTTTGCAATCGGGCTTCGTATTTTCGCTGATTGCCATGGGATATTACGTATCCTATACGATCCTTGACTTCCCCGACATGACCGTGGAGGGCACGTTCCTCTCGGGCGCAGTCGTGTACGGTCTCCTCGTCTCCCACGGAATGAGCCCGTGGCTCGGTATCGTCCTTGCGCTACTCGTCGGCTTCCTCTTCGGTATGCTGACGGGTGTGCTCCACATAAAGCTTCGGATCAAGCCGCTCCTTTGCGGCATCTTGGTCTCCACGGGGCTGATCTCCGTGAATCTGATCGCCGTGACCGCAGGGCTCTACGGCGACTTTCGGGGCGAGAGCTCTGCCATGATCCCCTTTGGGAGGGATCTCGATACGCTGACCAAGGTCCTCCCCATCCGACTTTTGCCGAACAAGCTCGGCGTCGTCAGCGGGATACGCGATCTTGTGCTCTTTTTCCTGATGGCGCTGATCTTCAAGCTTCTGCTGGACGCCTTTTTAAAGACGAAGTGCGGGCTTCTCTTACGCGCCTCGGGCGATAACGCC
>JAFTIJ010000114.1 GCA_017456965.1 Clostridia bacterium
ACCGCTACGCGGTCCCCCTCCCTCTCGGAGGGAGGCAAACGGCGTTTTCCCTTGCCGTGATTGGGGGCGCTTGGGTGAATGTATCCCGTAAACACTCCCTGTGCTGTCATCCTCGAACGGAGCGGAGCGGAGTGAAGGATCTGCACACGCGGGGAGTCCCCGATCTGATGTGCGTTCTTTTCAAAAAATATCGTACGCAAAAAGAAAATCGCAATTTTAACTCTGCCATGCGCAGAGCCTTCACCTCACGCCTTTGGTGTTCCGCTTACTTCTATTTCGTTGTCGAAAAAGTAAATGCTGCTGCCGTACAAAAATCCGTTTTGCTATTGCAAAACGCGAACGTTTATGCTATACTGTCTCATATCGTTGCCACCGGGTAACAAAATGCGAAAGCATCCGCCGCGCGTCGTTAGGTCTTGGAAGACGCGCCGTGGGTGCTTTTTGGTTTATTTACAAATCTCATCACGGAGGCTTTTATGAAACTCAAAAATTCCTTTCGCGATCTGACGAAATTTGAGCGCACGCTCTGGCTCTCGTCCGTCGCGGTCGTCGTCCTCTCGTCCATCCTCGTTCCCGACCCGGATATGATCTCCGCAGTCGCGTCCTTGATCGGTGTGACGGCACTCATTTTCGTCGCCAAGGGCTACGTCCTCGGTCAACTCCTCACCATCGCCTTCTCCGTCCTCTACGGAATCGTATCGTGGAATGCCGCGTACTACGGCGAGATGATCACCTATCTCGGCATGAGCGCGCCCGCCGCCGTCGCGGCAACCATCGCGTGGTTAAAAAACCCCTACAAAAACTCCGCCGAGGTCGAGGTCGCGCGCCTCTCGCGGGGCAAGGTCGCGGGTCTGTTTCTTGCGACAGCCGTCACGACCGTGCTCTTCTACTTTCTGCTCGGCATCCTCGGCACGTCCAATCTGCCCGTCAGCACGGTCTCGGTCACGACGAGCTTCCTCGCCGCTACACTGCTGATCATGAGGAGCCCCTTTTACGCGCTTGCGTACGCCGCAAACGACGTGGTGCTGATCGTGCTCTGGATCATGGAGGCGCTCTCCGACCCCTCGTGCGCACCGATGATCGCCTGCTTTACGATGTTCCTTTTCAACGACCTCTACGGCTTCCTCCAATGGACGCGGATGCAAAAACGCCAGAGTGAATGAGCCCGAGCGTCCGCAATCCAAAAAAGCGGGCAACGCCCGCAGGAAGGTGCTCGCCTATCGTAGCTTTCCGTACAGACGAGCACGGCATAACGGCGAGGTCCATTCTGAGCAATTTCCTATGGTACGAAAGAAAAAAAGCCCTTTTCCGCATCCTGCGAAAAAGGGCTTTTGCCATACCGTATTATTCCATCTCGGCGTACTCAAGGATCATGGCATCCAGATCCTCGCCGTGATCGGTGATCCACTCGTCAAAGGTCTTGCCCTCCAGACGGATCGCCTTGCCGAGCGTCACGAGAAACGCAGGGATCTTGTCTGCAAAGATCATCGCACCCGTATCCGCCAGCTTCTCCTTGCCCTGACGCTCCTCACCGCCGACGAAGACGGCAAAGGCGGGGCGTACGCCGTCACGGCCGCGCTTCATACCGCCGCGGAAGCCGAGAGGCGCGATCTGATGCGCCGCACAGGAGGAGGGGCATCCCGAGATGCGGACCGTGGGGAGCACACCGTCTGCGAAATCCTCCTTGCCGACGGCATCCAGACACGCGGCAAGCAGACCCTGCGAGTCAATCGTACCCGTCGAGCATCGCGTGCCGCCAACGCAGGCAACCGAGCGTGCAAACGCCGTCTCCGCACCGCCGCGCGTCAGCGCAAGCAGTGTCTCTGCCTCCTTTGCGGTGCAGTTGATGATATACAGACCGCCATCGGGTGTGACGCGGATCTCCGTGCCCGCCATCGTCTCCATCGCCGCACGGAGCCCCTTGATCATATCGACGGGGAGATAACCGCCGTGGGGGTGATAGCTCACGGCGTAGAGCCCCGTCTGCTTCTGTGCGATGATGCGGGAATTGCCCGAAATCACACCGTCTGCCGCCTTTTCGACCGCAGTCGGTGTGACGGTCACACAGAGGTCCTCGGACGCTCTCAGCGCGTCCAGATGCTTGTGAAACTCACGGATAAAGCCGTCCTTGCCCAGCGTCTCCTGCATGAAGCGCGTTCTCGCCTTGTTGCGGTTCTCGTAATTGCCGTGCTCGCGGAAGGTTGCCACCATCGCACCGACGTAATAGAGGACATCCGCGGGATCAATGCCGCGATCCACGCAGACACCGAGCATAGGCTTGTTACCGAGTCCGCCCGCCGCCCATACGTCAAATTTGCCGTCCGACACAAAAACAAAGCCAAGATCGCGGAAGGTCGCGTGGGTCACGTTCTCTGCGGAATTCGAGAATGCTACCTTGAGCTTGCGCGGGAACTTCAGCACCCCCGTAAACTGCATCAGATAGTCTGCCGCCGCCTCGGCGTAGGGCATCACGTCGAAATTCTCGCCCACCTGTACGCCCGAAAGGGGGGACGCCATCACGTTTCTCGGGTGATTTCCGCCGCCGCCGCGGGTGATGAAGCCAGCCTCCCACGCCTCCGCCATCAGGGGGCTGAGCGTATCGAGGGCGACGTTATGATACTGCAGGGATTGGCAGGTCGTGATCTTGACCGCCTCAATACCGTATTTCTCGCAGGAGTCCGCGACAAAGCGGAGCTTCTCGATCGGCAATCTGCCGCCCGTCATACGCAGACGGAGCATATGCGTTTCGTTGCCCCTTTGCGGATAGGTTCCGAAGCCGCCCGAGACGCCCTTATAGTCCGCAGGCGTCAGCTCACCGTTTTTGAATTTTGCCGCCGCCGCGCGAAAATCAAGCATATCGCGGGAAAGGCGTTCCTTCAAGCTCTGATCCATTGTATTTACCTCTTTTCGTCCGAAATCATTACTCTTATTTTACCATATTCTTTCCCGCAATGCAATCGCCGTTACGCGTATTTTTTGCTTTTTTTCCAATAGATACACGCCGCGATCACAAGATCTGCCGCCGCAAGCACGAGACACACGGTCATCAGTACCGTCCCCGTCGCCTCTGACATGCGATACTGATCCGACGTAATGACGTAGATCGGCAGACCGTCCTCACTCTCGTCAAACGAGAAGCGGATCACAGCGACCGCCTCATTGCGGTCGATATATTCGCACACGATATTTCCGCTATGATCCCGTACCGTCCGACGCGGCCAATACTCATCGGAAATCTCCTCTCCGTCCACGGGCTGATAGGAGATCAGCTTATCGCCGTCGTATTCCATCGGCGTCTCCATAAAGGTCTTGAAGGATTCGTAGTCGTCAAAGCGATGCGTCTCGGAGAAGACCTCCGCCGACTCCGCAAGCGCGATGCCGATGATCGCGAGCACAAGCGCAATGCTCACGGCGATCACCGCCGTTTTGAAAAGAAGGCGTCTTCGCTTGCGGTTATTTTCCACCGCTTGCTCCGACACGGTGATCAGGCGTCTTTCCACAAGCTTGGGGAAAATCGCGAAAACCTCCGCGAAATGCCACACGACCAAAAACAAAAGCACCATGATCAGCGTCAAAAGCGCGTACGCGGGGAAGGTCAGCCCCGCGGGGGTAAAGCTCGTCATCGCCGTGACGAAGAGAAACGGCACCGTCGCGCCGAGCGTCAGCCACAGCACGCGAAAAAAACGCCTTCCCGCAAGCGTCACGCCGTTTTGATACGCCGCGCGCTTTTCCTCATCAAACGCCTCGTCCTCACCGAGTGACGAGCGCCGCAGATGGATGAGCTCCCAGATAACCGCCGTGACGTAAAACACGAGCGACAGAAAAAATCCAAGCTCCGCGTGGTTAAACGCGAAATTGCAGATGAGCGCGGTGATATACCCGCCCGCGAGGATACCGAGGGCGATCATACCCCGCTCTCTCAGCCGCGTCAGCTTTGTATCCATCAGATGCCGGAGCTGCCGTGCGCTCTTCTCACGGCACCACGGAGATTCCCCCGCGGCATTCTCCGTATCCGACCCCGTCCTGCGCTCTCCGCGCAAAAGCTCGTCGGTCGTGATGCCGAAGAGATCTGCGATCACGGGGATCAGGGAGAGATCGGGCGCACACTCGTCGCGCTCCCATCGGCTCACCGCCTTGTCGGAGACAGAGAGCCGCTCCGCAAGCTCTCTTTGGGTCATCCCGTTTGCCTTTCTTAATACGGCGATCAGTGCGCCGATCGTTTTCTTTTCCATAAAAAGTCCTCCTTTCACGCCGAGCGGCGTGTCCTTCTGCCTTTATTCTCGCATACACACCGTCATTTTTCCACCCCACAGACCGAAAATCTCTCTCGTTTTCCGAGAATTGCATTTATATGATACAATTCCTGCCATATGAGAGTCGGTTTAAAGGGCGTGAAAGAGTATGCCCTCGGGCGTCGTATATCGGCGCACCGACATGACGTCCTCGGCAAGCGTCGTACGCAAGAAGTCTGCCGTCGTACCCGAGAAGCGAATCGCACCGCCGTCCAATAGGAGGATGCGGTCGGCAAGGCGCACGGCATCGGTGAGATCATGCATCACGGCGATCACCGTTCTGCCCCGTTTTGTCTGCCGCCGCTTCACGATACGCCAAAGCGATGCCTCCACGGCGAGGTCCAGATTCGCCGTCGGCTCGTCGAGTAGCATCGTCGGCGCATCCTGTGCCAGCGTCATGCCAAGATACGCGCGTCGGCGCTCACCGCCCGAGAGCGTATCCACGTAGCGCGTGCGAAGGGTGTCGAGCGACGCCGCCGACAGCGCCTCCTCCACGTGCCGAAGGTCCACGGCGTCAAGTCCCCGCCCCATCGCAAGATACGGACTCCGTCCGAAGCGCACGAGCTCCTCGACCGTCACGTGAGGCGCACGGATCTGCTGAGGCAAAAGCGAGACCGTCCTCGCCCGTTCCCTGCCCCGAAGCAAGGCAAGCGACACACCCCCGACCGTGATCTCCCCCCGATACGGCTGTAGCCCCGCAAGAGAGGCGACGAGCGTGGATTTCCCGCTTCCGTTTCGCCCGATGACCGCCGTGAAGCTACCCTGCGGAACCGCAAACGTAAGCCCATGCAGGATCTCCCGTCTGCCGTAGCAGGCAGACAGCTCTTTGATATCCCAATCCATACGCTCACCTCACATTTCATACCGCTTCTTCCAGAGCAAAAAGAGGAAGAAGGGCGCACCGAGAAACGACATCACGATCCCCACGGGGATCTCCGAGGGGGCGGCAAGCACGCGCCCGAGGAGATCACCGAGACAAACGAGCGTCCCGCCGATCAAGGCGGAAGCCAAAAGCTGATCCGCGACGCGACCGCCGACGAGCCGCCTTGCGATATGCGGCACGGTCAATCCCACGAAGCCAAGCAATCCCGCGAAGCTGACGACAGCCCCCGCAAGTGCCGAGGCAAGCGCCATGCAGACCACGCGTATGCTCTTGACGCTCACACCGAGCGACGCCGCCGAGAGATCACCGAGACAAAGAAGCCCGATCGGACGGGAGAGCACCAGCGCCACGACAAAGCCCACGGCGATCAAGAGCGCGGGGAGTGTGAGCTGTGCCATCGTGACCCCCGCAAGCCCGCCGACGGAAAAGGCGTTATAGGAGGCAAGCACGTCGTCGCGCAAGAGCGAGATCGCAGAGATGCCCGCATTCAAAAGCGCGGTCAGCGCGATGCCCGCGAGGATCAGCGCCGAGCGCGACGCACCGAGCGTCCCCGCCACACCGAGGATCAGCGCCGCCGCAACAAAAGCACCGAGAAACGCGGCAAGCGGCAAAAAAACAGCCGCCATGGGAAAAAACGATAGCAGCAGGATCACGGCAAAGCCCGCGCCCGCATTCACGCCGATCAGGTTGGGGCCCGCCAGCGCGTTGTCCGTCACGCTCTGCAGGAGTACCCCCGAGGCAGAGAGCCCGACCCCCGCCAGCACGCCGCCGAGCACGCGCGGGATGCGGACGGCAAACAGGATCACGCGCTCGGTCTCGTAGCCGCTTCTTCCGATCAGCGCCGAAAAGAAATCACCAAGCGAAAGCGACACGCTCCCATAGCGCACGCCAAGCAGGGCGCTGAGCACAAGCGCCGCGCCAAGTGCGCAGTAAACGTACAGATCACGGTATTTTCTCATACAATTCCTCTCCGTATACGATATCCGCAAGATAGCGGTATGCCTCTGCCCAGCGCGCGTTCGGCTTGTATTGGAAGAGGTCCTTCGGCAGGAAATAGACCCTCCCCTGTTGCACGGCGTCGAGGCTCTGCCACGCGGGCTCGGCAAGGACGCTCTGCATATACCGTACGGCACCCGCCTCATCGCCCATCGTGGTGATGAAGATCATATCGGGATCCTGTGTGAGGATCTCTTCGATCGAGAGCCCGTCGAGCAGTACCCTTGCATTCTCCGCGATATTGTACGTCCCAAGCTCACGGAGCATCGCACAGGCAAAGTGCTCCTCGGCGGTCTTTGCCTTCGCGCTCCTTGCGGACTGCCCCGAGCGGATAAAGAGGATGCGCGGCGTCTCCGACACCGTCGCAAGCGAGGCTCTCAGCACCTCGATCTCACGCCGCGGCGTCTCGCCGTATTGCAGATACGCCTCGGGCGTCTGCAAAATGGCGGTACAGATCGAAAGCAGGCGCAGATAGTCCTCAAAGGTCTCGACGGAGAAGCCCGCCGCGGGGATACCCGTACGGTCGGCAACGAGCCTTGCCGCCTCTGCCTGTGCGGGGATATCCGCAGAATACAAAATAAAGTCGGGACGGGCGGCAAGCAGGAGCTCTACGTTGATCGTCTTGCCCGCACCGTCGTCTGCAAGCGGCGTCGTTTCGTCGGCAAAGCCGCGCTCCACGCTCTCACCGACCGTGATCGCGATCTCGCCGCCCGCGAGCGTCCACACCTCGGCAAACGAGGAGAAGAGCACCGCCGCGCGTGTGACCTCACCGACGGTCATCTCCCGCCCCGTGTCATCCGTAAAGGTATAGCCCTCCGGCGGCGTCACGTGCGCACTGCCGCAGGCACCGAGCGTCATAAGCAGTGCCGCAAGGAGCACCGCAGCTATCATTCGTTTTATCATTTCGTTACCTCCCATACTCGCCTTCCGTTCTTTTCTTAAGATTCATACGGCAAAAAGGCAAAACAGTATGTAAAAAAGAAAGGCTCCCTTGTGTAAAGGGAGCTGTCGCGAAGCGACTGAGGGATTGTTTGTCTGAAAGATAGATGTTATTTACAACCCCTCCGCCACGTTCCGTGTTACCTCCCCTTACACAGAGAGAGGGGAGGCTTTTTTGTACCATAGGAAATTGCTCAAAACGGACCTCGCCGTTATGCCGCGCCCCGTGACGCGGAAGGCTTTGATCGGCGAGCACGAGGGAGCGGTACTGCCCGCTTTTTTGTACAGCTCTACGTTAATGAGACCGCCCCGTTTGATTGTTTATAAAACTGCTTTATCATAGACACGTCATGGCGTATTTCAACTTTGGGGGGTCGTTTGCATCAGAATATATTTCTCGTCATCTCCGTACGCTTTGCAAAAAGCGAACCGATAAAGGAGACCACGATGGCGACGACCGCAACGCCTGCGGCAACGTAGATCACCATGAGCCATCCCCACGTCTCCGCGATCAGGCCAAGCACGTAGGTGGCGATCACGCTTCCGAGATAACAGCAGGCATCGAGGAAAGCGGAAATACTGCCGACGTTGCCGTACTGACGGACGCTGAACGGGATCACGCTCGTCGTCAGGTTGACGACACAGCAGATCATCAGATACATCATCGTAAAGCACGCAATGGTTACGACGGTGAGCTTCAGCGAGTAGAGGGAAATGATCACGGCAAGCATGACGGCGGCAACGACGAAGAAGAGGCTCTGCAGTCTCAGATGGCCGCGAACGACACGGTTCATCCGCTTTACGAGCATGGCACCGAAGAAGGAGACCTCGGGCAAAAGCATCGTCAGAATGATCGAGAGCGAATCGCTGACACCGAAATCGTCGATCAGCATCTTGGGCAGCCACGTTACCACACCGTCACGGATAAAGGCACAGCTTGCGGCGCAAACGCACGCGAAGACGAAAACGACGACAAAGGGCTTGGTAAAGAGCTTGACGGGCTTTGCCCCCTGCGCGGGCGATGCCGCAGGCATGGGCTCATCAACCTCGATCGCACCAAAGGAGTGGAACGCGACCTCCGTATAGCGGATGCCAACGTACCAGAGCACGGCGACACCGACCAAAAGCACGCTTGCCACGTAGAATACCATTCTCCACGTGATATCCAGCGCCGTAAAGAGCGCGGAGAGCCCGTAACTGAGCATCGTACCGATGGAGTAGGTCACGCAATTCCAGATGATCGCGCGGCTGATATCGGACTGAGAGAGATATTTCGACTGGATATTGAGGATACTGCACCAGAGCGTGCTCTGTACGATACCGTTGATCAACCAGACGAACCGCATCGCCACCACGCTGTCAAGCAGACCGATACCGAGATTGCAGAGGCCCGAGATCGCCATGGAGCAGGCAACAACGTATTTGGGATTATAGTAACGGGAAAGAAATGCGTTCAGGAGCTGACCTGCCGCATAGCTGAAAAAGAAGAAGGAGCTGACGATGCCGCCCTCAGACTTGGTGATCCCGAAATCGTCGATGATATTCGCGAGATTCGCCGCATAGCAAAGTCGGCCGAGGTACGCCAAAGAATACGTCAGGCAACAAAGTAAGATCAGCATGGTCGCCCTTTTTCTGTCAAGAACTCTCATATATAGATTCCTTTCGATAAAATCAAATCATACCCCCTATTATACCATCTCTTTACGGCAAAGTCAACGGAACACAGGATGCTTTTGCAAAATTCTCTTGCACCGCCCGAACTTTTATGATAAAATAAACCGTAAAGAAAAATACTTGCCGATCATAAAGCGCTCGGGACAATATCAGAGGATCACCGTAGTACGATGCTACAACAGCGGCATTTTCAAAGTGATCCTACGATCACGTGCTGCCTGATATGACGATCGACAAGAAAAAGGCAAGGAGGAACACAACATGATCCGACCGATCGTAAAGGACGTATTTCTTTTAGGCAAAAAAGCAACCCGTGCGACCCGCGCCGACATCCCCGTCGCCGACGACCTTTTGGACACGCTCCGCGCAAACGCCGAGGCGTGCGTCGGTATGGCGGCCAACATGATCGGCGTGCCGAAAAGCATCATCGTCTTCCGTGACGATGACGACAACTGCCGCGAGATGTTCAACCCCACGCTCATCGCGGGCTTTGAGCAGTTTGAGACGGAGGAGGGCTGTCTCTCGCTTGCGGGCGTGAGAAAGACGAAACGCTACCGCTTCATCACCGTCACCTACGAGACCCGCGACGGCAAGAAAAAGAAGGAGAGCTTCTTCGGCTTCACCGCACAGATCATCCAGCACGAGCTCGATCACTTAAACGGTATCATCATATGAATACGGAGATCGAGAATCGCGTGATCCAAGCGCTACGTGAGCTTGCCGACGAGGGCTCTCGCGAGTTTCAGTCCTCACTGATCCCAAATATCGCCAAGGAAAACGTAATCGGCGTACGCACGCCCATGCTTCGCCGTTTCTCCGCCGAGTTTGCCAAAAGCGGCGACGTCACGGCGTTTCTCGCCGCACTCCCCCACCGATATCTTGACGAAAACAATCTGCATGCCTTCTTGATCGAGAGGATGACGGATTTTGATAAGGTCAAAGCGGCGCTCGACCGCTTTCTCCCGTACGTCGATAACTGGGCGGTCTGCGATGGCATGAATCCCAAGATTTTGGCAAAGCACCCCGAGCGGCGCGTGGAGGCGGCGATGGCGTGGCTCTCGTCCTCTCACGTCTACACCGTGCGCTACGGCATCGTCATCCTCATGAAGTACGATCTCGGCAACACCTTCCGCCCCGAGTACCTCGCGCGCGTGGCAAGCCTATCACTCGACGATTATTACGTCAGGATGGCGCAGGCGTGGTATTTCGCCACCGCGCTTGCCACACAGTACGACGAGACGCTTCCCTACCTCACAGAGCATCGTCTGACGCCGTGGGTCCACAACAAGACCGTACAGAAGGCGATCGAGAGCTATCGCATCCCACCCGAGCGAAAAGCATACCTCAAAACGCTGAGACGCTCCTCGCCACACGCGTAAGCCCAAAGCGTGAACGCTCCAAGGTCAGGGGATGCACAGCAAGCCTTGATACTGCACACAATAAGCTCCTGCTTTACGGATATCCGTAAAGCAGGAGCTTATATTTTATGCTATAGGAAATCAATCTCGCCGTTTTGCCGCACGGGGGAACCAATGATTCAATCAAAATTCCATCGTAGTACGTTGTAACATTTAAAAGTTTATAAAATAAGATAATTTTTGAAAAGAACGCACATCAGATCAGGGACTCCCCGCGTGTGCAGATCCTTCACTCCGCTACGCTTCGTTCGAGGATGACAGCACAGGGAGTGTTTA
>JAFTIJ010000115.1 GCA_017456965.1 Clostridia bacterium
CGGCGAGTTCCAGATCGTAGGCGGCAAAACCGGTTATGTGGCTGCTTCCGGCTCCTGCGCTGTTAGCTGCGGACAGGCTGCGGACGGGCGGCTGTTCATTTGCGCCACCGGCGATGCCAGTGGCCCATGGCCTGTCATCTACGACCACACCGATATCTATCGCGCCTACTGCGAAAAAGAAAGCTGAACGGTAAGTGCCGTTCAGCTTTCTTTTTACAGGAAAAATTCGTTGTCTTTTGGCTCTGTATAGGTGCGTTCCAGCATCTCCACATGGGACAAAAAAGCGGGGTCATCAAAGTACTTTGCCCGCTTCGTGCATTTGCGGACACATGCCCGACATTTGATGCAGGTTCCCGGAACGTTGGAGACATTCTTCGGATCGATGGCTCCCATGGGACACTGGCGCACACAGGCACCGCAGCCGTTGCACCGGCTCAGATGGGTCTTCGGCTTGGCCTTGAGGAACTTTACTGGCTGTCCGTCTGTCCCCAACGGTGTATAATAGGGTGCTGCGGCATCTCCCGGTACTTGCACAGGCGCCGGTATATCTGTCAATCTTTTTACCTTGTCAGATACTCGTTTTGCAAAGTTTTTCGTCTCAAAGCTATCGCTCCAGTTAGGACGGCCATAGCCAAGTTCGTCCGTAAAGGCATGGCGCCCCACAAGGGCAGCCGCCGCCACGGTACGGAACCCATCCGTCTCCAATACAGAGCAAAGCTCTGCCAATGCGTTATCATAGCTGCGGTTACCAAAGGTCACCACCGCTACCGCCAGCGCACCGTTTCCGCGCAGTTTGCTCTGAAACTCGGGCAGCAGTTTATTAGGCATCTTTCCCGCATAGGTAGGCGTTCCCACCACTACAACATCAGTAGATGTAAAGGAATACTCCCTTCGCTCCATCGGTTTGGTAAACGCAAAGCGTTCCAGCGGCAGCTGCAGCTTGGCAGCCAGTTCCTCCGCCAAAACAGCCACAGCCTTTTCCGTAACACCGGTTGCACTGTAGCACAGCATACAAACTCTCTGCAGTTCCATCATAGACCTCCTTTGTAAAAACAGGCACCCGGTATGGGTGCCTGTTACCGTTTACAGGGAAAAATCCTCTTCTTTCAGCTTTCCGGTGTCCAGCACAGCCGGACGGGGGGGCACCCGCTTCAGGGGATCATATTTGAATGCCCGGCAATGGTGCTCTACCGGCACAATGCCCCGCTTGACGCAGGCGACCTCCAGCTCGTTGATCTGCTGTCCTTTCTGGCAGTATGCACAGCGGGGGTCGATATTCTTCCGAAACAACTCCATGGATTCCTCCGTTTCTACCATTACAGCGTATACAGCTTGACAGCACCATCCTCCGCGGTGGCCTTCACCTGAGAGATGGGATGCTCGTAGCTGTCGATGATCTTCGTTGCCATGGGGTCTTCCAGTTCCTTCTGAATGGTGCGGCGCAGATTGCGGGCGCCATAGGTTCTGGAATAGGACTTATTCGTCAGGAACTCCACCAGCGCGTCATCGTAGGTGAAAGTGATGGCCTTATCCTTCAGGGATGCCACCAGCTCCTCCAGCATGATGCGGGCAATGCCCTGGAAATGCTCCTCACTGAGGCGGTTGAAGGTGATGACTGCATCCACGCGATTGATGAATTCCGGCCGCAGGAACTGCTGCAGGGCCTTCATGGCGCGGTCGGCATCCTGCTGGGTAGAGGTACGGTCAAAACCCACCGTTCCCTCTTTGGTAGCGCTGCCGGCGTTGGAGGTCATCACGATAATGGTATTTTCAAAGTTCACCTTACGGCCGTGAGCGTCGGTGATCTGGCCATCGTCCAGAATCTGCAGCAGCACATTCAGTACATCGGGATGAGCCTTTTCGATCTCGTCAAACAGGATGACGGCATAGGGCTTCCGCCGGATCTTCTCCGTCAGCTGACCGGCCTCATCATAGCCTACATAACCGGGAGGCGAGCCCACGATACGGGAAACGGAGTGCTTCTCCATAAACTCCGACATATCCAGACGGATCAGCGCGTCGGGCGTGTCGAAAAGATCCTCGGCGAGCACCTTGACGAGCTCCGTCTTACCGACGCCCGTCGGACCTGCGAAAATAAAGGATGCAGGCTTCTTTTTATAGGAAACGCCCGCGCGGTTGCGCTTGATGGCGCGGCAAACGGCGGATACCGCCGTATCCTGACCGACGATGCGCTCCTTGAGGCGACCCTCCAGACCGCGCAGACGCTCGAATTCATTGGCAGTGATCGAGCCCGAGGGGACACCCGTCCAGATCTCGATCACGCGCGCGAGATCCTCTAAGGTCAGGCAGACGGTTGCCATCTGCTCCTTGAGACGCTCGAACTCCTGCTCGTTCTGGAGCTGACTTGCGCGCAGGGATGCGACCTTTTCATAGTGCTTGCTCATTGCCTCGTGGTCATTGGGGTCGGGCAGCGTCTCCTGCTCGATCTCCTCGGAGGACGCCTTGAGACGGCGAAGCTCCTCCTCCACGAGGTTGATACGGTCAAGCACGGGGGAGTTGATCGCAACGTGTGCCGCCGCCTCGTCCAAAAGGTCGATCGCCTTATCGGGGAGGAAGCGGTCGGTGATATAGCGCTCTGAGAGCTCTACGGCGTGATGGATGATATCATCCGAAATATGGATCTTGTGGTAGGCTTCATAATAACGCTTGATGCCCGCAAGGATCTTTTTCGTCTCGGCAAGCGAGGGCTCCTCGACGATAACGGGCTGGAAGCGGCGCTCAAGCGCCGAGTCCTTTTCAATATATTTTCGATACTCATTGAGGGTCGTCGCACCGATCAGCTGGATCTCGCCGCGGGAGAGGGCGGGCTTCAGGATATTGGCGGCGTTCATACTGCCCTCGGAGTCACCGACGCCGACGATGCTGTGAACCTCGTCGATCACGAGGATGATGTTGCCGAGCGCCTTGACCTCGTCGATCAGGCTCTTCATACGGCTCTCAAACTGACCGCGGAACTGCGTGCCCGCAACGAGCGCGGTGAGGTCCACGAGGTGTACCTCCTTGCCACGGAGTCTGTAGGGGACGTTGCCCTCGGCGATCCTCTGCGCCAGCGCCTCGGCGATCGCGGTCTTACCGACACCGGGCTCACCGATCAGACAGGGATTGTTTTTCTGTCTGCGGGAGAGGATCTGCATCACGCGGGCGGTCTCGCGCTCTCTGCCGATGACGGCGTCAAGCTTCCCTTCCCTTGCGTCACGCGTCAGATCGCGGCAGTAGGTATCGAGGAACTTACGGTTCCTGGCAGATTTCTTATCGGCTTTCTTATCGGACTTCTTTTTATCGTCCTTGCTATCCTTTGCGCCCGTTTTCTCCTCCTTTTTGTCACCGCTCTCAGATTTTGCGCTCTGTGTCGGCGGCTTCATGAAGGGGAGATTGCCAAAGATCTTGGCAAGATCGAGCGCAGGCGTACGGCTCTCCCCCGCCTCATCGTCCTCACTCTCGTCATCGTCCGCACCGGACGCACTCAGAAGGTCCTCCATCTCCGACTCCATATTCTCCAGATCCTCATCGGAAAGACCCATACCCGAAAGGATATTGTCCACCTGAGGGATCCCGAGCTCACGGGCGCATTTCAGACACAGACCCTCGTTCTTGGTCTCGTTGTTTTCGATTTTCGTAATAAAGAGAACTGCCATACGCTTATGGCATCTTGAACACATTTGCATAGTAAATACCTTTCTTTGGGGTTATCAATGGAATATAAAGTTGATCAGCCGGATCAGGTACGTGATCGGGTTGACCTTGGTGCAGAACTGTACGATCAGCGACTCCGAGATCTCTGTTACGAAGAGTGTCGGCCACTTTTCCGTCAGCGTCGGGAGCAGGAAGCGGACAAAGGCGTTGGTCACCATCCACGTCCAGAAGAAGCCGTTGCAAAGGCCGAAGAGACCGCCGAGGATGCCGTTGATCTGCCTCAGAACGGGGATCTTGGTGAGTGCGTCGTTCATCAGGAAAAAGACGAGCTTCAGAATCAGCAGCGCCGCAACGAAGGAAATGATGAAGGCAAGCGTTGAAGTGATCAGAACGGCAACCGCCTCGTCCACGAGGGCACGCGCGGCCTCCGCCTCGCCGACACCGATCGCAAGGACATTCTCGCTGATCACGTGCGCGGCGTCCGTCACACGGTCAAGGAAGGTCATAGAGCGTACGTACGGATCCTCTGTGATCATCTCCTCAAACAGCGGGATCGCCGCAAACAGTCGCGCGAGCAAATAATACAGCTTGTTGGCAAGCGTAAACGAAATCAGATAGGAAAGAAATTTGCTGAGTGTGCGGACAAGACCGTGCTTATAGCCGATCACCGCGCACACGATTAAGATCAGGGCAAGGATCACATCAAAAAGAACAGACATCAAAATGCACCTCCGTTTTTTATGATATGGGTTTGACCCGCGTCGTCTGGGTCGGATAACAGATCAGAACACTGCCGTCGTCGAGAACAAAAAAGTCAAGCGCACCGCCCGCCACGTCTGCCTGCATCACGGTCACGCCGTCCTTGTCAAGCACAAGGATGGCTCTCTCCGTTAAAAGATACGTAAGCTCCCCCGAGAGGGCGATATCCAACACACCCATCGGTGCCTTGGTAAAGAGCACGTCGCCCTTTGCGTTTAATAAAAGGATGCGTCCCGAGCGCTCCTCAACGAGCAAACGGTCCTTTTGCGCGCAAAACGCAGACGGCTCGTCGGAAAGCAGGAGCTCGGAGATGCGCGCGCCATCGTCACGGAAGAGGATCACGGAGCGATCGGTCACAGCGAATATCTCGCCGTGCGCAAAGAAGCCGACGGAAATCGGCTTTTTCCCGCTGAAGAGCTCCTCGGCTCGCTTTTCTCCGCTTTTTGTATTCCATAGCGTGACGGTCGTAAAATACGAGCCGCCCGCGCTGGACAGGCTGAGCGTACAAAGCGTATCGCCGTCAGGCGAGATCGCGGTATCCATCACGACACCGCCCGCGACGTTGATGGTTTGGGTCAGGGAGAGCCCTGCATCGTAGAGCTCGATCAAGGCGCCGCTCTCACTTTTGAGACAGGCGGCAACGACGCCCGCGTCCGATACGGAGACGTCGGAGATGGGCATCGCAAACGAAAGCGTGCCCTCCTTGGCAAAGGAGTGGTAGAGATCGACCCGTCTGCCACCCGGGGAGAATACCGCAAGGCGACTGCCCGCGTTGTCGGCAGAGAGCTTACCAGAGGGCGCAGTGTCACGGTAGACAAGCTCGCCCGCAAGATCGTAGAGAGCGAATTTCTCCTCACCGAAGACCGCAAGGTCATCGCGGTAGAAGGCAAAGCGCGAGCCGCCGCCGACCGCATAGACGATATCCGCATACCGCGCGTCAAGCGTCGTGGGATTGATATCCCAATATTTCACAAGATAACGAAGCTGTACGGCACGGAAGGCGTTACCCGAAAATAAAAGGACGAGCACCGCGGTAAGAAGAGAGACGGCAACCGAAAGCCATTTCAGCCTACGATATTTATCTGCGGTTCTTTCATAATAAATACCACCGTCGGTAGGATTTTCGGGGGGGATCCGATTTTTTTCAAGTTTTTCAGAATTCAAGCTCAGCACTCCTCCCGAAGAAGATCCGTGTCGAGGAACACACGGTTGAGATAGAGACCCTCGGGGGGCGCGGTCCTGCCCGCCTCCTCGCGATGCCCGCCAGCAATGGCACGGCGCAGTCTCTCCTCGGAGATCCTGCCCTCCGACACCTCGATCAGCGTACCGACGATGATCCTCACCATATTATAGAGGAAGCCGTCGGCGCTGACGTAGATATTGACGAGGTCACCCGAGGTCTCGATGCGAAGCTCGGAGACCGTACGCACGGTATCGCAAACGTCACTTCCGCTTGCCATAAAGGCGCGGAAGTCATGCGTACCCGGAAACAGGCGCGCGGCACGGCGCATCGCCTCGACATCAAGGCGTCTGAAATAAAAGTACGCGCGATCCGAAAGAAACGGATCTCTCACCGCTCCGTTCCAGATACGGTACACGTATTCCTTACCCGCGACACGTCTTCGGATCGAGAAATCGTCCGGCACGGGAATCGAGCGGGAAACGGAAATATCCTCGGGGAGATAGGTATTCATCGCGCGGGGAACGGCACGGTCGGGGATGCGGGAATGCCCGTGCTCCTCGACGGTGGCAAGATACATATTGGCATGGACGCCGCTGTCCGTACGGCTACAGCCCGTAATCAGACACGGGGCGGCAAAAATGCGCTCCGCCGCCGCACCGAGCGCAGCCTGTACGGTCGCACCGTTCGGCTGGACCTGAAAGCCGCAATAATGCGTGCCAAGATACGAGAGCACGAGAAGATGCTTCATTCACGCTCCTCCTTTCCGATATCGCTCAAAGAATCGTGTAGATGGGAAAATAGATATTCAATAAAATGATCCCTGCGCACAGGACGGCGACGGCAAGCGCCGTCAGATAGTCGCGACACGCAAAATGCAAGACCGTCATACGCGTTCTGCCGCTACCGCCGCGATAGGAGCGGCACTCCATCGCAGTCGCAAGCTCCTCCGCGCGTCGGAACTGCGCGATAAAGAGCGGGATCAGGATCGGCACGAGCGCCTTGGCACGGGCGAGCAGATTGCCCGAGTCAAAGTCCGCACCGCGCGCCTTCTGCGCGTTTATGATCTTCTGCGTCTCCTCCATCAGCGTGGGGATAAAGCGCAGAGCCATCGTCATCATCATGGCAAAGGTGTGGACAGGCAAGCCGATCTTCGCAAGCGGCGCAAAAAGCTGCTCGATCGCGTCGGTCAAGGCAATGGGGGAGGTCGTATACATCAAAATGACCGTACTGCCCGCCATCAAGAGCATGATACGCAAGGACATCGCCAGCGCACGGAAAACGCCCTCCAAATAGATCGTCAGTCTGCCAAACGTCCAGAGCACCGTCTCACCGCCGCTCCAGAAGAGATTCAGAACCGTCGTAAACAAAAGGATGAAGAAAAGTGGCTTCAGGCTTTTCAGGATGGTAAGAAACGAGATGCCCGAGCAGGCGATCATAAGCGCCGTAAATGCAAGGAGCAGGATATACGCGCTGACGCTCTTCGCTACGAAGATCATCACGATATACACCGCGCACAGGATCAGCTTCATGCGCGGATCCATACGGTGAAGCAGTGAGTTGCCCGGGAAATATTGCCCGAGGGTCATATCCTTCAGCATACCTTGCCCTCCTTTATCAATCTCGCGATCTCTTTTTTCGCCTCGGCGACGGTATAGATATCCTGTCTGACGTCAAAGCCCCTTGCGCGAAGCTCCATCATGAGCTTTGTCACCTGCGGCACGGCAAGACCGACAGACTCAATCTCACGCGCCTTACCGAAGACCTCGGCAGGCGTACCGTACAAAAATGGCTTGGACTCGCTCATTACGAGGATCTTATCGCAGTACACCGCCATATCCTCCATGCTGTGGCTGATCATAATGACGGTGGAATCGGTCGTCTTTCGATACTCGACGATATGAGAGAGGATCTCGTCTCTGCCGCGCGGATCAAGTCCCGCCGCAGGCTCGTCGAGGATCAGGATCTTCGGGCGCATTGCCATCACACCCGCGATGGCAACGCGGCGCTTCTGTCCGCCCGAGAGATCGAAAGGGGGAGCGCTCAAAGGTATCCTCGGAGAGGCCGACGAGAGACGCCGCCAGACGCACGCGCTCGTCGATCTCCTTCTCATCCAGCCCCATATTTTTCGGGCCGAACGCGATATCCTTATAGACGGTCTCCTCAAAAAGCTGATATTCGGGATACTGGAATACGAGGCCGACCGCAAAGCGGACGTTGCGGATCTTCTTCGGCTCCTTCCAGATGTCGCGGTCCTCTACGAGCACCTCGCCCTCCGACGGGCGCAGAAGACCGTTTAAAAGCTGAGAAACCGTGGACTTGCCCGAGCCCGTATGCCCGATGATGCCCGTCACGAGCTTCTCCTCAAAGGCGATGTCAATATGGTCGACAGCGACCTTGCAAAACGGCGTATTCTTGCTGTAAACGTACGATACGCCTCTCAATTCTGCCGCGTTCATATGCTTCACCGTCCATTCTTCTTGATATATGCCTCGATCGCGTCCGCCGCCTCCTCACAGGTCAGCGCGTCCGCACGAAGCGGGATGCCGTCCTCATGGAGCGAGAGCATCAGCTCCGTCACCTGAGGCACGTCGAGACCGACCTTTTTCAGCACGTCGACCTGAGAGAAGACCTCTCTGGGCGTACCGTCGAGCAGTACGCGTCCGCTGTCGATGACGATCACACGCTTTGCGCGGATCGCCTCCTCCATATAGTGGGTGATATGCAGAATGGTGGTTCCGAATTCCGTATTGAGTCTCTCAATGGTATTCAGCACATCGGCTCGTCCTCTGGGGTCGAGCATCGCCGTGGATTCGTCAAAGATGATGATCTCGGGTGCCATGGCGATAATGCCCGCGATCGCGACGCGTTGCTTCTGACCGCCCGAGAGCTGATGCGGAGAGTGCTTGGCAAATGCGCTCATGCCGACGATATCCAGCGCGTCGTCCACACGCATACGGATCTCGTAGGAGGGGATGCCGATATTCTCGGGGCCAAACGCCACGTCCTCCTCCACGACCGTTGCCACAAGCTGGTTGTCGGGATTCTGGAAGACCATGCCGATACGGGCTCTCAAGGCAAAGAACTCGTCCTCGGTGATCGTCTCCTCGTCGATCTCCTTGCCAAAGAGCGTCAGCTTACCCGAGGTGGGCGACAAAATCATATTAACGATCTTGGCAAGCGTGCTCTTGCCCGAGCCGTTGTGCCCGAGCACGGCAACGAAGCTTCCCTTCTCGATCTCCAGATCCAGATGCTCCAGAACGGGGGTCTCATCCCTGTCATCCTCATAACGGAAGGAAATGTCCTCCGCCTTTATAATGATCTCAGCCATAGTATGCCTCCATACGTTATTTCGTCCATCTTGCGGATGCGCCGCAGGGCAGGACGCCGCCCGTCGCGCTGACGGGGAGACCGATCTCGTCCGCCACCACGGTGCCGCCGCGTTTCTTCTCCAGCTTGAGCTTCAGGACGTAGCCCATCGTGGACGGAGAGAGTCCCGAGGTATAGGAGTTCAGCAGGAAAAAGAGCGGATCGTCGGAGAGGACGCTTGCGGCAAGCTCCACAAAGTCCGCAATGGACTCCTCAAGCTTCCACACCTCGCCCGACGGACCTCTGCCGTAGGATGGAGGATCCATGATGATGGCGTCGTACTTGATGCCCTTTTTCTGCGCGTACTGTAAAAAGCGGGTGCAATCGTCAACGAAGTAGCGGATCGGCGCGTCCGTAAGACCCGAGAGCGCCGCATTCTCCTTTGCCTGCGCGACCATATTCTTTGCCGCGTCCACGTGATAGACCTCAGCCCCCGCCGCGGCCGCCGCCATCGTCGCGCCGCCCGTATAGGCGAAGAGATTCAGCACGCGCACAGGTCTGCCCGCCTTGCGGATCAGATCGGAGAACCAATCCCAGTTGACTGCCTGCTCGGGGAAAAGGCCCGTATGCTTGAAGCCCATCGGCTTGATCTTGAAGCGAAGCGAGCCGTAGGAGACCGTCCAGCTCTGCGGGACGTCGAGCTTTGTCCAGCGACCGCCGCCACCCTCTCGGGTATAGACGGCATCCGCGCGCTTCCAGAGATTCATTCGCTTTTCATCCTTCCAGATGATCTGCGGGTCGGGTCTGCGCAGGACGTAGCCCGCCCACTTCTCCAGACGCTCACCGTCGGAGGCGTCGCAGAGCTCGTAATCTTTCCATTTATCTGCTTTCCACATAGTCTTTTTCTCCTTATTTCTCTCTTTAATCCACGTCGAGCGTGACCTGTGAGGACACGTGACGGTAGGGGATGCCGAGGTGCTCGTAGGCGAGCCTTGTCACGCACCGTCCGCGCGGCGTGCGTGTGAGGAAGCCGAGCTGAATGAGATAGGGCTCGTAAACGTCCTCGATGGTGATCGCCTCCTCGCCGATGGTCGCCGCCAGCGTCTCAAGCCCCACGGGGCCGCCGTCGTAATAACGGATGATCGCCTCCAGCATACGGCGGTCTACGTTGTCAAGACCGAGCTTGTCGATCTCCAGCATCGTCAGCGCCAGATCCGCAATCTCGGAGGTGATGCGTCCGTCACCCTTGACCTGTGCGTAGTCACGCACGCGCTTTAAAAGGCGGTTGGCGATACGGGGCGTACCGCGGGAGCGCAGAGCGATCTCGCTTGCGCCGTCCTCGCTGATGTCGATGCCGAGAAGCCCTGCGCTTCTCTTGATAATGCGGACGAGCTCCGCGGGGGTGTAAAGCTCTAGGCGGAGCAACACGCCAAAGCGGTCGCGAAGCGGCGTCGTGAGCTGACCTGCACGTGTGGTCGCGCCGATCAGCGTGAATTTCTCAAGCGGCAGACGGATGCTCCGCGCCGCAGGACCCTTGCCGATGATGATATCCAGCGAGTAGTCCTCCATCGCGGGATATAAGATCTCCTCGATATTGCGGGAGAGACGGTGGATCTCGTCGATGAAGAGCACGTCTCTGTGCGCGAGGTTGGTAAGCAATGCCGCAAGGTCGCCCTGCTTCTCGATCGCGGGGCCCGAGGTAATGCGGATATTCACACCGAGCTCGTTTGCAATGATGGCGGAGAGCGTCGTCTTACCGAGACCGGGAGGACCGTAGAGCAAAACGTGATCGAGTGCCTCACCGCGCATCTTCGCCGCCTCGATATAGATCCTGAGGCTCTCCTTGGCTTTTTCCTGTCCGACGTATTCTTCGAGCGTCTGCGGACGCAGACCGACGTCGATATCCATGTCGTCCGCCTGCTCCGAGGCGTCCACAACTCTGCCGTAGCTTTCCTCGGTATAGCCGTCTGTATCAATTTTCTTTATCATTTGCAGTTCCTTTCAGGGGTCAGAGATTCAGGCTCATTTTTCTGAGCGCCGCCGTGATCATCGCCTCAAGCGGGAGCATCGGATCGACGCCCTTCAGGGCCGCCTTGGATTCCTGGCGGGTATAGCCGAGCACCATCAGCGCGGCGATCGCCTCCTCTGTATTGCCAAGGGGCTTGACGGAGAGCTCCGCGAGCTCGTCGCCGTCTGTGTCCGCCTCTGCGGCAAAGGTCTTTGCGACCTTATCCTTGAGCTCAAGCACGACGCGCGCCGCCGTCTTGGCACCGACGCCCTGTGCCTTGGCGATCGCCTTGTGATCGCCTCTGGAGACCGCGAGGGCAAATTTCTCGGGACTCATCACGGAGAGGATCGCCATCGCCGCCTTCGGACCAACGCCCGATACCGTAATGAGCAGACGGAAGGCGGCAAGCTCTGCCTCGGAGTAAAACCCGAGCAGATCCAGCGCGTCCTCGCGTATATAGAAATGCGTGTAGAGACACACCCTTTCGCCAAGGCGTGTCAGATGAGAGAGCGTATTCTGGCTGACGGTCATCTTATAGCCGATACCGCCGCAATCGACGACCGCCGTCGTGGGGTCGGTCATCACGAGTTCGCCTTTGATATAATGAAACATGGATGCTTATTCCTTTTATTTATCTTGATCATGCCGTGTCACAGCATTTTTTTCTTTTTCTGATTGTAGAAATCCTGCACAAGCGAGCCGCGCGTATGCGCGTGACAGATCGCAATGGCAAGCGCGTCTGCGGTATCGTCCAGCTTCAGCCCGTCTCTGAGCCCAAGGAACGTCTTGACCAGCGTAATGACCTGCTTTTTATCCGCTCTGCCGTAGCCGACCACCGACTGCTTGACCTGCAGAGGCGTGTACTCCGCGATCCTCACGCGGTGATTGATCGCCGAGAGCAGTATCACGCCGCGCGCCTCCGCAACGGCGATCGCCGTGGTCTGGTTGGTATTGAAAAACAGCTCCTCGATCGCCATCTCGTCGGGATGATAGGTCTCGATCAGCTCACACATATCGTCGTAGATCATTTTCAGACGGTCCTCCACGTCGATGCCCGCAGGGGTCTCGATCGAGCCCATCGCAAGCGTACGGAAGCGACCGCCCCGATAGTCCAGCACGTCGTAGCCGACGATCGCAAGCCCGGGGTCAATGCCAAGTATGATCATCGCACCCTCCTCAGTCCTGCGGCACCGCCGCGTACACACCGAGCGCTGACATCTGCGGATACTCAAGCGCCAGATAGCAAAGCAACCCGTCCGCGTCTGCCGACGAGAGATCGAATATGATCGAGAACGTCCCCGCTCTGCCGGAAAACATCATGGGAAGCGCCTCAATGCTCACGATCCCCGCCCCGAAGTAATACGCCGCCTCCGTGATATCGGAGAGAGACGAGAGATCGTCAAGGGTGATCTTGCACTCAAAGCGCGGTGCGCCCGCACCGATGCAGATACGGTCGCGGTGAACCAGCGCAAAGGTCGTGACGCTCTCCCCGTCGTCGGACTCAATGTCGCAGGAGAGAACAATGCAAAGCTCGTGCTGCTCGATCATGCGATAGAAGCTATTCAGTCTGCCGTCCGCGGTGCTGTAGATCGGAATGATCGCATACGCCGCCTCCCCGCCCATGACCGCCTCGCAGGCATTCTGAAAGTTATTTTCGTAAAGAACGGAAACACCGCTGAGTATCTTGGCAAAGCACTCAAACGCAAGGAAGGTCTGTCGGTTCCTCAGAAACGCGATCTTGCGGTTCTGCCCCGCGGGGATCTCGCCGAGATGCCCGAACACAAGCTCCGCAAGCTCGGCGAAGCTGTGGCGCTTCCCCCTTTTTGCAATGCCGCGACACACGCAGAGCCTTGCAAAACGCGCATTCTGACGGAGAAAAAACGGCTCCTGCACGCCGTTGATCGGCGCAAAGGAGGGCTTGACGCGCTGCTGATCAAAAAAATCGAGATAGGGTCGAGCACCGTCCTCATCGTCGAGGATCGCACGCAAAACGTCACTGTCTCCCGTTTGTGAGGCGATCTCGGCGGCGATCACGCCTGCTGCCTCGTCCAGATAGAAGAAGCTCTTCTCTGCGGCGGCAGACGCCTGCGCCGTCACGCGCGCGCTATTTTTTTCAAATATTCCGAAAAAACTCTGCTCCACGATCTCCCTCCTCACAACGGATACAATATTTCATTATATTATAATAACATATTCTTCCTCACATTTCAAGGGAAAACGGATAAATTCACATTCTGTAAATATTTTTTAAGGAAATTCTCTTTACAAACGCCAAAAATTCATGTATCATAAAAGAAATCTGAACGTAAAGGAAAACAGCGTATGAAAAAAACACTTACGATCGCAGGCAAGGAGTACGGGACGGTCTGGCTTGCGCCGATGGCAGGCATGGGCGACGCGTCCTTCCGCCGCATCTGCAAGGAGCACGGCGCCGATTATCTGACGACGGAGATGGTCTCCGCCAAGGCGCTCTGCTACGGTGACAAAAAGACGCCGTCGCTTGCGGCGATCCGCGACTACGAGACGCCCGTCGCCATTCAGCTCTTCGGCAGTGAGCCAGAGACGATGGCAAAAGCCGCGACGATCTTACTCTCCCTCTCGGACAAAAGCGGCGTTTACCCTGCGGCGATCGACGTCAATATGGGATGCCCGATGGCAAAGGTCGTCAAATGCGGTGATGGAAGCGCCTTAATGAAAACGCCCGCGCACGCAGAGGCGATCGTACGTGCGATGGTCGCCGCCCTCGGCGATATGCCCGTCACGGTCAAGATGCGCATCGGCTGGGACGACAGCTCGCTGAACGTCGTGGAGATGGCAAAGCGCGTGGAGGATGCAGGCGCCGCCGCCATCTGCGTTCACGCACGCACGCGAGAGGAGATGTATACCCCCGGGATCCGACCCGAGTATATCCGCATGGTCAAGGAGGCGGTATCCGTCCCCGTCATCGGTAACGGCGACATCTTCAGCGCAAGGGACGCCGAGCGCATGGTCGCCGAGACGGGCTGTGACGGCGTTGCCGTGGCAAGAGGTGCCCTTGGCAATCCGTGGCTCTTTGAGGAGATCCACCTCGGCAAGGACTTTATTCCGCCGACAAAAAAAGAACGCCTCACCGAGGCGCTCCGTCACTTTGAGCTGATGGTTTTGGAGAAGGGCGAGCGTATCGCCGTCTGCGAGAGCCGTGCCGCCATTGCCTACTACACCAAGGGACTTGACGGCTCCGCCAAGATCCGCGGACTCATGAATACCGCAGAGACGGCAGACGGGATCCGCAGGATCCTCTCCGATTTCATCGAGGAGAAGCTCGGTCACTGACCCTTATCCTCCATCCCATACTTCTTTTCCAGGTAATCAAGCACGATCGCACCGCCGAGCATGAGGACGAGCCCTCTGCCAATGGCGTCGAAGATCATGGCACTCATCACCCTGTGGCGAAAAAACTCCCCGCTCTCCACGGACACGATATACAGGATCAGCACCGTGAGCAGTAAGCACATCACGGGGAGCACCGCCATCAGCAGTCTTTGCGCGTACACCCCGGGAATATATCTCTCATTTCGTTTTTCCACGGTCATCACTCCTTTCACCTTCCGTTATCATTATACGATGGAAGCGCAAAAAAATCATTAGTGGACGGATGGAATGAAAAGCAACCGCTGATTTCTTTTCAATAAATTGGAAAATAGCATTTACATTTTCAAAAAAGTATGCTATACTGTCATTGATATCATTGATATGGAGGAAACCATTGTGAAATGTCCGATTTGCGGCTACACCGAGAGCCGAGTCATTGACTCCCGTCCGACGGAGGAGAGCGCCAGCATACGACGCAGACGCGAATGCCTCTCCTGCCAGAACCGCTTCACCACCTATGAGGTCGTAGAGAGCGTCCCCCTTGTCGTCATTAAAAAAGATAACACAAGACAGGTCTTCGACCGCTCCAAGCTCCTTGCGGGCATCATGAAGTCCTGCTATAAATGCCCCGTTACGCCCGAACAGATCGAGCACCTCGTCTCCGAGATCGAGGTCGAGCTCCAGAATTCCCTGCACCGCGAGGTCTCCTCGCGACACATCGGCGTCCTTGTCATGGAGCGACTTAAAAAGCTCAACGACGTCGCCTACGTCCGCTATGCCTCCATTTATCGGGAGTTCAAGGATCTCGAAACCTTCCTGCACGAGCTGGAGACACTCAAAAGCGAGAAGGAACGTAGCGCCAAGCAAGAATAACCCCATGCAAGCCGCAAGGCTTGCATTTTTTGTACCATAGGAAATTGCTCGAAATCAACCTCGCCGTTATGCCGTGCTCGTCTGCGCGGAAAGCTGCGATAGGCGAGCATCTTCCTGCGGGCGTTGCCCGCTTTTTTGAATTATAGACGCAACGCCATAAAATCACCGCATCACAGAGGAGCACGCCCGAATATCGAGCTCCGCCTTCCCACACTTCATGACGCCCGATCGCATCGTTCTTGCGCCGCACGCAACGGACGCAAGCAAGCTCGACGATCTCGTAGACCGCATCGGCCTCCATAATCTCATGACCGCATATCTCCTCGATTCACTCTGCACGACGCCATCGGTGGTCGGGCAGGTCCACCGTGCAAAGCCTCATGGATATCCTGATCCGTCAGTCAAGCGTCACATCGATCGCAAGGCTCCTCGACCGTTACGAGATGTTCACCGCAGAGGAGATCGACGAATATATCCGCAAATCCTCGCATTCCGTTGCCGTTCGCGCGCTTCTCATCAGCTACCGCCGTGCGCATTTTGAGGGTAACGACACGTTTGACCTGTAAGCCGACGCGTTTTCGTCCGTGTCCGTTCTTGACTTCACGGCGATTCTGTGGTATCCTGTTTTTGTATTCCAAATGATTAGTGAAAGGAAAGTCCAATATGAAACGAATCGTTATGAATCTCGATTTTGAGTGGCGCTTCCATCGCGGCGACGTGATGCTCGCGTCCGAAAACAGCCACGCCGCCTCGTATAGCGGATGCAAGGCGGGCGCAGTGGTCGGTCCCGCGGGCAAGACATGGGACGACAGCGATTGGCGAAGCGTCGATCTGCCTCACGACTATTACGCAGAGAGCGATTTCGCACCCGAAAATCTCCACTCCCACGGTTACCGAAGCCGCGACAACGCATGGTACAGAAAATCCTTTCTGCTGGATGAGAGCCTTGAGGGACGTGAGCTTTTCATCTGCTTTGAGGGCACCTCGGTCAATGCAGAATTCTATTTCAACGGTTCTCTGATGGAGCGATCCTTCAGCGCCTACACGGAGACCGTCTTTGACATCACCGACCGCGCGTATTTTGACGGCAGACCGAACGTCCTCTCCGTCTATATCAAGGGCTTTGAGACCGAGGGCTGGTGGTACGAGGGTGCGGGCATCTACCGTCACGTTCGCCTCTACGCCAAGGATAAAACGCACATCGCGCACAACGGCATTTTCGGCAAGCCCGTTCTGCGCGAGGGAACGAAAAACAGTTGGACCGTTCACGTGGAGACCACACTTGAAAACAGTGCCTATGAGACCGACACCGTCTCGGTCCGCGCTTCCGTACTCGACTGCGGTGTTACCATCGCGGAGCACACGCTGACGGACGTCGTCTGCGAGTCCGACGCGCAAAGGGTCACCCTGCAGAAGCTCCCCGTCTCCCGCCCCGCCCGCTGGGACGTAGACCGACCCAAGCTCTATACCCTGCGCGTCGAGATCCTGCGTGACGGCGAGGTCATCGACACCGAGGAGACGCGCATCGGCTTCCGTACCTTCTCCGTTGATCCCGACAAGGGCTTTTTCCTGAACGACAGGCCGCTCAAGATCAAGGGCACCTGCAACCATCAGGACCACGCGGGCGTCGGCGTCGCCGTACCCGACTCGGTGCAGTACTACCGCATCAAACGCCTCAAGGAGATGGGCACGAACGCCTATCGCTGTGCACACAATCTGCCCTCCAAGGAGATCCTCGACGCCTGCGACGAGCTCGGTCTCATCGTCATGGACGAGAACCGTCGCTTTGAGTCCCGCAAGGAGGTGCTCGAATATCTCGATATCATGGTCAAGCGCGACCGCAATCACCCGAGCGTGATCTTCTGGTCTCTTTTCAACGAGGAGCCCCTGCAGAATACCGAGGAGGGTGCAAAAATCTACCGCCGCATGAAGAGCCGCGTGTTGAAGCTCGACGACTCCCGTCTGCTGACAGGCGCGATGAACGGCTCCTCCATGGATGGATCGGGATTGGAGATGGACGTAACGGGCATCAACTACTGTCTGAAGGTCATCGACGATCTGCACGAGAAATACCCCGATCACCCCATCATCGGCTCCGAGAATAACAGCACCGTCACGACGCGCGGCTGCTACGAGACTGACAAGACAGATAAGCAGGTGCTCGCCTGCTACGACGAGGAGATGCCGAAGTGGGGCTCCTCCGTACGCGAGGCGTGGGATTTCGCACGCAAGCGCGATTATTTCGCGGGCATCTTTATCTGGACGGGCTTTGACTACCGCGGTGAGCCGACGCCCTTCACGTGGCCCTCGGTCTCCTCGCAGTTCGGTATCATGGACACCTGCGGCTTTGCCAAGGACTCCTTCTATCTCAACAAGGCGTGCTTTACGGACAAGCCCATGATCCACATTCTCCCCCATTGGACGCACAAAAAGGGCGATGTCGTCCGTGTGATGGCGGTCACCAACTGTGACGAGGCAGAGCTCTTCCTCGGCGGCAAATCGCTCGGCAGAAAGCCCGCCGACGTCTGTGCGCCCCCCGAGTGGCAGGTCGAGTACGCCCCCGGTCGTCTGAGCGCCAAGGCGTATAAAGGCGGAAAATGCGTGGCACGCGCGGAGCAGCGCACGGCAGGCAAGCCCTACGCCATCCGCATCGACCCCGTCTCCACCTCCGTGAAAAACGACGGTCAGGACACCGCGATCGTAAACGTCGCGGTCGTCGATAAGCACGGTATCGTCGTGCCCTACGCCGACAATCTCGTTCACTTTGACGTGACAGGCGACGGCTACGTACGCGGCGTCGGCAATGGCAACCCCAACAGCCACGAGTCCGACTGCATACCCGAGAGACAGGCGTTCTGCGGTCTCTGTCAGGCGCTCATCACTGCGCGCATCGGTGCAAAGGCACTCTCCCTGCGCGTATGGAGCGAAGGTCTCAAGGAGGCAACGCTCGACTTCGAGCTCATGCAAGCGCCGCAGCCGATCTGCCCCAAGGACGTCACGAACTACATCCTCGACGGCTTCACGATGTCTGCCGTAACGGAGAAAAAGCCCGATCCGCTGATGGAGATCTCGGGCGACGATATGAACTCCTTTACACCCATCCAGTTTGTCAAGGACGTCTTCCAGAAGGATTTCCGTGACGGATGGCGCATCTACCGCGTTCAACCCAAGACACGCAAGGACGGCATTTACCGCCTCGACTTTGTCCGCGCACGCTTCCGCTATGCGGAGATCTACGTAGACGGCAAGCAGGTCGACCTCGTGGACACCTACACCAGAGGCAGATACGTTACCAAGGACTTTGCCATCCGTGCAGGACAGAACCCCGACATCCGTATTCTCCTCTACGTCGAGAACGAGACCGTCTACGGTGCGGGCATCTCGGGAAGCGTCGAGATGAAGGAAACACGCTGATCACTTTGATAAAATCCACCCAAAAACGGCGGGAGCCTCAGCTCCCGCCGTTTTTTTGGAAAAGGATGCGCATCTGGTCGAAAGGTTGGCTTTTGCGCAGATCCTTCACTGCGCTTCCTTCGAGGATGACGGCGCAGAGAGTGCTTGCGCAAACCAAACTCTACGGCAAATTGGGATTTGACGATGAGTTTGGTTAAGCGGAAACGCTCGTTTGGCTCCCTGCGGAGGGAGCTCCCGACGGAAGTCGGGTGAGGGAGAGTGCGTGTAATAAGGGTGCAAGCTGAGATTGCGGGATGGTTATATACTATAGGCATGGTTATTCAAGATCATATACAGCCTGTATGATTGTATACACGCGCTCTCCTTCCGTCTTTTGCTTCGCAAA
>JAFTIJ010000116.1 GCA_017456965.1 Clostridia bacterium
ATATCTACGCTTTTTTGTCAAGGGGGGATGCAAAAATATTTACAGGATCGTGTAGTATTCTCGCACGGATACGGAGAATAAGGGTGAAAGGGGGAATTGACATGACGGATGAGAGCATACTGGATCTGCTCTTTGCGCGCTCGGAGCAGGGGCTCCGTGCGATGGATCGGAAATACGGAGGGGACTGCCATCGCATTTCCCGCAATATTCTCGGGAGTAAGGAGGACGCGGAGGAGTGCGTCAACGACGCTTATCTCGGCGTATGGAATGCCGTGCCGCCCGCGCGACCGAACCCGCTTGCCGCGTTTCTCTTCCGCATCCTGAGAAATTACTGTATCAAGCGCCATCATGCGAATACGGCGAAAAAGCGGGATAGCACCTACGACGTGGCGCTGGAGGAGCTGGACGCGGTGCTTTGCTCCGAGGAGAGCGTGGAGGGGCATCTGGAGCGGGAGGAGCTCAGGGCGGTGATCGAGTCGTTTCTGGATGCGATCTCGCGAGAGGACCGCGTGATCTTTATGCGCAGATATTGGTTTTCCGATACGCTTGCGGATATCGCGGCGCGTGTGGGGCTGACCGAGAAAAACGTCTCCGTGCGGCTTTTCCGTCTGCGCGAGCGATTGAGAAAACATCTTATGGAAAGGGGGATCTCCGTATGAAGGGCGAATACTTTTCGGAGGTGCTCGGTACGGTCGGCGAGCGCTACGTGACGGATGCGATCGGCTACAGACGCAAGAGAAGCACGCGTCTTATGCAACGCTTTGGTGCGCTTGCGTCGTGCATAGCATTGCTTCTGACGGTATCTTTTTTTTGTAGATATCTTTTTCTGCTGGCGTCAAGACCCGACGGCTTTGTGCTGTTGGATACGGAGCGCGGCGGCACGCTCGGCTTTGGTACGGGGGATGTGTCCATGCCGCCGACCTATTGGGAAAACAGTCTGTACGCGCGGATGTATACGAGAGAGGGAACCTATGAGACGGGAGAGCCGTTTACGGTTCATTTTGTACTGGGGCTTGCCGATATGCGTCTTGGTGCGGGGGACCTTGTGCTGAGGGTTGACGCGAAAGGGCTTGGGGCTGTGAGTACCTCCTTGGGGGAGATCCGTGACGGCACACTCGTTATCCCCGATTTCGTGATGGCAAATTACAGTAAGGAGGAGCCGCTTGAGCTGACGGTTACGGTCACGCCCGATGACAGGGAGACGTGGACGAGCGGGACGGTTCGGTTCTCGCTTTATTTCCGCTTTGATGACGCGGAGCGATTTCTTTCCGCGGCGGATGGGTATATGTCATCCCATTGGTACGGGGATCGTCCGTGGCACGAATATATGATGCGCGACGGTATGCTCTCGCTCGGATCACGGAGCATCTCCTACGCGGATGACGGTGTGGAGCTATGGACCTGTGCGGGCGCGGGTGGAATTTTGGAGCGTATGCTGATGAACCACTACGATACGTGGCGCATAGACGGCAAGACCTTTATGACGATCTACTACGAGCATCTCTATCACGACCGCGTATACGCCTCGGTATCGGCTTACCGCGAGGAGGATCGGACGTTTCGTTTTTCGTATATCAGCAAAAATATACGATATGAGCAAACGGAGTTTATCAGCGATCCCGTGATCTGGGAGCTGTACACGGAGATCTGTGCGCTGAGAGACGGCAGTCCCATGATCTCGGAGCCTCCCGAGCTTCTTGGGATGTATCGGCAGATGGCGGAGGAGATCCTCAGATATATGCGCGACGACGGGATACTGACCGAGGCGGAATACCGCGAGGAGCTCGCGTGGTTTTGCGAGGTGGAGCATATCGGAAACACCCAATATATGCATAACGGCAAAATGGGCGACTACGCGCGTAAGCTGAGAGATCAAATCTACACGCACGGCGATTGAGCGTAAATCGAATTGCTTTCGGTATCGAAAAACAGAGTGATTCAATAATATACGCTTGTGGCTGTAAACGCAGTGCTTGCAAAGAAAAGAGGACAGAGAACGCAAAAATTCTCTGTCCCTTTTCTGTTGGCGGATAATGGATCTTATTGAATTTCAAAAAGATGCTTAGAAGTGCATTCCGATATCCTTGTCCGTTTCCCCGTCATGAGGCGCTACGATAGGGAGGCTTCAAACATGGTCTTTAACGTATTGTAAAATTCCTCATCGGTTTCCCGTATGAAGCGCCCGTGATCCGCACGGTCGTCGATGACGTAATATTTGCCGTTTTGCTCCATGACCAGACAATGAAGCATATCCTCGTGAAGAAAATGAGAATCGTGGATCCGATATTCAATGATGATGTCAAAGCCGTTGTGAAAATCGTATCCGCCCGAGCCGTCCTGGTTGCCGTAAATATCATGATCGATATCCAGATATGGTGCGCTGTCGATCTCAACCAAGAGATGAAGGGCGGTATCCCGATCGGTGATCTCCGAGACGCCAACGTTTTCGTTTGCGACCAGATGGACAACGGAGATCCTCTCCGGCAGGAAGAAGTCGGAGGCATTCGGATCCGTTTCGCTGTAGTTGGGAACGATATAATACGTTGTGGGGTTATAATCTACCGACGTGATCTTGCAGGGAATCTTTTCTCCGTCGCGATCAATCTTCAGCTTGGGCGCCTGATCGGCAGAGGAGACGATATGGAGGAGATAGCCCTTGTTTCCTCGGTTTTGACAATGAACGGTGATCGTCGTGCCGAAAATACTGCTTGCCTGCTCGATCTCGATGTTATCGTCTGCGCCCGGGATATATATAAGATAGAAATGCTGCTTGTTATTCTCGTTTGCGTGTTCGTATCGGAGCGCGTAGGCGCATCCGTCATGAAAATTAAACGAGCTAAGCCATGCACGGACGTTTTGCTCTGTCTCAACGGAATCCGTTTCTTCATAATAGTCGCCGATCGTTGTGACGGTGAATGAGGAGGAGCCTGCGGAAAATGCCGATGACAGTCCCAATACGAGCAGGGTGATCAGTAGCGTCGGGATCAGCAGTACAACACAAAGCACCCTCCATACGGTTCTGTCCCTTGCGGGGGTGGGTGGCTCGATATTCGTTTGTTCCTTGGGAAGCGGTGTGGCGCATCGGGGGCATACGTTCCAATCGCGCTCTACGGACATCGCGCAGGCGGGGCATACGGATCTGAGCTTGGCGGCGCAAGCGGGACACACGGCAAAGGTCTTGCGGATCGGTTTTCCGCAATGAGGGCAACGCAGGTCTGCGTGGTGCGTTCGCGCCAACAGATAGATTACAAAGCCGATCAATGCCGGTACGATTGCGGAGACAAGCGCCCAAAAAGGGGCATGCATCTCTCTTTTTTTAGCGTCTGTAAAAACGAATATGCCAAGAATGATCGGAATGGCGATCATCATGGCTATGAGCATAAACAGGGGAAACAGTGTGACAGCACTCATGGCTTTTTACCTCCTCTATGTGAATAGATGACGGCGATTGCGCCGTATCCCGTCGTGGAAACGATAACGTAAGCAAGACAGATCACGGAGATCTGCGGATAAAAATCAAATGCGGAATAGCCAAGCAGTAGCATTGCCGCTTGGAGCAGGACGCCGGCAAGGATCCCAATGGCTATCTGCAGGCGAAGCTTGCGGCGTCTGATCTCGGCGCGAAGCGTCTCCTCGGTCAGAATCGGAGGCGCTTGCCTCTCAAAACGGTAGATCTGTCTCATGATCCAACACCTCCTTTAATAAGATGCGTGCTTTGTTCAAGCGGGATTTTACTGTCCCCTCGGGGATGCCCATAGCATGGGCAACCTTGTGGATATCCATATCCTCAAAATAAAAAAGGATCACCGCGATGCGGTATTTTTCAGGCAGTCGCCCGATAGCCTCATAGAGAGGCTCGAAGCTTTGATCCTCGGTGGCGGGGATCGAACATAAGCAAAGGTCCTTTTCCTCGTTGCTTCTGAAATCCAGAAAAGGACTTCTTGTGAGTCTGCGGAGCAGATTACGGTATGTATTTACGCATATTTTTGTCAGCCACGGCTCAAACGCTTTGTTGGGATCATACTGATCAATGCACTTGATCACGCGGATCCACGTCTCCTGATACAGATCGTCGGCGTCAAACGAATTTGCGCAGAGTGACAGGCAAAGTCCGTACAGTCGTCTGCCGTATTGTCGTATATATTGATCGATCAAGCTTGTCACACCCCCTTTTACTTACATATACAATCGGGATGGTGATTTGGTTCATTTCTTGAAAAAATTTTTCGTTTGATCTTTTTTCAAAAGCGGGCTGTGCCTGCATCCTTGTGCTCGCCGCGGGCCGTGCCCGCATCCCCCAGCTCGCCTATCGGGGCTTTCCGCGTTGCCAAGTGCGGCAAAACGGCGAGGTCGATTCGGAGTAATTTCCGATAGATCAAAAAAAGCGGGCTGTGCCCGCATCCCCCAGCTCGCCTATCGGGGCTTTGCGTGTCGCCAAGTGCGGCAAAACGGCGAGGTTGATTCGGAGCAATTTCTCATATAACAAAAAAGCACTCACTTTCGTGAGTGCCTTGGTGAAGATGAGTGGACTCGAACCACCGACCCCCTGCATGTCAAGCAGATACTCTAACCAGCTGAGCTACACCTTCATATTGCGGTTGCCTTTCAGACAACGATGACATTATAGCACAGGGGTTTTGATTTGTCAATAGCTTTTTAAAAGTTTTTTGAAATATTTTTCTCGCGCTTGACGGGGGCAAGGCGGTGGGGCTTTGTGTGGTTC
Source organism: Clostridia bacterium (assembly GCA_017456965.1). Classification (GTDB taxonomy): domain Bacteria; phylum Bacillota; class Clostridia; order Oscillospirales; family CAG-272; genus QALR01. The sequence continues at coordinate 4,724 of JAFTIJ010000116.1, forward strand.
TGAGGAGATTTTTTTAACTTATAGGAAATTGCGCAAAATGGATCTCGCCGTTTTGCCGTGCTCGTCTGCGCGGAAAGCTGCGATAGGCGAGCATCTTCCTGCGGGCGTTGCCCGCTTTTTTAACCTATAGGAAATTGCGCAAACCGGACCTCGCCGTTATGCCGTGCGTGTCTGCGCGGAAAGCTGAGATAGGCGAGCACATGGAGGCGGGCACGGCCCGCTTTTTTAAAGCAGTTCTTTGCGCAGAGCCTCGGCGCTCTTGGGGGAGAGGTAAGCGGGGGGG
>JAFTIJ010000117.1 GCA_017456965.1 Clostridia bacterium
ACAACAAACTGCCTCGCTCCTATGGCTAAGGCTCTCAACGATTACGCTCCCATCCAGAGCGGTATCATGACCACTGTTCACGCTTACACAGGCGACCAGATGATCCTCGACGGTCCCCAGAGAAAGGGCGACCTCCGTCGTTCCAGAGCAGGCGCTCAGAACATCGTTCCCAACTCCACCGGCGCTGCTAAGGCTATCGGTCTCGTAATCCCCGAGCTCAACGGCAAGCTTATCGGTTCCGCTCAGCGTGTTCCCACCTGCACCGGTTCCACCACCATTCTGATTGCTGTTGTTAAGGGCACCGACATCACCAAGGACGGCATCAACGCTGCTATGAAGGCTGCTTCCAACGCTTCCTTCGGCTATACCTCTGATGAGATCGTTTCCTCTGACGTTATCGGTATGACCTACGGTTCTCTCTTCGATGCTACCCAGACCATGGTTGCAAAGATCGACGACGACACCTATCAGGTACAGGTAGTTTCTTGGTACGACAACGAGAACTCCTACACCTCTCAGATGGTTCGCACCATCAAGTACTTCGCAGAGCTGAACTGATTCACTCTGATACGAATTGCTCTTTTCAGAGACAAGGCCTCGGCCTTGTCTCTGTTTTTTTCATCGAATCCTTCCCAACGGAATATGAAAGGAGACCTGCTCTTGAAATCCGCTTATCCCATCCCTCACATTGCTTTTGAAAAAGCAAAGCCCGTCTGGGCCTTTGGCAGAGATACGGAAATGAATCTCTGGCTGTCCTTCCGCACGCTCGCCGTCAAGGCAGAGTGCAGCATGCTTCGCATCACGGGCTCCTGTGCCTACGACGTTAAGATCAACGGCAAATGGATCGCCTTCGGCCCCGCGCGCTCCCCGCACGGCTACTACCGCGTAGACGAGCTCACGCTCTCAGACGAGCTTCGTGACGGCGGCGTGATCACGCTCACCGTTGCAGGCTATAACGCCAACTCCTATTACCATCTGGATCAGCCCTCCTTCCTCTGCGCGGAGCTGATACAGGACGGCAAGATCGTTGCCGCTACGGGTGGCGAGGGCTTCCTCTGCCGCGTGATGACTGAGCACGAGCAAAAGGCACAGCGCTACAGCGTCCAGCGCACCTTCTGCGAGGTCTGGAATCTCTCCCCGCTTAGTTCTCTCTGGGAGACCGCCACAGACCTTGGCGAGCACATGAGGCGCTTTGCGCTCCTTACCCCCATGCAGGTGGAGGAGAAGCGCTATCTCCCCCGCGGATGCGCCTATAACGTCTATCCGCGCATCCATCCGACGGCTACGGCAACCCGTCTGCGCTACACCGAACGCGGCGACGCCGCCCGCGTCCGTTACCCCCACTACATCATCCCCCGCTCCCCGGATCAGGAGGAGTGCAAGCACTTTCTCCCGGGCGAGATCACGACGGACTCCTTCATCGTCGCAAGAAATATCAAGGTAACCGAGGTCCTCGACGACGTCCCCTCTGAGGATCCGCAGACGATCACGGTCGGCGAGGGTGTGACCTACCGCATGGCGAACAACACCACGGGCAAGATCGAGCTCACCGCAACCTGCGAGGAGGATACCGAGATCGTTGTGATCTACGACGAGTTTCTCGGCGAGGACGGCACCATCAACTTCCGCCGTATGTATACGGTCAACTCGCTCGTATGGCGCATGAAAAAGGGCACCTACCGCCTCTCCACCTTTGAGCCGTACACCCTCGGTGCGCTCCAGATCTTCGTCACCAAGGGCAAGGCAACCGTCTCCGACGTCACCGTCGTCTACTTCGGTGCGCACGATACCAAGAGAACGTACGTCGGTCATGACGAGGCACTTCGCAAGATTTTCCACGCGGCTGTGGAAACCTACCGACAGAATACCTTCACCGTCTACATGGACTGCCCCTCCCGTGAGCGCGCAGGCTGGCTCTGCGATAGCTTCTTCACCTCGCGCGTGGAGAAGGTACTGACGGGATGCAGTGAGATCGAGCATAACTTCCTTGAGAACTTCCTCCTCCCCGACGCCTTCCCGAGCCTGGAAACGGGAATGCTCCCCATGTGCTACCCCGGAGACCACTATAGCGGCAACTATATCCCCAACTGGGCAATGTGGTTTGTGATCGAGCTTGAGGAGTACTTCTCAAGAACGGGCGACCGCGCATTTATCGACAACGCCAAATCCCGCGTATACGATCTGCTGAACTTCTTCCTCAGATATGAAAACGGCAATTCTATCCTTGAGAAAATGGAGAAATGGGTCTTCGTCGAGTGGTCTGAGGCAAACAAGCTGACGCAGGACATCAACTTCCCCACCAATATGCTCTACGCAAAGATGCTCGACTGCGTCGCCACCCTCTACGGTGACAAGGCACTCAGCGAAAAGGCGACCCGTATCCGTCGCTACATCAACGAGAATGCGATCACGAGCGAAGGCTTCTACTGCGACAACGCCGTTTACGACGAGACGGGCGTCGCACGTCTCTCGGGCAAATGCACGGAGACCTGTCAGTACTACGCCTTCTTCTGCGGCGTGACCTCCCCCGAGGAGAATCCCACGCTCTGGCGTCGCATGGTGGAGGACTTCGGTCCCGAGCGCGTAGCCCCCGGCAAATGGCCCGAGCTTCTGCCCGAGGCAAAATGGCAGGAGATCTACGCCTCCAACGCCTTCATCGGCAACTATCTGCGTCTGGAGCTGCTCTACCTCCACGGAGAGCATGAGAGACTCGTCGAGAATATCCGCGGCTTCTTCACCAAAATGGCTGAGCTGACGGGTACGCTCTGGGAGAACGAGACCACCTCGGCAAGCTGCAACCACGGCTTCGCCTCTCACGTCCTCTATTGGATGGACGGCTTGGGTATGCTTGGCGATCAGTGACCGAATCCATACACGGCAAAACGGCGAGGTCCGGTTTGCGCAATTTCCTATGGTATAAAAAATACAGGAGGATATAGCATGAAGCTTTCACTTGCCAATTTCCCGCTGGAATATTTCCCCGCGCTCGCATCCGACGAGCTCGCGATGCTCCGCACCATCCGCGAATGCGGCTTTACCTGCACCGACTTCAACATCACGGTAAATCATCTCGGCGATGACTACGAGGCACGCGCACTTGCCCTGAAGGCGGCGCTCGCAGAGTCGGGCGTCAGTGCACCGCAGGCGCACGCGCCCATTCTCAATCCGCTCGATCCGCAGGGCGCGGACTATATGACGGCGTTTGAGCGCTCGCTCCGCTTCTGTGAGATCGCAGAGATCCCGATGGTCGTCATCCACGCGGGTGCGATCGCGGGCAATACGAGAGAGGAATATTTTGAGAAGAACGTCGCCTTCTACCGCTCCCTCACCCCTGCGGCAGAGAAAACGGGCGTACATATCCTGATCGAGAATATCGGTCACCCCGCCGACAGCAATCACCTGCTTACGGGGCGCGACGTGCGTGAGATGGTCGATCTCGTCGGTCATCCGCTCGTCAACGCCTGCTGGGACACGGGTCACGGCAATCTGAACCGTCAGAATCTGTACGAGACGATCTGTATCCTCGGTGATAAGCTCCTCGCGCTCCACGTTCACGACAACTGCGCGTACTTCGAGCCCTCGTACAGACATCACCGCATTGATATGCACACCACCCCTTATGCAACCCAGTACGCAAGCGTCAACTACGACGCACTGCTACAGGGTCTCAAGGATATCGGCTATAAGGGCACCTTCAATTTTGAGGTACTGACCATGACCAGAGCGATCCGCCCCGCCTTCACTTACAACGGCGAGGTCGTCCGCACGCTGGAAAACCCGCCGATCGAGCTCTGGAAGCAAGCGCACCGGCTCGTCTACAGCACGGGCAAATATATGCTCGAAACCTACGGTCTCTTCGAGATCTGATGCACGGATAGTGCCCGCATCCGTGTGTTTGCCCCCACGAGGTGTCGGTCGATTATCCGCTATTCTGTCCGCACTTTCCTCCCGCCCACGTAAGCAAACAGCCCCGACAGACTCCAAGGTCTATCGGGGTTTTCTTTCGATAAAATAGCGGGCAACGCCCGCAGGAAGGTGCTCGCCTATCGTAACTTTCCGCACCACGGGGCGCGGCAAAACGGCGAGGTCCATTTCGCGCAATTTCCTATAGGTTAAAATAGCGGGCTGTGCCCGCATCCCCCAGCTCGCCTACCGTGGCTTTCCGTGCAGACAAGCACGGCATAACGGCGAGGTCGATTCTGAGCAATTTCCTATGGTATAAAAAAGTGGGCCGTGTGTGAAGGCACATAGTTTACACTTCCTCAATAAAGACAACATCCATCCGCCTCCCGCATACCAATCGTCAAGATATTACTTTCCGGGGAACCGATGATTCAATCAAATTTCCATCGTAGTATGTTGTAACATTTAAAAGTTTATAAGATAAGATGGCAGACTC
>JAFTIJ010000118.1 GCA_017456965.1 Clostridia bacterium
CGCCGAACTCCAGGTAGAGCTTGCCGCCGAAGTAGGCGATTCTTTCCAGGATCTTCTGCGATTGCATCGAAATATATTGGTCGTTATCAAAGGAAATCGTATTCATAAAAGCACCTTCTCTTTCAAAAAAACTGCGGATGCCTCCCTTGTCGCGTCCCGCGTGGTCGGCGGAATGGGCGAGATCGGTTTCGGGCGTTTTTCTCAAAATTAAAACAGAAATATTATATCACATTTTTTTCCGTTTTTCTACGGGGTTGCATGAAATTTCATGATTTTTTTTATTTTTGAAGAAGATATTGAAAAACAACACGATTTGTCGTATAATAACAGGTATATGAATCGTACGTAAGATAAAGAGCAATACGGAGGAAAGCGGTCATGACTTTGGATTCTCCCGAATATTACAGAAAGCTTTTGGATATGGCGGCGCTCGTCGGTACGCTGATGATCTCCTCGGGTGCGGAGACGCACCGCGTGGAGGATACCATGCAACGCATCCTCAGCACCTCGGGCTTTGAGCGTGCGGAGTCCATGGTCTTCCCGACGGGCTTCGTCGTTACGCTGTCCGACCCCGCAAAGGAGAGCCTCTCCGTCACCAAGCGCGTGGCGGGCATCTCCAACAATCTCGGCCGTGTTGCCGACGTCAATCAGGTCTCCCGCGAATTCTGCTCGGGCGCGATCACGCTCGACGAGGCGATCGACAAGCTGCACGCGATCAGCACGCGAAGTCGCTACGGCCTTTGGGTGCGGATCCTCGGCTACATCATGACGGGCTGTGGCTTCAGCTACGTATTCGGCAGTACGCTCATTGACGTGATCGGCGCGATCTTCAGCAGTCTCGCGGTTGCGCTCGTCGATATTTTCCTTGGGCCGAAGATCAAAAAGGGCTTCCTTACCAATATCGTTGCGGGTGCCGCCATTACGGTCTCCGCGGCGGCGATCGCGCATTGCTCCGATTATATTCTGACAACACCGATGCAGGCGCATTATATGATCATCGGACCGATCATGCTCCTCGTGCCCGGTCTTGCGATGACGAATGCGGCACGCGATATCGTACACGGCGACTATCTCTCGGGCGGCTCACGCGCGATCGAGGCCTTCTGTATCGCCGCGCTCGTCTCCGTCGGCGTCGGCGCGGGCATGGCAATCGTCAACGTCTGCGGCTTCTCCGACTCGCTCGTTCTGAATTTCGATCTCTCCGTCACGACCTTTACCCGCTTTGCGGGCGCGGTCATTGCCTCGGCGATCGCGGTCTGCGGCTTTGGCATCCTCTTTGAGGTCCAACCGAAAAACCTGATCTTCTGCGGGATCTCGGGTATGCTCTCGTGGGCGGTGTATCTCGTCGCCGATTACTTCGGCGCGTCGGGCGTGTGGGCGACCTTCTACGCCACGCTCGCGGTCGACCTCTTCTCACACGTCAGCGCGAGAAAGCTGAGGACCCCCGTCATCATCTTCCTCGTCAGCGGACTGCTGCCTCTGGTGCCCGGTATCAGCGTGTATAAGGCAGTGTACGCTATCATCTACGGTGAGGGCGGGGCAGGACAGACCCTGCTCGGCGCGATCCTGTGCGTGGGCGCGATCGCCCTTGCGATCTTCATGATGGACGCTGTGCTCGACATGGAGAAGAGAGCCAGAGCTCATATCACTCAACAAAGAAATATAAAGAAAACGAAGGGCGGCAACCGATAAGTGCGTCGCCAAGGAAAGGAACCCGAATGAAAAAGAACCTTTTTGCCGCGCTGATCGGCAGACCGAACGTGGGCAAGTCCACCCTGCTCAACACCCTGCTCGGCGAGCATATCTCTATCGTATCCCCCAAGCCCCAGACCACGAGAACCCGTATCACGGGCATCCTCACCAAGGAGGAGACACAGTTCGTTTTCCTCGACACCCCCGGCATCCATAAGCCGAAGGACAAGCTCGGCTCTTATATGATGAAGGTCGCGGACGGCGCCGCCGCCGACGTTGACCTCGTGCTCCTGCTCGTCGAGGCGGGCGACCGCGTCGGCGCGGTTGAAAAGGAGCTGCTCCGCCGCTTTGACGGCGCGCATTTGCCGACGGTGCTGATCATCAATAAGACCGATATCAGCAACGCACGTGAGATCGGTGACACCATCGCGCGCTTTGCGGAGTACCATACCTTTGACGCGGTGATCCCGATCTCTGCGAAAAACGGTGAAAACGTAAATATCATTCTCGACGAGATCGACAAGTTTGCGATGGAGGGACCGTGGTTCTTCCCCGACGATATCATTACGGATCAGCCCGAGCGCGTGATCGCCTCCGAGATCATCCGCGAGAAGCTGCTCAACGCTCTGGGCAACGAGATCCCGCACGGTACTGCCGTTGTGATCGAGAGCTTCAAGGAGAAAAAGGATCTGATCTCCATCCGCGCGGAGATCTTCTGTGAGAAAAATTCGCATAAGCCCATCATCATCGGCAAAAACGGCGAAATGCTCAAGAAGATCGGCTCGTGGGCGAGAGAGGATATGGAGAAATTCTTCGGCGTCAAGATCTTCCTCGATCTGTGGGTCAAGGTAAAGGAGAACTGGCGCGAGAGTGCCGCCGTCGTTGCCAACTTCGGCTTCAAGGAGGAGTAAATCCGAAACATCAAGGGCTGCCGTCTCCCGATCACAGGAGCCGACAGCCCGATTTTTCACTGCCGCAAGGCGGCAATTTCACCCGCCGTAGGCGGATTTCACCCCGTTCCGTCGGGAACGGGATTTCACCGCTTTCCTACGAAAGCGATTTCACTGCGATGCCGACAGGCATCGCCAAGGGGGTGTTCCTGTGTTAGAGACGATCCGCGGTGTGATCTTGCGGGAGACTGCGATCGGCGACTACGATAAGATCATGACGGTGCTGACTGCCGAGCACGGCAGGATCTCTGTCTACGCCAAGGGCGCCAAGCGCCTGAAAAGCCCGATCTTCACGGCGACGCAGCTTTTCTCCTACTCGGAGATGACGATCGCGAAAAGCAACGAGACCTATTATCTGCGCGTCGGCGAGCTGATCGAGAGCTTTTACCGTCTGCGCGAGACGCTGGAGGGTGCGGCGCTGGCGAGCTACGTGGCGGACGTCGCCGCAGATATCGCCGTTGAGGGTCAGCCGTGTACGGACCTCTGCCGATTGGTGCTGAATACCTTTCATGCGATCGCAATGCAGAAGAAGCCCGTTGCGCTGATCAAGGGCGTCTTTGAGCTCCGCATCTCGGCGATCGCGGGCTTTGTACCGAATCTCGTCGCCTGCGGCGGGTGTGGAAGCTCGGATTCGGACGTTCTGTATTTTGACGTTTCCGGCGGTATCTTCTACTGCGAGGAGTGCTATAGACAGTCGGCGGCGCTTGCCGAGGCGCTCGCCTCCAGACGCTGTGAGAACGAGGGCATCTACCCGACGGGTCAGCTCATCTCGATCCTCTCCTCCTCGGTCTTTGCCGCCATGCGCTACGCCGTCTACTCGCGCGCGGAGCGTATCTTCTCCTTTGAGCTGAAGGACGAGGCACTCGCCGACTTTGCCCGCGTGGCGGAGCACTACCTCGTCTGCCATCTGGAGCGCAGCTACGCCACGCTGGAGTTCTACCACGCGGTCGCGTCCTGACGGGCGGAGGGCGGAGGGAACGGGGTCTTCTTTTCTTGACCCCTCAAGAAAAGAAGCAAAAGAAACGGCAAGCGCGACGGCGCTTGACCCGTTGATGGGGAAGAGGGATTTCGGTGTGCACACGTTTTTGCGGTAGGGGGCGGCGCCTCGACGACCCGTTGTTTCCATCCCCGATGATCCGCAACGCCGTAGGGACCGGCGTCCCCGACGGTCCAAAAAAAGCGGAAA
>JAFTIJ010000119.1 GCA_017456965.1 Clostridia bacterium
AAACAATCCCTCAGTCGCTATCGCGCCAGCTCCCTTTGCACAAGGGAGCCTTTCTTTTTATTTACTTTTTGCAAATTATCCTTGAATGAGACAGCCCCTCTTTTATCCTTTTTACTTCCCAAGCGGGATCGCCGCTCAGTAATTGATCGCGCTTAACTGGAAATAGCTTTGCGGGTGCTCGCAAACGGGACAGATCTGCGGCGCGGACGCGCTGATCGCAACGTGACCGCAGTTGCGGCACTCCCACATACGGATCTCGCCCTTGGCAAAGACGCTCGCCGTCTCTACGTTGTGAAGCAGTGCGCGATAGCGCTCCTCATGCCGCTTCTCGATCGCCGCCACCATGCGGAATTTCGCCGCAAGCTCGTGGAAGCCCTCCTTCTCTGCCGTCATGGAAAACTCCTCGTACATGTCCGTCCACTCATAGTGCTCGCCCTCGGCGGCATCCAAAAGATTCTCCGCCGTCGTGCCGATGCCGCCAAGCTCTGCGAGCCACATCTTCGCGTGCGACCGCTCGTTGTCGGCCGTCATCAAAAAGAGCTCCGCCATCTGCTCGTAGCCCTCGCGTTTGGCAACGCTTGCAAAAAAGGTATAGCGGTTGCGTGCCATCGACTCCCCCGCAAATGCCGCCTCCAGATTGCTCTTTGTCTTGGTGCCGTCGTATTTCGTGACTATCATCCTCAAAACATCCTTTCTTTTTTGATAAAATTTAGGATGCCCAACACGTCGCCCTTTATACGCGCGGCGCCATTTTTTCGTATTGCATTGACATTTTTATGAAATTTTGGTACAATAAACGTAACGAATTCGCAAATGAGGTGTGACCATGAATCGGGATCTGACACAGGGCGGCGTCACGCGTGCCATGCTCCTTTTCGCCGCGCCGATGATCCTCGGCAATCTGCTCCAGCAGGGCTATAATATCGCCGACACGTGGATCGTCGGTCACTATCTCGGACCCGACGCCTTGGCGGCGGTGGGCTCATCCTTCTCGCTGATGACCTTCTTGACCTCGATCCTGCTCGGGCTCTGCATGGGCTGTGGCGCACTCTTCTCGATCCACTTTGGCAGACGCGACGAGCGTGCGCTCTCGGAGAGCATCGGCGCCTCGTTTCTCTTGATCGCAGTGCTGACGGGTGTGCTGACGCTTCTCTCCTTTCTCCTGCTGAACGCCTTCGGCACGCTCATGAACGTTCCCGACGCCGTCTGGGGCTATATGCGTCGGTATCTCGCCGTGATATTCCTCGGCATACCCGCGACCTTCCTCTTTAATTATTTTGCATCCCTGCTCCGCGCGCTCGGTAACGCCACCGTGCCCCTGATCTTCCTCGCTTGCTCTGCGGTACTGAATATCGCGCTGGATCTCTTGCTGATCCTCGCCTTTGACGCGGGTGTCGGCGGTGCCGCCGCGGCAACCGTGATCGCGCAGTATCTCTCGGGGCTCTCGCTCATGCTCTATACGTATCTGCGCTTTCCCGCTCTGCGCATCCGCGCCGAGCATCTGCACCCGAGGCTCGCACTCTTACGCACGGTCATCAGCTTCTCGGGGCTCACGTGCCTCCAGCAATCGGTGATGAATCTCGGCATCCTCATGGTACAGGGACGCGTCAACGCCTTTGGCGCGACCGTCATGACGGCGTTTGCGGCGGCGGTCAAGATCGACGCCTTTGCCTATATGCCCGTGCAGGACTTCGGCAACGCTTTCTCGACCTTTATCGCTCAGAATTACGGCGCGGGAAGATCCGACCGCATCCGTCGGGGCTTTCGCTCGGCGGTGACGGTCTCCGTTCTTTTCAGCCTCGCGGTCTCTGCCGCCGTCTGTATCTTTGCCGAGCCGCTGATGACGCTTTTCGTTGAAAAAACGGAGGTCGGGATCCTTTACGAGGGCGTTCGCTACCTCAGGATCGAGGGTGCCTTCTACTTCGGGATCGGGCTGCTCTTTCTGCTCTACGGTCTCTATCGCGCTGTGGCAAAGCCGTGGATGTCCGTTGTGCTGACCGTCATCTCGCTCGGCACGCGCGTACTGCTCGCCTATACGCTCTCCGCCATTCCCGCCGTCGGTGTCGTCGGCATCTGGTGGTCCGTCCCGATCGGATGGATCCTCGCCGATCTAACAGGCTTCGCTGTCTATTACGTCTTACGCAAAACCAAACGTATCTTATGATATTCTCACGATATAAGAAGGAGGAAAACCATGTTCCGTAAAAATCCCAATCTCATTTACCGCACGCGGTTTCCGCAGAGGATCACCGAGAGCCGCCTTGCGCTCTCCCCGCTCCCCCTCGTCGGCGGCACGGGCAGCGCCGTTCTGCTCGGCGGTCTCGGGGAAGCCAGCGTGCTCGCTGACTTTGACCGCGAAATCGTCGGCGGTCTGGAGCTCTCGCTCACGGCAAGCGCCCCCGCACATATCCGCATCGACTACGAGGAGGACGCCGAGCTTGCCAAGCGACGCGAGCCTCTCGCTTGCTCGTGGTACACCCTCGTCACGGACGAGTACGACGTCGAGGCGGGTGACCACGTGCTCGTCAGCCAAGGCAGACGCGGCTTCCGCTTTGTGAATATCAGCGTCACGAGCGAGGAGAACGTACGCATCAATCAGATCAAGGCGATCGACGGAACGTGGAACTTCAAGGAGAGAGGAAGCTTCCGATGCAGTGACGACCGTCTCAACCGCATCTGGGATATTTCCGCGGCAACGACCAAGGCGTGTATGCAGGATTTCTACGAGGACGGCGTCAAGCGCGACGGTCTGCTCTGGCTCGGTGACTACCGTATCACCTTCCTTTGCGCCGACTATCTGACGGGCGATCTTGCGCTGGCGAGAAAGTGCCTCATGATGATGCGCGACAGCCAATACGAGTGCGGCGCGATCCCCGCCTGTGCGGCACGCGGCGGCGGCGAACAGCACCACCGCGACGACGGCATCGCCTATATGCCCCGCATTCCCGGCGACGGTCAGAACCGCTGGGTCATCCTCAACTATATGTGCGACTACATCAAGGGCATCGACGAGTATATCCGCATGACGGGTGACGAGAGCATCCTGCCCGAGATCATGGAGAGCGCCGAAAAAGCCATGGACTATCTGATCTCGCTCACCGACCTTGAGACCCCCGGCAAGTGGTATATCGACGATTACAAGGCAAAGCGCGACGAAAACGGCATGAACTTCACGATCCTGATCGACTGCACGATGAACCCGAAGAATTGCTTCGAGTCCTACGGTGCGCTCCTCTTCGAGCTGATCATCGCGTCAGATGCACTTATCCGTCTCGCAAACAAATCGGGCAACACGGCACTCGCCGAGCGCACCGCAGTGACCCGCGCGCGTCTGGAGGAGCATATCGAGACACACTACAAGGAGCCGACCCACGGACAGTACACCGACCACAAGCGTCAGAAGTTCTGCGATATCTCGCAGTACGTCACGCCGCAGGTCATCCTCGCAGGCAAGGACGAGGAGATCGGCATGGAGCGTATGATGCGCTCCGTCATGCCCAATCTCGGCTTCTCACAGGCATGGCGTCTGGAAGCGATGTTCAAAAAGGGCTACACCGCCGAGGCACTGCGTGACATCCGAAGCACGTGGGGCAAGATGCTCGACTACGACAGCCGCACCTGCTGGGAGCGTCTGGACGTGCCCGAGATGAACGCCACTCACTACTACGACGCCATCGGCAGCTTCTGTCACGGCTGGGGAGCAAGCCCCGCATGGCAGCTGCCCGCATGGATCACGGGCGTACAGCCGACCGACGACGGCTTCAAGACCCTGCGTATCGCGCCCGCCCTCGATACCCTTGACTGGGCTGAGGCAAGCGTTCCCACGCCGCACGGTGACCTGCTCGTCCGCGTCGAGCGCAAGGGACGCCGTCAGACGCTCATCGCCGTTATCCCCACGGGTGTGGAAAACTGCACCGTCGTCTGGGAGGACGGTCAGACCCAGCGCCTCAGCGGCGGCGGCAAATACGTTCTCACACATTGATCGCATTTTCCCGTATAAAAAAGCGGGCAACGCCCGCAGGAAGATGCTCGCCTATCGCAGCTTTCCGCGCAGACAAGCACGGCAAAACGGCGAGGTCCATTCTGAGCAATTTCCTATGGTATAAATAAAATGGCAGCGAAGCCGTAAATGCTTCGCTGCCATTTTGTTTTGCAATCGGATCTGCGCTCAGCGGATGCCGTAGCGCTCGATGATATAGTCCATATCCTTATCGCCTCTGCCCGAGAGATTGATGAGGACAGAGCCCTTGCCCATTTCCTTGGCAAGCTTGATGCCGTATGCTACGGCGTGTGCGCTCTCGATGGCGGGAATGATACCCTCCAGACGGGAGAGCGTAAAGAAGGCGTCGATGGTATCGTCGTCACCGATCACGTCGTACTTGACGCGACCGAGAGACTGCCAGAAGGCATGCTCGGGACCCGAGGAGGGGTAGTCGAGACCGCTGGCAACGGAGTATACGGGAGCGGGCTCACCGTTCTCGTCCTTGAGCATGATGCTGTTAAAGCCGTGCATGATGCCCTCCGTACCGTACTTGAGGCTTGCGGCGTGATCGCCGAGCGCGGGACCGCGACCCAGAGGCTCAATGCCGTAGATCTCCACAGGATCATTCAAAAAGCCCGAGAAGAAGCCCGCCGCGTTGGAGCCGCCGCCGACACAGGCGACGATGGCGTCGGGGAGCTCGCCCGTCATGCCGACGAACTGCTCTCTCGCCTCGATGCCGACCACACTCTGGAAGTCACGCACCATCATCGGGAAGGGATGCGGACCGAGCACGGAGCCGATGCAGTAGATCGCGTCCTTGTATTCGTTGGCGTAAGCGGCAAATGCGGCGTCAACCGCCTCCTTCAAGGTAGCCAGACCCTCCGTGACCTCGATAACGTTTGCACCGAGGATCTTCATGCGGGCGACGTTCGGTGCCTGCTTTTTGATATCGACGGCACCCATATAGATATCACATTCCAGACCAAAGTAGGCGGCCGCCGTCGCAAGCGCAACGCCGTGCTGACCTGCGCCCGTCTCTGCGATCACCTTTTTCTTGCCCATATACTTGGCAAGGAGCGCCTCACCCATGCAGTGGTTGAGCTTGTGTGCGCCCGTGTGATTCAAGTCCTCACGCTTGACGTAGAGCTGGACGTTGCCGAGTGTGCCCGACAGACGCTCCAGATACGAGATCGGCGTGGGTCTGCCCTGAAACTCTCTGCGGATACGGCGAAGCTCGCTGATAAACTTGCTGGATTTGCAGATGGTAAAGTAAGCGTCGGTGATCTCCGCCATCGCCTGCTTCAGCTCGTCGGAGACATACACGCCGCCGAATCTGCCGAAATAACCGTTCTGGTCAGGATAATTTTTCAAATAGGTATCGAAATCAATACCGCCAAATTTCATATGTAAACCTCCATTTTGGAAATAGTACGTTTTAGGTGTAATAAAAGGATAACACACACCGTCTTTTTTGTCAAGAGCGGTCAAAAATTCTTTTGCATTTGCGTAAAAAAATGAAGAATTTTCACAAAATCGTATTGACTTCATCGCAAAAGTTGTATATAATGGTTTCATGCGTAAAAATCCAAGGTAGAGGCGCGTCATGCATGAGTCGTCCGTTTCAAAGCCGTGCGGGTACACGGGGAGCGGGCAAAAGGGCATGATGCCGAAGTGGACCCACCACCCGCAGGCGGGGTTCGCTGGTATGCGGCAGAATATTCCGCATACTGTCATTTTTCCACGCAATCAAAGGAAAAATGGAGTGCTGCCGTGATTTTCTCTGTCGTTTTGCGATTTGGAAACCACGGTAACTGCCGTGGTTTTTATTTTGCAAAAAATAATTCGCACACCGTGCAGAAAAGGAAAAACATCATGTCTTCTATCCGCTCTATCCGCAAATCCGTTGTGGCGCTCGTCATCGTAGCGATCGTCATCGCGGTGCTCGCAGGATTCTGCCTTGCAAACGGTGAGGACTTCTCCTTTGCCGTTTCCCCCTGGGCGCTCCTGCCTCCCGTTGTCGCCATCGCGTTGGCGCTCATCACCAAGGAGGTATACTCCTCCCTCTTCATCGGCGTACTCATCGGCGCGCTGATGCACGCAAAGTTCAACTTTGCCACCACCATGGACACGATCGTAAACGACGGTCTGATCGAATCCGTCAAGGGTACGGCAGGCATCTTCATCTTCCTCGTGATCCTCGGTGCAATCGTGGCTCTCGTCAACAAAACCGGTGCCTCCGCGGCATTCGGTAAGTGGGCGCAGACGCACATTAAGACCAAAATCGGTGCCAAGCTTGCGACCTTCGCACTCGGCGTGCTGATCTTCATCGACGACTACTTCAACTGTCTCACCGTCGGCTCCGTCATGATGCCCGTCACCGACGCACACAAGATCTCCCGCGTAAAGCTCGCCTACATCATCGACGCAACCGCAGCCCCCATTTGTATGATCGCGCCCGTCTCCTCCTGGGCGGCAGCCGTATCCGGCTCCGTTTCCTCCGAGACCTACTCGGGCATCGAGCTCTTCATCCGCGCGATCCCCTTCAACTTCTACTCCCTCATGACGCTCGTTTTCGTCATCACGCTCTCGATCCTCGGCTTTGACTACGGTAAAATGAGCGGTTTTGAGATCAAGGCACAGGACGGTGACCTCGGTGCGCTGAATGTCAGCACCACCGCAAGCGTTGAGACGCACGAGAACCACCACAAGGTTCGTGTCCTCGACATCATCATCCCCGTGATCATTCTCGTCGTTGTCAGCATCATCGGTCTGCTCTACGTCGGCGGCTTCTTCGACGGTGTCGATTTCGTCTCCGCATTCGGTGACACCGATGCGACCGTCGGTCTGCCGTGGGGCTCTCTGATCGCCTTCGTTCTGATCGTCGCGTATCTTATCATCCGAGGCCTCATCACCTTTGACGACGCCATGAAGTGCGTTCCCCAGGGCTTCATCGCCATGGTTCCCGCGATCCTCATCCTCACCTTCGCTACCTCTCTGAAGAACGTAACGGGCCTGCTCGGTGCCGACGTTTACGTTGAGCAGGTCATGGAGACCTTCCCGCCCGAGCTCGCATCTCTGCTCCCTGCAGTCATCTTCCTCGTTGCTACGGGTCTTGCCTTCGCTACCGGTACCTCCTGGGGCACCTTCGGTATCCTGATCCCGATCGTCACCAAGATGTTCCCCGAGGGTCACGCTCTCCTCTTCGTCGGCGTATCCGCTTGCCTTGCAGGCGCAGTATGCGGCGACCACTGCTCCCCTATCTCCGACACCACCATCATGGCATCCGCAGGTGCAAACTGCAACCACGTTGACCACGTTTCCACCCAGCTCCCCTACGCGATGACGGTAGCGGCGATCTCCTTCGTCTCCTTCATCCTCGCAGGCTTCGTCCCCAATCCCGTGATCTGCCTCATCTTCTCCACGGTTGCGACCGTCGGCACACTCCTTGTGATCCGTGCGATCCATAAGAAGAAGCAGGCAAAGGCATAATATTTACGTTTCCTATCTTAATAGGCGTGACGTCCGATCGGGCGTCACGCCTTTTGGCGTCATAGGAAAATTCCAAAGAAAATTACAACAAAACGACCTCGCCGTTTTCGTGGTGTCTTTATAAAACAGTGAATCCTCCCTGTGAGAAATCTCACAGGGAGGATTTTAACTTATTGTTTTGAAACGGCAATATCCCGGGCTCCCTCTGACGAGGGAGCTGTCAGCGAAGCTGACTGAGGGAGAGAATTTTGCACCAAACGATCAACGTGCTCACATACACCGAGAAAATTTTGGCCGTCAACCTCGCCT
>JAFTIJ010000010.1 GCA_017456965.1 Clostridia bacterium
AGGTGCTCGCCTATCGCAGCTTTCCGTGCCACCAAGCACGGCATAACGGCGAGATCCATTCTGAGCAATTTCCTATGGTACAAAAAAGCGGGCAACGCCCGCAGGAAGGTGCTCGCCTATCGCAGCTTTCCGTGCCACCAAGCACGGCATAACGGCGAGATCCATTCTGAGCAATTTCCTATGGTACAAAAAAGCGGGCAACGCCCGCAGGAAGATGCTCGCCTATCGCAGCTTTCCGTGCCACCAAGCACGGCATAACGGCGAGGTCGATTTTGCGCAATTTCCTATGGGTCAAAAAAGCAGGCTCCCGATCAAGGGAGCCTGCCGTGCGGTTGCTTTGGAATATGATGCGGATAAAATATAATAAATTTTCACCGAAACATTCCGAGATTAGCGGAATATTTCACGGCAATGTCGTTAACACCTGAGTGAACGACATTGTCATGGGCTATCCCCCGAGCCTCACTTCTTTTCGATTGCGGCGGGGCGCTTGAGGACAGCGGCGAGCTTATCCATCGTCTCCTCGGTGAACTTGGGCGTACGGTCGTAGTAGTAAACGCCGTTTTGCTCCTGCTCCACGTCGTAGAGCTGTGTGTAGCAGAGACCGCAGATCTTCTCGGTATCCATCAGGACCGAGGTGAGACCGACGAAGCGCTCGACGTACTCGTCGATGGACTTCGGCGCATCGCCGTAGCCCCAGCTCTGCTCTCTGTCGTTCTCAAGCTCCTTTGCCCACTTGATGCCGCCGTATTCGCTGATGAAATAGGGCTGACCGCCGTATCTCTGGCGGCGACCGTAGTTCTCAAAGACCTCGGTCTCCGTCATGGCGCTGTAGCGTCTCTGGAATGCCTCGGGGCTCTGGTTGTAGTCGTGGATATCGTAGATATCCGTAACGACGTGATAGTTGCCGCTCGTGTCGATGCAGGGGCGTACGGGGTCGAAGTACTTGGTCTGCTCATAGATGATACGGAGCATATCGTCGGACTGCTGCTTGCCCTTGATATCCCACGTCTCGTTGAAGGGACACCAGCCGATGAGAGCGGGGTGGTTGTAGTCGCGTGTCATTGCCTCCATCCATTCGTGCAGATAGATGTGCGTGTTGGCGGGGTTGGCATAGTCAAAGCCCCAGTTCGGGTACTCGCCCCAGACAATGTAGCCGCGCTTATCTGCCTCGTAGAGGAAGCGGCGCTCAAATACTCTCTCGTGCAGTCTTGCGCCGTTGAAGCCGATGCGCTGGGAGAGGACGATATCCTTGGCAAAGGCGTCGTCCGTGGGAGCGGTGTAAATGCCCTCGGGATAATAGCCCTGATCGAGAACGAGTCTCTGGAAGACACGCTTGCCGTTGATGCGCAGGCACTTGTCGTCCATCTCGATTGTTCTCATACCGAAGTAGGAGACGACGCGATCAATGCTGTCAGCATTTGCAACCTCGATGATGAGATCGTAGAGGGTGGGCGTCTCGATGGACCAAAGGGAGAGGGTATCGAGCTCGACGGTGGTCTTGACGATCTTCGCCGTGGTCTTGACGGTGGACTTGCCGACGGTCTTGCCGTCGAGCGTTGCGGTCAGCGTGACGGATTTCTCACCCTGACAGGAGAGCGCGAGCTCACAGAAGAGACGGCTGTTGTCCGTGTCGGGATCAAGCTTGACCGACTTTACGTAGAGCGCGGGGACGGTCTCGATCCATACGGGGGCATAAATGCCCGTGGAGCGGGTATACATACAGCCGTAGGAGTGGTAACGCTCGCACTGCTTGCCCGAGGGCTGTGTCATGTCGCGTGCGTCGCCTTCACAGCAGACGGCGATGCTGTTGTCACCTGCCGTCAGCGCGTCGGTGATATCAAAGGAGAAGGGGGTGTAGCCGCCCTTGTGACGACCGATAAAGGTGCCGTTAACGTAGACCTCGGTCTGATAGTATGCCGCCTCGAAGTTGATCAGGGTGCGTTCGCCCGCCTTGGGGACGAGGTTGACGGTCTTGCGGTACCAGCAGGCGTTGATGAAGTCCGTGTATTCGATGCCCGAGAGCTTGCTTTCGGGGCAGAAGGGGACCTGAATGGTTCTTTCGAGCTTCTCCTTCTTCTGTACGCCGCGGGCTCTGCCCGAGCAACCGAAGTCAAACTCGAATTCCCATTCGCCGCAGAGATTCAGCCAGTTTTCTCTGACGAGCTCGGGACGCGGATAGGCATTTCTTGTAGTCATGATGATCTTCCTTTCATATTTTATATCCTTGGGACATTGCTTTTTTAACCTATAGGAAATTGCGCAAAACAGACCTCGCCGTTTTGCCGCGCTCGGTGGCGCGGAAAGCTACGATAGGCGAGCACCTTCCTGCGGGCGTTGCCCGCTTTTTATACCATAGGAAATTGCTCAGAATCGACCTCGCCGTTATGCCGTGCTTGTCTATACGGAAAGCCACGGTAGGCGAGCCGGGGGGTGCGGGCACTGCTCGTTTTTATCGTAACACAGAAAAATGGAGATGTCAACATCAAATTTTGATAGGAGATTGTAAAAAATGCGTGAATTCTTGTAAAAACGGGGGATGTCATTTCTCGTGTCTTGCAATTTTTTTCCTCGTTTGCTATAATATTTTAAAAAAACGGAAGTGAGGATATCACGATGAATATGAAACAGTGGCTTGCCGAGGTCATGGCGTCGAAAACAAAGCGTGCGATGCCGATCCTGTCCTTCCCGAGCACGGCGCTCCTTGGCGTCAGCGTAAGAGAGCTGATCTCGTCTGCCGCATTGCAGGCAGAGGGTATGAAGCACGTTGCCCTGCGTACGGACAGTCTGGCATCGGTCAGCCTGATGGATCTCTCCGTGGAGGCGGAGGCGTTCGGTTGCCCTATCAAGGTGAGTGACGGCGAGGTGCCGACCGTGACCGACCGTATCGTGTGGGAGGAGGAGGACGCGGATGCACTTGCGATCCCCGAGGTTGGCGCAGGACGCACGGGTCTTTGCATCGAGGCGATCCGACGTGCGTGCGCCGAGATCACGGACCGCCCCGTCTTTGCGGGTGTGATCGGACCGTACTCCTTGGCGGGCAGACTGATGGACGTCTCCGAGATCATGATCCTATGCTACGAGGAGCCCGATATGGTGCACACCGTCATGGAGAAGGCGACGACCTTCCTTATTGATTATATGAATGCCTACAAGCAGACGGGTGCTTGCGGCGTTGTCGTCGCCGAGCCCCTGGCGGGACTGCTCTCGCCGTCCTTGATGGAGGAGTTTGCCGCCCCCTATATGAAGCGCATCGTTGATGCCGTGCAGACGGACGACTTCCTCGTGATCTATCACAACTGCGGCAATGCGGTCGAGACGCTCGCGGAGCAGATCGTCACCTGCGGTGCCTCGGCGTACCATTTCGGCAATGCCTGCGATATGGAAAAAATGCTTGTAAGGATGCCGTCCGATACGCTCGTGATGGGCAATATCGACCCCGTGGGCGAGTTCCGCGGCGGTACGCCCGAGAGTATGCGCACGGCGGTGCTGTCGTTGCTTGCACGTTGCTCGTCCTATCCGAACTTCGTGATCTCGTCGGGCTGTGACATCCCGCCCTCGGCAAAATGGGAGAATATCGATGCCTTCTTTGCCGCCGTTCGCGAATTTTACGGTGCCTTGGATGCTGCTGTATCAAAACAATAAACAAAAATCCTCTTTATGAATGATTTCATAGAGAGGATTAACTATTTTACGGACACCCATCCAACGATCGGGCTTTTTGTCATGGAAAATGTCTCCGTTGATACAGAACGTGCTTGGCTTAATATCAAAACAAAGCACGCTTTGTCCGTACGAATTTCACAGAAATATTTTTCATAAATTATTGATTTCTTGTTCATATTATGGTAAAATATTCGTGTACAATATTTTATCCAGAAAGGTGTTATGATAAGATGGACATTTTATTTGATAGCCTTGGTGCTCTGGTTTCGAGCTTCCAGCTTCTCTCGATCGGTCAGGTCGTGATGTGGTGCATCGGCGGTATCTTAATCTACCTTGCGATCGCGAAGGAGATGGAGCCGACCCTTTTGCTTCCGATGGGCTTTGGCACGATCCTCGTCAATATCCCTGCGGTTGACGCGATCACGGAGCACGGCGCTTTGACGACGCTCTTCAATGCGGGTATTGCCAACGAGCTTTTCCCGTTGCTTCTCTTTATCGGTATCGGTGCAATGATCGACTTCGGTCCTCTGCTCTCGAACCCCAAGCTGTTGCTCTTCGGTGCGGCGGCGCAGTTCGGTATCTTCTTTACGCTGGCCCTTGCGAACGGTCTGTTCGGCTTTGCGGTCAACGACGCGGCGTCGATCGGCGTTATCGCGGCGGCTGACGGTCCGACGGCGATCTTCGTTGCCAACACGCTGCAGTCGAAATATAGCGGCGCGATCATCGTGGCGGCATACTCCTACATGGCGCTCGTTCCGAAGATCCAGCCCCCCGTTATCAAGTTCCTCACCACCAAAAAGGAGCGTCTCATCCGTATGCCCTACGAGCCTGCGGACGTTACCAAGACCACCCGTATTCTCTTCCCGATCGTGATCACCATGATCGCGGCTTTGGTCGCCCCCCTCAGCGCATCTCTCGTATTCTTCCTGATGTTCGGTAACCTGATCCGTGAGTGCGGTGTGCTGGACAGCCTCTCCGAGACCGCGCAGAAGGTTCTGGCAAACCTTGTCACCATCCTTCTCGGTATCTCCGTTGCTCTGCAGATGCAGGCGGCGCAGTTCCTGAAGCTTGAGACCCTTCTCATTCTCGGCCTCGGTCTCATGGGCTTTATCTTCGATACCTTCGGCGGCGTTATGTTCGCAAAGCTGCTCAACCTTTTCTCCAAGAAGAAGATCAACCCCATGATCGGTGCCTCGGGTATCTCCGCATTCCCGATGTCCGCTCGTGTCGTTCATAAGATGGGTCTGAAAGAGGACAGCCAGAACTTCCTTCTGATGCACTCCATCGGCGTTAACGTATCCGGTCAGATCGCGTCCGTTATCGCGGGCGGTTTGATCCTGACGTTCTTCGGCTGATTCCGATCGTTCCGTTTATTTTCAAGATATCATAGGAGGTTCTCATGTCCAAGCTTCTTTCCGCTGTCAACGAGGTTGCCGCCGATGCGTCTGCCGTCGTGACCGAAATGCCCTTCGGCGAGGTCGTGCTCAAATCCATCCTCGCCTATGCGAGTATCTTTCTCGTAACCGGTGTTATCATTCTCTCGATCTATATTCTGAATAAAGTAACGAGCAAGAAGAAATAATTTCCGACTGTAGCGTTCTCTGTAAAAATCAGCACGGAGGCCCCCGCGATAAGCGGGTGCCTCCGTTATATTTATATTGAAAATCAATCTGCCGGAACTGCCTCCGATTCGTTGGAAATGTAGAGATATGCCCAAAGCTCGGATGCCAACAGGGCGTCGAGCTGTTCTCGGGTCAGATAAAGTTGGATCTTATACCATGATAAGTCCCTGTGTTGCTCCTCCACAACTTGAGACAAGCCGCAATCCTCGATGAGCACCAGATTGACGGACTGCCAGACTTCGGTGGAGATCTTGTCAAAAACGTCTATTTCATAGTCTGTCTGGGGTGGGAGCTCGATTTCATAATATGCGAACAATGCCAAGACTCGATTGAGTGAATAAAACTCGTTGTATGCTTCGATCTCAACGTAGATTGGTTGATCTTCGGGAATGTCTTCCAAAGCCTTCCCGTATCGGATCGTGCGGGGATTTTCTAAAAGTATCTCTTCCTTGGGGGGCCATGTGAATAAGAGGATCCAGTCCTCGGGTCCCTTGAAATTCTCGATTTCCTCTTTTGTCATGGCAACGCAAGTCGCACTGCCATCCCGGATTTCCCACGTTTCATATTCTCTGCGCATGAAATAAGCAGAAAGGTCACCGGCTTCGATTTTGTGGTGCCCTACTACTTTACTTGCTTCTACGCGAACCGCGAGGAGTGCATCGGCATCCTGCTCCAAAATGCTTTTGTCAATCAAGATCACCGGGGTCGTTGTGTTTTTGTACTGTGTCCGAAGCGCCTCCTCGTATTGAATATCATGGGCGGGATTGTATTTGGCAGTCTTGAAAATGTCCGAGGGGAAAAGCGGCGGCTGATACGGTGTCGGAGGCGTGACGGTATTTTCGTTGGTGGTTTCATCGGAGAGTGCTTTTTCTGTTGTCGTGGTGGAGCCTGTCGTGGTTTCGCTCCACGCGGGGTCTGTTGTCGCACTTGGCGTTTGCTCACAAGCCGCGATCGGGAGGAGCATGGCAAGCGAGAGTATCAAGGCGAGTATTTTTTTCATTTCAGTTACTCCTTTTTATATTATTGTTGTTTGAGGTTAACTTGAAAACATTTGGATAAGATTGTCATAATCATAATATTCAATCCATGCCACGGAGAGTTTATGAAATATTGAATTTAATGTGCCGTCGTTGACAAAACCGGAAATTCTACTCCTTTTTCCCTTTGTTATATATAGCGTTTATAAAGCCCTTTTTGTTACAGGTTTCAAAAAATTTTTCTTATAAAGTAAAAAGCGGGCAGTACCCGCATCCCCCAGCTCGCCTATCGTAGCTTTTTGCGCCGCCAAGCGCGGCATAACGGCGAGGTCTGTTTCGCGCAATTTCCTATAGATAAAAAAACACTTGCCGCTCTGACGAGGGGCAAGTGCTTTTTGCAAAGGTCTGTCAGTATAATATTACAGGAAAATATACTTGAGGATAAAGAGTACGGCGAGGACGTACATCACGGGGGAGATCTCCTTCCACTTCTTGCAAGCGAGGTTGAGAATGACGTAGGAAATAACGCCGAGGGAGATACCTTCTGCGATGCTGTAGAAGAGGGGCATCGCGATGATGCAGAGGTAAGCGGGGATGGTGGAGGTCAGGTTTTCCTCATTCAGCTTTAGGTTTGCGATGTTGGTGAACATCAGGAAGCCGACGATGATGAGGGCGGGAGCGGTTGCGAAGGAGGGGATCGCCGTGAAGATGGGGGCGAAGAGGGTAGAGACGAGGAAGAGGACCGCGGTGGTCATAGCAGTGAGACCGGTCTTGCCGCCTGCCATAACGCCTGCGGAGGACTCAACGAACGTGGTGGTCGTGGAGGTGCCGAGTACGGCGCCTGCGGAGGTCGCAACGGCGTCTGCCATCAGTGCGGGACGGATCTTGGGGAGTCTGCCCTGCTCGTCGAGCATGTTTGCCTTCGTGCTGACGCCGATCAGCGTGCCGAGGGTGTCAAACAGGTCAACGAAAAGGAAGGAGAAGATAACGACGATGAAGTTGAAGATGCCTACACCGTTGAAATCTACCTTGAAGCACTGACCGAAGGTCTCGCCGAGCTTGGTGAAGTCGGTCATCGCGAAGGTGGGGTACAGGGAGTAGAAGCCTGCCTCGGGGGTGGGAACGTAGATGCCGCAGAGCTGGCAGAGCATACCGACGATCCAGGTACCGAGGATACCGATGAGGATCGAGCCCTTGACGTTCTTGATATAGAGGATCGCGGTCACGAGCGTGCCGAGTACGGCAAGAACGGCGCTGATGCCTGCGGTCGTGAAGTTCTCGGTGAAGCTGGTGATGGAAACGAGGGTGGACGCGTTGTCAATGGTAAGACCTGCATTCTGGAGACCGATAAAGGCGATGAAAAGGCCGATACCGACAGAAACCGCGTTCTTGAGCTGGAGGGGGATCGCGTTGAAGATCGCCTCTCTTACCTTGGTGAGAGAGAGGATGATGAAGATGATGCCTTCAACGAATACGGCGAGCAGGGCGACCTGCCAGGGGTATCCGAGGTTGCCGCAGACGGTGTATGCCATGTAGGCGTTCAGACCCATGCCCGCGGAAAGCGCGAAGGGCATATTGGCAAGCAACGCCATGAGGGCGGTACCAATGAAGGACGCAATGCAGGTAGCAAGCAGGACGGCGGTCGGATCCATGCCCGCATCCGCAAGGATGCTGGGGTTGACGGCGAGGATATACGCCATCGTCATGAAGGTCGTGAGACCCGCGGCCAGCTCAGTCTTGACATTGGTGTTGTTTTCTTTGAGCTTAAAAAGTTTGTTGAGCATGTTATTCTCCTTTTTCTTCATTATATTCAGCAATGTACGGGAGATTGCGGTAGAATTCGCCGCAGTCCAGTCCATAGCCAATGACAAAATAATCGGGGATCGTGAAGAGGGAGATGTCAGCGGTAAACTCAACCTTTCTTCTGGAGGGCTTGTCCAGAAGCGTGAGCACTCTCAGAGAAAGAGGGTTGCGTGCCTTCAGGAGGTTGACGACGTCTCTCAGGGTTCTGCCGGTGTCCACGATATCCTCCACGATGATAACGTGGTAATTGCTGATGTCCTGATCGAGATCCATGGTGATCTTGACCGCACCTGCGGAAACGGTGCTGTTGCTGTAGTAGCTCTTGGCGCACATGAAGCCGACCTCACAGGGAACGGTGATCGCACGGAGGATGTCCGCCATGAAAACGAAAGCGCCCTTCAGGATGCTGACGAGCAGGATGGGGCGACCGTCGTAGCCGTCGCTGATCTCCTTGCCGACCTTAGCAACGGCGGCCTTGATCTCGTCCTCGGTGATGATGACTCTCTTGATCTTGCTGTTGAACTCGGGGATGGTTTTGGTTACGTTGTTCATGATATGCTCCTTTTCATCATATTCACAAAAATCGGAATGTTATCCTACGGTATCTCCGCGGGGAGCGGCGTAAACGTGAGGATCGGCATAATAGGGCTCAACCACAGAAATGCCTTTACATTATACTATATTTTTGAGGAGATTTCAATCTTTTTTTACACTTTTGAAAATATTTATACATATATGTTTCACAAAATGGTATCGTTTGCGAACCGTTTCTTCATTTCATCCGTTCTGAGCTTGTCCGTGGCGTACGCCGCACGTAGGAGCTCAGGCGGGATGCAGGGGTCGTATTTCTCAAAGATCGGGCACTCGCCCTTGCCGACGAGATCAAGCGTGTCGATATGCTCCGCAGGGATCCTGCGACGGAGGTCGAGCAGGAGCTCCTCGGGGGAGCGGTCGCTTTTGAAGGTCATGAAGTAACAGCCGTCGAACTCCAAGCCGTAGATGCCAAGGAGGGCGGCGTTTTTCTGCAGATACTTTCTCAGCGTGCGGAAGGAGCGCGTGCCGAGCCAAGGCATAAGGCAACGCGTATTGCCGCCGAGGGAGATCAGCATCGTCCGATCCAGCGCGGCGTTACGGAAGACGCGGCGTGCCGCGGCGAGGCGCTCGCGCGCGTTGCTCTTGAGATAGGGGTACTCCTGATCACAGGAGAGGACCTTATGCATCATCTCAAGGATCCTTGTGTGGATCTCGCCGTATTCACCCGGCCATGCGATCTGCATCTTGCCCGGGATGCGGTGAACGTAGATCAGCTTACGCGAGAGATCGACCTCCTCGACCTCCCAGACGCGACCCGCCAGCGCAAAGCGGTCACCGACGGGGGGCGGGGAGGAGATGGTGCCGATCTCCTCGCTCCCGTCCTTGACGGAGTAGTCCTCGCTATCCTTGAAGACAGCGTAGAATTTAAAGCTTTTCGTCAGCTTCTCACCCTGTAGACCGAGGATCAGACCGCCCGTCTCCGTGGGCTCGATGTAATCGTTTTTGATCATGGAGATCAAGAGCGTGCGGTAGATCTCGCGGTCCACCTCCTCAAAGGGGGAGAGGGAGAGTACCTTGCCTGCCAGACGCTTGGGCGTATTCTCGCCCGAGGAGGCGAGGATACTGAGCGTCTGCTGAAACATGAGGCTCAGCGGCATCTTCTTGACGGAGGGCGGCTCGATGAATTTCTCTTCAATATATAATTGGATAACGGCGATGCCGCGTACGAGCTCCCACGGGATCAGCTGGGGCAGGGGCGTGTCGGGCAGAGGCTTCTCCTCGCGGAATACCATGAACATCTCGGGGATGCCCGTGCGACGTCCGCTTCTGCCGAGCCTCTGCAGGAAGCTCGCTACGGTATTCGGTGCGCCCATATTCATGATGCGCTCGATCCTGCCGATGTCGATGCCGAGCTCCAGCGTGACCGTCGCGCAGGCGACGCAGCTCTCTGCCGCCTTGAGCTTTGCCTCCGCCTCCTCGCGGATGGCGGCGGAGAGATTGCCGTGGTGGATATAGATACGGTCCTCGTCTCCGCGGTTGTCCGCGATCTGGCGCAGCGTGGCGGTAACGTACTCCGTTTCCTCGCGGGAGTTGGAGAAGACGATGCTTTTCCTGTCCTTGACGCAGTCGTAGAGATACTCGTAGCCCGCGTCGATCGTGACCGTCGCCTCGGGGTGCTCTGCGGGCATCAGCGCACGGTCGGAGGTGGTGTCCTGAATATAAAAGTGCTCAAGGGCGAGACGCCAGCGGCTCTTTTGTGAGGAGACGAGCGGTGCTCGCGTCTCTCTGCCGCTGTTGCCCGTAAGCCATCGGCACGCGCGGTCGAGATCGCCGATGGTGGCGGAGAGACCGATGCGGCGCGGATGGCGTCCGATCAGCTCGGCAATGCGGTCGAGCTGACAGAGGATCTGATTGCCGCGGTCCACGCCCATGAGGGTGTGGATCTCGTCGATGATCACGTATCGCAGTCCGCCGAAAAGACGGAAGATATCGCTGTGACGGTTCATGAGCATGCTCTCCAGTGACTCGGGCGTGATCTGCAGAACGCCTGCGGGGTGCTTCATGAGCTTGGTCTTGTGGGAGGCGGCAACGTCACCGTGCCAATGAAAGACGGGAATGCCGCTATCGCGCAAGAGGGCGTCGATACGCTCAAACTGATCGTTGATCAGACTTTTTAGGGGGGCGATATAGAGGACCTCGACCGACTCCGCGTAGGAGCCCTCGATCTCGGTTATGATCGGGAAAAATACCGCCTCCGTCTTACCCGAGGCGGTATCGGAGGAGAGGATCAGATTATCCTCGGTGTCGAAGATGACGCGCGCCGCCTCGATCTGTATGGGGCGCAGAGCCTCCCAGCCGCCCGCGTAAATGAAATCCTGAACGAGTGGGGAGAAACGGGAAAAAATATCGGACATGACAGATCCTTTGTAATGGAAAATGAAACGTCCCGCCTGCATATTCGATACCATACGGGCGGGACGGTTTTTATATCATGGAAATTTGGGGTGCTCGCGCTTGACTTTACGGAGAAAGAATCATCCCTCGCCGTTTTGCCGTCATTGGATTTGCGAAAACGGTAAAAAAGGCGAGCACATGGGGGTGGGCACAGCCCGCTTATTTGGTGACGGTGACGATGAAGCCGCCCATGTTGTCGCCGGAAATGTCGATGGCGGTCACGGAGTCTGCCTTGGGTACGGGGATGTCGGTGGTCTCGGACACGGATGCGGGGACGTAGTAGATCTCATACGTAGCGTCTGCGGTCGTGTAGGTGAGAGGAGCCTCGCTGTCCACGTTATGATGCGTGCGGAGCATGGTCAGATACTCCTCAAGGCAGAGATTGTTGTCGGTCATGTACTGCGCGTGGGGCTTGCCGACGTAGCGGAAGTGCCACGTCTCGTCGAGGATGCCTGTCAGCTCAAACTTCGCGCCGTCATAGCGTACGACGAAGCCGTAGTTTGCACAGTTGGCCTCCATCCAGGCCTGCTCGTCCTCGCGGAACTCGACGGTCTTCTGCTTGGAGGTGTAGACCTTCAGGTCAACGGCGAGACCCGTGTGGTGCTCACTGTGACCGGGGATCGCGACGTAGTTCTCCGTTACCTGATTGTCGTAGAGATTCTGCTGGTAGTCGGTGGTGCGATGGCCGCTGACGATGATGACGCGATCGCCGTCCTTGGAGGTGCCGAGCGTGCTCTGCGCCGTGACGAGGTCGGTAATCATTTGACGGAGCTCGGTAATGATCTCGCCGCGGATCTTCATCTCAAATTCTCTGAGGACGAAGTACTCGCCGTAGGCCTTGTCTGCGGAGAGGGAGGTGAGCTTGGACTTGATGGCATCGGTCAGAGGATAGCTGTGCTCGAAGTTGACGAGGATCAGATCACCGACAGCGACGTCGGTATTCGGACGGATCTCGTTTACGTAGCCGTCACGCCACGCTGCAACGACGGGCGGCTCCGTTGACGTCTCACCCGTGGTGGTCGCCGCCGTGGTGGTCGACTCGGGGTCGCTCGTTACGGCGTTTATGATGCCCTTGATCGTGAGCACGAGCACGGTGATGATCAGTGCCGCAAGCAAAACGAGGATCAGAAGCGCCTGCATGCCCTCCTTGTTGGGCTTGAAGCGGAACCTTCTTCTGCGTCTTGGCGGTGTGCCCTGCGGTCTTTTGGCGGGAGTGCCACCGCTCTGCGGTCTTTGTGCGGGAACTCGGTTGTTCTGCGGGTTTGTTTGTCTTCCGTTCATGTGTTTTCATTCCTTTCTTTTTGAATTTTCACATTATATTCTCAAATATGATAGCATAAATGAAACGGCATTGCAAGAGGTTATATAAAAAATTTGTTGCGTAAACGGTTGATTTTTTGCCCGAAAAAGCAAGGATCTTGTCTTATGCCGTAACGCCGCGCGCAGAGAGGGTCGATGCGCTTATATTATATAAATAAAATTGGTAGATTCTTCCGTCGGGCTATGCTTGATGTGAGAGAAATGTGTGCCTGAAATCATTTTTTTGTGCATAAATATAGCATGTTTAAAAAAATTTAACAAAAATTAAAGCCTTTTTACGATAAAATGCGGAAAAAGATGCATCAAACGGCTTGACAAATATGCAAAAAAAGTTATAATATTAAAGTGAACTGTATTTAAATTTGCAGTTCAAATTTTTATGCCCGACAAATGAAAATTTTTGCCAATGGGGCATGGGTGATTGAGACACCCTTTTGCATTTTAGCTTTCCGCGTATTTCGCGTGTCGGACGGGAGACCGACCGCGGGGTATCACGGTAGAAGCGGATGCTTTTTGGCGGAAATGATAATTTGCAAAATGTACGGCTTGCCGTACCAAAAAAAACGGAGGATTTTTATGAAAAAATTAGTGGCGTTTCTGATGGCATTCGCTCTGACCGTTATGTGCTTCGGTACCTACGGCGTAGCTCACCTTGATTGCGCAGACGATTGCTCGGAGCACGATCACAGCCATGATCTCGTCGTCAATGCTGTCGATGAGGACGATGATCCCATCTTCAATGAGTATCTCTATATCAACAGAAGAAATACGACGTACGCATACAGCGAAATGAACCAGAAGCTTGTCGTCAAGCTTTATATCAGCTCGGAATCCACGGAGAAGGGTGCGATCGGTCATCTTGAGATCCAGACCCCCTACAACTCCGTTCTCGGCGCACCTACCGTTACCTTTGCCAGCGTATTCGGTACGACTGCAAGCGCCGCCGTTATCGATACCCCCTCGAACGCAACCTCTTACTCCTACTCCACCATCACCTTTGACGTCGATACCAGCGGCTTTACGCAGGATGCGGCTATCTTCATCGAGTATCCCGTCAACGTGCAGAATGCACTCCAGTTCTACTGGATGCGTACCGTTCAGATCAACGTCAACGGTAACGTTCGCACAGTCAGCGGTGCCGGCGTATCGTTTGAGCACGTAGACTCCTATACCGTATACCTTTGCAACCACTCCTCCAGCGAGTACGTTGAGACCAAGGCAGCTACCTGTGAGGCAGCAGGTGAGAAGCGGCTCGTCTGCTCCAGCTGTGGTTACGTGATCAAGACGGAAACCATTCTTCCCACCCAGCACAGACTTGATTACAGCAAGGCCTTCAACACCAACCTTTACCCCGAGATCAAGCCTACCTGCACCAAGGTCGGTAGCGGTTGCTACAAGTGTCTTGACTGCGGCAAGCTCATCAACGGCACTGTTCCCAAGCTTGAGCACCAGTTTGGCGACAGATACATCAAGAATAATACCTATTATATGCAGTGCTCCGTATGTAAGACCGAGCAGATCGCTACCAACCAGTGCCCTCACGATCAGGATGCGTATATCCTTCTCTCCATCGTTTCCTCTTCCACCTGCACGACTGAGGGTAGTGCACGTTACCAGTGCCCCACCTGTAAGCAGGTAGAGGCAAGACCTCTTCCTCTTGCCGACCACAAGCTCGGTACCCCCACGATCATCAAGAACGCAACCTGCCTTGTCGCAGGCTCCCAGTCCCGCACCTGTAGCGTCTGCAAGCAGTCCATTGCCGAGACGATTCCCGCAACCGGCCACAACTACGGCGCATGGCAGGTAGTAACCCCCGCAACCTGCGTGACCCTCGGTCAGCAGACCCGCACCTGCGCAACCTGCGGCTACAGAGAGACCCAGAATATCCAGGGTAGCGGTCATAGCTACGGCGATTGGGTCATTACGACTGCTCCCACCTGTACCGCTCCCGGCGTACAGACGATGACCTGCCGTCTGTGCGGCGATGCTCAGTCGCAGCCCGTTGCTGCCGCAGGACACACCTACGGCAACTATATGACCACCCTCGCTCCCACCTGTATCGCAAACGGTCAGGAGACCCGTTACTGCACCAAGTGTAACGCTCCCGACCAGAGAGTCGTAGCTCCCGTTGCCGATAACCATAAGTACGGCGAGTGGGTAACCGTTTCTGACAAGACCTGTACCACCAACGGCGAAAAGACCCAGACCTGCGTATATTGTCAGAACGTAGTCCGTGACATCGTTCCCACGACCGGCCACACCTTCGGTGAGCCCGTCGTTGACGGTAAGATCACCACCAAGACCTGTGCGGTCTGCGGCTATAAGGAGTCCGTTGAGACGCTCAAGGACGGCACCACCAAGAAGACGCTGACGATCAACTCCGTGGCTTCTCTCGTGATCACCGGCATTGACGCAGGCAAGAACTACAGCTTTGAGGCAAGACTGCTCAACGAGACCGAGGACGATATGGTCCTCTACAGACAGTACTACGTCGGTCACCTCGCTGAGACCTTCCTGAAGGCATACCGCTTCAAGATCCTCTGCGATGGCGTTGAGGTTTCCGCAACGCCCAACATGACCGTCGTTCTCAACACGCACATCGACGGCTATGAGCTCGCAGTGTCCAAGCTCGCAGGCGTTAACTTCCTCGTTACTGAGGTTGCTGACGTTGACGAGGGCAACGTCACCATCGACGGTGCCAACCTGATCGGTACCACCAACCTCTTCGTTGAGAGAGGTGAGGAGATCAAGACCAATATCTTGATCCCCGTGATCGTTACCGTTGCTATCCTCCTGATCGGCGGCGCGGCAGTTTACTTCGTCGTCGTAAAGAAGAAGCAGTTCTGATCCGAAACGTATAGAATACGAAATATGAAAAAGACGGGCTACCTGCCGCATGGCAGGTAGCCCGTTTCAGACTATCGAAAAAGCTATGTAGAAAAACAAAACTGAAAGTTATACATATACATCGGATCGAGAGGTTGGCTCTTGCGCAAGATCCTTCACTACACTGCGTTTCGTTCGAGGATGACAGCGCAGGGAGAGCTTCCGCTTTTTGAGCTATAGGAAATTGCGCAAAATGGACCTCGCCGTTATGCTGCGCTTGGTGACACGGAAAGACTTGATAGCCGAGCGCAGGGCTGCGGGCACAGCCCGCTTTTTATCGTAATGGCGAAGTGAAATGTCGATCTGATCAGAAGAATCTTTTTTTGATCAGACGAACGTATTTGTGATGATCGACACAGATGTAGCCGTAGCAGGCGTAGCGAAGCGCGGAGCGCTTTTTCGTTGGAAAAACGTCCATCGAAATGCCGCCGTCAAGCTCCAGCGTTCCGATCGGCTCCTCGCCCTTGGGATTTCTAAGGAATACGTCGCCGGAGACCCTGTAGTCATCCTCGTCGATATACATGGTGTGTAGGAGGGAGGGGGAGAAGCAATAGAAGCTTTTTCCATGAAGCTGAAATTTGCGATTGTAATCATTTTTTAAGTGATATTGGTAAATTCTCATATGTAGGTCTCCGCTTTCTATTGAAATGTTTTTGTGTGAATTTGTCTGTGACGATTTCGCTTCGATGTTTCCTCGACGAGGTTGGGTGCAAGTGCGATCAATTGGGGCTTTTTGACATCGACTGAATTTTTTGACGTCAATAACAGTATATCACATTGTCGAAAAAAGTCAATTTAAAAACGCATTTTTTTGTAAAAATAGAGAAATTTCCGAGAGAAAGCGAAAATTTTTGTTTAAAAGCTGAATTTTTATTGATTATTTTTTGTTTTTGGTGTATAATAATATTAATTGCTGAATCAAATCGATGGCAAAAAACGAATACGTTATCGTTCAAAACAAAGAAATGGAAGGTATACGAAAGATGTCCAATCAAGCCCTTGACGCGCTCAAAGCGCGGTATCTGAAGGCGAAGAAGGCCCTTTTTGATCGAAAATACGGCTTTCTGAATGAAAGACAGCGTGAGGCAGTATTCACCGTCAACGGTCCCTTGCTCGTGCTTGCGGGTGCGGGAACGGGAAAGACGACGTTGCTTGTCAATCGCATCGCATACATATTAAAATACGGAAATGCATATTTTTCCGACGACGTCCCCGCGTCTGTCGACGAGGAGACGGTCACGGAGCTTGAGCAGGCAATGAGCGCCTCCGACGAGGATCTGGATATGCTCCTTGACTCCTTTGCACCCAAGATGGGTGAGCGTGTCGCCCCTTGGAATATCCTTGCGATCACGTTTACCAATAAGGCAGCGAATGAAATGAAGACGCGTCTGCAGAAGCTCGTCGGCCCGATGGCAACGGATCTGTGGTGCGGCACATTCCACTCGATGTGCCTCAGGATCCTGCGCACCTATGCGGATGAGGCGGGACTGCGTCCGAGCTTTACGATCTACGATACGGACGACACCAAGCGCCTGATCTCCGACTGCATGAAGCAGCTCAGCGTTGACGAGAAGGTGATCTCCGCAAAACAGATTATGAATCGCATCAGCATGGCAAAAAACGAGCTGATGACCCCCCACGATTTCGATGAGGAGGTCGGAAACGATCACAAGCTCCAGCAGATCTCCTCGATCTATACGCTCTACCAGAGCAAGCTCCACGGCGCAAATGCGGTGGACTTTGACGATATTATTATGAGAACGGTCCTGCTCCTGCGCAGAAACAAGACGGTCCGTGCCAATTATCAGAATAAGTTCCGTTACGTTCTTGTGGACGAGTTTCAGGATACCAATCGTGCGCAGTTTGAGCTGGCGCTCTTACTCTCGGGCGGCTACGAAAACCTGATGGTCGTCGGTGACGATGACCAGAGCATCTATAAGTTCCGCGGTGCAACCATTGAGAATATTCTCCACTTTGACGAGAAGCTTCCCGCGACCCGCGTGATCAAGCTGGAGGAGAATTACCGCTCCAGTGCCAATATCCTCAGCGCCGCAAACTCCGTCATCCGTCACAACTTCGGCAGACGCGGCAAGGAGCTCTTCACGAGAAAGGACGAGGGTAAGAAGATCCTCATCAAGCAGTTTGATACCCAGAACGAGGAGGCGCGCTTCATCGCCAACAAGATCATGGAGCTCATGATCCGCGAAAAGAAGAAGTACGGCGACTTTGCGATCCTGTACCGTACAAACGCACAGTCCATGGCGCTGGAGACCACGCTCGTCAAGAGCGGACTCCCCTTCCGCATCATCGGCGGTCACCGCTTCTACGACAGAAAAGAGGTCAAGGATATCCTCGCATATCTGAGCGTCGTCAACAATACGAGCGACAATCTCCGTCTGGAGCGCATCATCAACGAGCCCAAGCGTAAGATCGGTGAGGCAACCATGTCCTCCGTCCGCAGAATCGCAGAGGACCACGGCGAGAGCATCTTCAGCGTCATGGAGAACGCATCCCGCTATCCCACCATCGCCAAGGCGCAGAGCAAGTTCCAGATGTTCGTGCTTCTGATCCGCGGTCTGCAAAAGATGGCAGAGATGAAGCCCGTCTCCGAGGTGGTTCGTGCGGCGATCGAGAAATCCGGCTATCTGGATATGCTCCGCACGGCAGAGGAGAACGGTGAGGGCTCCGAGCGCAGAGAGAACGTAGAGGAGCTCGTGTCCGTTGCCGTCGAGTACGAGCAGACACACGCAGACGCATCTCTGAGGGGCTTCCTTGAGGAGATCGCGCTTGTTTCCGATATTGATAACTACGACGGCTCGTCCGACGCCGTTGTCCTGATGACCATCCACAGCGCAAAGGGACTTGAGTTCCCCGTGGTATTCCTGCCCGGTATGGAGGAGGGTATCTTCCCGAGCCAGCAGTCCGCCCTCATCAAGGAGGAGCTGGAGGAGGAGCGCCGTCTCGCTTACGTTGCGATCACCAGAGCACAGCAGAGCCTCTACGCGCTTTGTGCCAAGGAGCGACTGCTCTTCGGCAAGACCCTGTATAACCCGAGATCCCGCTTCCTCGACGAGATCGACGAGTCGTGCAGAGTAGAGGAGATGCTGGAGCAGAAGCCGAAGTATCGCACCGAGTTTGGCGAGAAGACGAAGAAATTCTCGCTTTCCAACGAGTTTACCTCCAAGTCCTCGCTGACGAGCGAGGTCGGCAAGACCAAGAAGATCGAGACCTTTGCCGCGGGCGATCGCGTCAAGCATTATATGTTCGGCGAGGGTACGGTCCTCTCCGTTCGTGAGATGGGTGCGGACGTCCTCTATGAGGTCGCATTTGATAACTTCGGCACCAAAAAGCTGATGGCAACCTACGCAAAGCTTCTCAAGGCGTGAGGATGAAAAAGACTAAAAAACAGCCTACAAACAGATACGTCGAAAACGAGGGTCGGATCATTGCCCTGGCGTATTTACACCGATATGGGTGGATCGCCGTAATGCTTCTGCTCATAGGGATCTTTACCGACCTTTTTGCCCCGATTGCAATCGGCTTTCTGCTTTTCTTTTCCGTGTGGACGTTTGTTGGGTATAAACGTAGATGGAAGCATATATTTTGTTCCTATCAAAACGCGTATCACCGCAAAATGACGCCCGGTCGGATCGATTGGGATCAGATCAAAAAGAGCGATGCCTATGGCGTGCCGTTGATTTTTTTCCTTCTTGCACTTGCGGGGATCGCCGTGCTCTTCCTCCTTTGATACCTACGCAAAGCGCTTGCTGCCGCATAAATAAACGAACCCCGACAGATCTCAGGATCTGTCGGGGTTTTCTTGGTGCGCTCGGCATGCGCTATTACTTGGCGGTGAAAGTCCGCTACAGACTTGGCAGTAGGAACTGTTAGCCAAGGGCAAGGGTGTCCATCGTGAGGTGGAATCTGAAGGAAGCCCACGGCAAAGCCTCGGTCTGACGAACA
>JAFTIJ010000120.1 GCA_017456965.1 Clostridia bacterium
AGGCGAGGTTGACGGCCAAAATTTTCTCGGTGTATGTGAGCACGTTGATCGTTTGGTGCAAAATTCTCTCCCTCAGTCAGCTTCGCTGACAGCTCCCTCGTCAGAGGGAGCCCGGGATATTGCCGTTTCAAAACAATAAGTCAAAATCCTCCCTGTGAGATTTCTCACAGGGAGGATTCACTGTTTTATAAAGACACCACGAAGGGAGACCTGTGATAAAGCAGTACGAGAAAACGAATACAAACAGAAAAGGACAGAGGATGAAAGTTCTCTGTCCTTGCTTTTGCAAGCATAGCATTTGTAGACACAAATGCCGAATGTTATATGCCTCGCAATCGCTCAGCGTGATATTGTCGCTTCCGCGACAGTGGTATTGCGCCTGTCGGTCGCAGTGATATGATATTCGCCCTTCTAACTTCAAACGCGCGAAGCGCATATCACTGACGAAGTCAATATCACTGCAAGGCAATATCACTCGCCATCGGCGAATATAACTGTGGCACCTGCTCTATCGCAGGTGCCACAAGGGAGCCTTTTTGCAGTCTCATATGAAGGGGCAAGCCGTTATTTTCGCAGTCTCTTCTGGCTTCGGATATCCTTGCCCGTGAAAAGGCAGGTCTGGAATTCACCGAAGAGACGGGAGGTAATGCGGTTGGAGTAGATCTCCAAAAGCTCGTTTCTGTCGATATTGGTCGAGATGATCATGCTCTTCTCCGCGATGATCCTCGAATTGATCAGATTATAGAGGCACGATACGGTGAACTGACTCTGCATCTCCGTACCGAGGTCGTCCATAATCAGAAGATCGCACGAGAGATACCGCGCCGTGCGGTTCTCGCCCTGCGGTACTCTGCCGAACTTCTCCGCCTCAAAGTCGGAGAAGATCTTCTGCGCGCTCTCGTATACCACGTCAAAGCCCTTGTCGATCACCGCCTTGGCGATGGCGCTGGATAGATGCGTCTTGCCGAGACCCGTCGTACCGATAAAGAGCAGATTCCTCATTTTCGTGCCGTCGAAGCTCTCGGCGTAGCGCTTGGTATACGCAAAGATCTTCTCCATATTCACGCGATCCGCTCCCGTGTAGTAGGAGAGATCAAAGGTCGTGAAATTCTGCTTCTCGATCAGCCGCATCACGCCCGAGCTCTCGTAGCCCGCCAGCGTCAGCGCACGGCGCATACACTTGCACATCTTGCCGCCGAGATAGCCCGTATCCATGCACTCCTCGCACTCGTATTTCACCGAGCTGTAGTCCTCGGGGTAGCCCGCCGAGCGCAGGATCTCGCGGCGTGCCTCCAACAAAAGACCGTTTGACTCCTCCAGACGGCGGATACGCTCGTCGAGTCCCTCTCTGCCCTTTGTCGCCTCGCGGAGGATACGCAAGCCCGTGGCGGAGAGTGCGCGGTCGATCTCCGCCACCTCGGGCAGACGCTCGTGCAGCTCTGCGCGCCGCAATTCCGCCGCCTGCTTGGCGCGGAGATTTTTATCCTTGAATTCCGCGGCGATCCGCTTATAGTTTTCTGAATTGTATGCCATATGCGGCACCTCGTTTCTTTAAGTCTCGGAGTCCTCTCCGCGTATCAGCGAAGCCTCAAAAAACTCGTCCAGATCGAAGCCGAGCGCGGACGGCTCCTGCTTCTTTTTCTTTTTGCCGGATGTGCCCGTCCGCCCGACGCTCTCCTTGGCAAGATAGCTCTCCACGCTCTCGCGCGTGCGGCAGTCCGCCTCGACCCACTTTTTGAGGATGCCGTTGAGATAGCTGAGCTTGGGGAGAGGTATGGTACGCATCATCTCGTTATAGCCGAGCTCGATGACCTCAAGCGGGAGCGCCCAGTCGGTGCTCCATACGGAGAGATACTCCTGCTCCTTGGCGGTGAGCACGCGCTCGCCGAAGCCGCAGAGGGTGCGGACACGGTACTCCATATCACCCTTTTTCTCTTCCTTCTCAATATAGATCTCCAGCGCCTCGACGGTTATGATACCGCGATCGTAGAGACTGCGCCCCACCGTCTCCAGATACGCAAGCGAGGGCTTGCCGATATCGGTGCAGTATTTGCAAAGGCGGACGACGTACTCAAACGGCAGACGCAGATGATCGTACAGGTAAAAGAGGATCTCCGACTCTGCGGAGGTAAAGATATCGCCGAGGATCGCCTGACAGACGTCGATCAGCTCTCTGATATCGCTCGTCTCGGCAATTTGCTCCATCTCGGGGCCCGTATACGTCGGGCGATCCCGACCAACAGGCGCGGCGACCGTCAGGATCTCGCCGTCGGTGCGGAGCACACCCACGCCCTCCCAGAAGGCAAGTGCCGCGCTGACGCGCTCTGCGGGCAGCCCCGACGCGCGCGCCGCCGCCTCCGCGTCGCACGTATTCTGCGCGGCGAGTGCCAGCAGTACGCGAAGCTCGTCTGCCGACGCTTTTGCGAGATACGGCACGCACGCGTACGGCAGACACATGACGCGATTTCCGTAATTCCATTCGATCTGCATCCCGATCACGGTCCTTTCCTTACCGATCACATTTTCCACAAAGGGCTTTGTGGAAAAGCGGCCCCGGCTTATCCACAATCCCCACACGTTTTTCCACAAAATATGGGGGATCGCCCACAAAATGAGCCGAAAATTCTGTGATTGGCACCAAAATACGTTTCTTGTTTTCCACAGGGTGTGGAAAACCATGTGGGAAGTTTTTCAACTTTTCCACCGTTTTTGTTGAAAAAAGCGTCTCTCCGATTTCCATAAAAGCAGACAAAAATGACTTTTGAATTTCGTCATTTTACCATCTTGACATCATACGGAGTAGGCGTAAGCATTCAGCGATACGTCGGCAAAATTGCCCGCATCGTACTCAAAGAACGCCGCCGCGCCGATCATCGCGGCGTTATCACCGCAGTAGCGGAGCTCGGGCATATAGAGCTTCAGCCCTCTCTTCGCGGTAAACTTGACGAGCGCCTCTCTCAAATGCGAGTTTGCCGCAACGCCGCCCGCGAGCACCAGTGCGTGCATATCGGGATTGCGATCAAAGGTCATGCCGAGCTTCGTGATGACGCTCGACACCGCCGCCTGTACGAAGCCCGCCGCGATATCCGCGCGTCTCAGCTCGCCGCCCATCTGACGCTCACGGTTAATGAGATTGAGCACCGCCGTCTTGATACCCGAAAAGGAGAAATCCAGCGTATCGTCGCGCACGGCGGCCGACGGGAAGCGGATGGGATCCTTTCCCTCATAGGCGAGCTTATCCAGCGCCGCACCGCCGGGATATGGCATCCCCATCACGCGTGCGACCTTATCAAAGCTCTCGCCCATGGCGTCGTCGCGCGTGCCGCCGATCAGGACATGGGTACGCGCATCCTCCACACGGACGATGGAGGTATGGCCGCCCGAGGCAACGAAGCCGATAAAGGGCGCCTTCAGCTCGGGGTGACAGATGTAATTGGCGGCGATATGTCCCTTGATATGATTGACGGGGATCAAGGGCTTACGGTAAGCGTAAGCCAAGGATTTTGCAAAATTGACGGCGACCAGGAGCGCGCCGATCAGACCGGGGTTATTGGTCACAGCGACAGCGTCGATATCATCCATCGTACAGCCCGCCTTTTCAAGCGCCTCGTAGGTGATGCCCGTGATCGCCTCGCTGTGCGCACGGCTTGCGATCTCGGGGACGACGCCGCCGAACTTCGCGTGGATGGCAACCTGTGACGCCACGATATCGGAGAGAACGGTGATCACGCCGTCCGCGCCACGTTCGAGCACGGCGGCCGCCGTCTCGTCACAGGAGCTTTCAAAAGCAAGAATACGCATCAGTAATTCAACCTTTCGTTATTCAATCGTATAATCGTAGAGGTAGGCATCCTCGCGCGGTCTCTCGTAGAAGCTTTTCCGCACGCCGACCCGCCTCCAGCCTTGATTTTCATATAAGGATTGCGCCGCGAGATTGCTCGCGCGCACCTCCAGCGTCATAAAAGAAAGTCCGCGACTTCTCGCGGCATCGATCTGCGCCTCCATCAGCGCGCGCCCGACGCCGAGACGTCGGAAGGACGGCACGACCGCCACGTTGCAGATCTGCCCCTCGTCAAGCACGCAGAGCATCCCCGCGTAGCCCGCGAATACACCGTCTGCCAAGGCACAGAGAAAGCTTGCATTCTCATTCTCCGCCATATCGGAGAGCGAGCGCTCGCTCCACGGTAAAGGAAAGCAGAGCGTTTCCAGCTCTGCCGCATCCTTTGCCGTCTTTTTTGTCATGGGAACGATCTCAAGCTTCATCCGCATCCTCCAAAAACATCGTAAATACCTGATCGCGGATGGTCTCCACCGCCCTTTGCATCGCGTATCCCCTAAGACACGAGATATCCGCGATGGGTGTCGGGAAGGCAACGACCTTATCCGCGTACTCCTTGAAATTTGCACGCAAAATGGCGGCGTAGCCATCGGAGACGCCGACGATGAGATCGGCATCTCTGAGATGCTTCCACGAGAGCTTTACGGAGGTATGGTTATATGCGGAGTAGCCGTGACCGAAAAGCTCTGCAAGCGCCTCGGCACACTCGCTGTGCATCGGCTCGCCCGTGCGGGCGTAGATGCCCGCAGACGAGACGTCGTAGCGTGTGTGACCGTACTCGGTCAGGATCGCCGCCGCCACCGCACTGCGGCAGGTGTTGGCGGAGCAGACAAAAAGGATCTTTTTTTTCATCAGATCTGTCTTGCGGGCTGATTCTCGATCGCATCGGCGATGGCGGTAGCAACACCGTCCTCGCAGAG
This sequence comes from Clostridia bacterium, assembly GCA_017456965.1. GTDB lineage: Bacteria > Bacillota > Clostridia > Oscillospirales > CAG-272 > QALR01. Next base: position 4,759 of record JAFTIJ010000120.1, read on the forward strand.
CTCGATCGTACCTGCGTCGCACATTGCTGCAAGCTTGGGATCAATGGGGAGCTTGGCGAGCACGGGAATGCCGAACTCCGCCGCAACCTGCTCGATCTTGCTGTCGCCGAAGATCTTGATCTCCTTGCCGCAATCGGGGCACTTTACGTAGCTCATATTCTCAACGATACCGACGATCGGGATATTCATGAGCTTCGCCATATTGACAGCCTTGGCAACGATCATGGAAACGAGGTCCTGAGGGCTGGTAACGATGATGATGCCGTCCAGCGGGATAGACTGGAATACGGTCAGCGGAACGTCGCCCGTGCCGGGAGGACAGTCGATGAGCATGCAATCCAAATCACCCCAGACGACGTCCGTCCAGAACTGCTTGACCGTGCCTGCAATGACGGGGCCTCTCCATACGACGGGAGCGGTCACGTCCTCAAGGAGAAGGTTTACACTCATGACCTCGATACCGGTCTTGGTCTCGATGGGGAGAATACCGCCGAGGGGAGCCGCCTCACAGATGCCATCAAGACCGAATGCCTTGGGCACGGAGGGACCCGTGATATCTGCGTCCATGATGCCGACCTTATAGCCGCGGCGACGAAGCTCGACGGCGGAGAGGGCGGTTACCATGGCTTGACCGACGCCGCCCTTACCGCTGCCGACGCCGATGACCTTACCGACCATGCTCATGGGGTTGATCGCCTCGAACATGGACTGCTTTTTGGAGCTGCAATTTGCGGAGCAAGTGGAACAATCGTGTGTACATTCCTGCTGTACATCTTTTTCTTCTGCCATTTTTATATACCTATCCTTTTTCAAAAATAATAATTTATAAAGATCAAATCAGCTTGAAGCCGAAGAAATCCTTCGTGTTGTTATAGCAGATATCGCATACCATCTGTGCGAGGTTATCGATATCGAGCGGGTACTCGCCGCGGACAACGTAGCCCGCAAGCACACCGCAAAGGATGCGTCTGAAATACTCGTGACGCGTGTAAGAGAGGAAGCTGCGCGAGTCGGTGAGCATACCGACGAACTTGCCGAGCGCCGAGAGGTTGGCAAGGTTTTCGAGCTGGTCGCGCATACCCTTGATGTTATCGTTGAACCACCACGCGCTTCCGTGCTGCATGGGAGGCAGACAGGAGAGGCCCTCCGCTTCCTCGCTGGTATACTGGAAGGAGCCGATGAGCGTGCCGAGTGCGGCGTTGTCGATCGGGTTCAGGGAGTAGAGGATGGTTCTGGGCAGAGAACCCTCTACGTTGAGTGCATCGAGCATTTTCGCAAGTGCGTAGATGCAGTTCTGACCGTGGATGGTGTCGTAGCCCGTATCGGGACCGAGGAGATTTTTCATAATGGTGTTGGGGGAGCGAAGCGCACCGAAGTGGATCTGCAGGATCCAGCCGTGCTTGACGTACTCCGCACCGAAGAAGCGGATCATCGCGCTCTTGAAGACCTTGACGTCGTCTGCGGTGATCTTGTCACCCGCGAGGGCGCGTGCAAAGACGGCGGCGGCACAGGCCTCTGCCTCCTCGGCAGTTTTCTCGTCATCAAAAGCAACGTAATCGTCAAAGCCGTGGTCTGCGGTACGGCATCCGAGAGAGTCAAAGAACTCGATCCTGCCGCGCAGAACCTCGATCAGGCTCGCGTAATCGGTGATCTCGGCGCCGCCTGCCTTGGCAAGCGTTGCGATATACTCGGCGTAGCCGGGCATCGCGGGGTTCATCGCCTTGTCGGGACGGAACGCGGGGAGCACCTGAACGTCGAAGCTCTCGTCGTCGCGGATGGCGATATGATACTCTAAGGAGTCTGCGGGGTCGTCCGTCGTACAGAGCAGGCATACGTTCGACTTTTTGATGATCTCGCGGACGGTCATGTCGTCGCCCGCAAGCTTCTCGTTGCAGAGATTCCATACCTCCTCACAGGTCTCGGGAGAGAGCGTGCCGTAGTAGCCAAAATAGCGCTGGAGCTCCAGATGGGACCAATGGTAGAGCGGGTTGCCGATCAGAGAGGGCATTGCGGACGCGAACGCCTCAAACTTCTCGTAATCACTGGCATCGCCCGTGATCACGCGCTCGGGCAGACCGCAGGAGCGCATCGCGCGCCACTTGTAATGGTCGCCGCCGAGCCACACCTCTGTGATGTTCTTGTATTTTTTGTTCTCGGCAATATCCTTGGGATTGACGTGGCAGTGGTAGTCGATGATGGGCATCTCCGCCGCGTAGTGATGATAGAGCATCTTCGCCACGTCGTTGTCAAGCAAAAAATCTTTGTCCATAAAAGGTTTCATGTTCGTATTTCCTTTCCGTTGATTTATATTTATTTTTATTTTTTCCCATTCTATAAAATAAAAAGCATAAATTTCCCGATATTCTAAATTAAATTATATACCAAAATCTTTACAAATGCAACAGGATATTGTATAATTAAAGTGTAAATTTTACGCCGCACTGCGGCGAACACGGAGGTTTTACCAATGAATGACGTATTGAAGAGACTTGGGGAAATCGGTATCGTCCCCGTAATCAAGATCGAAGATGCCGACAAAGCCGTTCCGCTTGCAGAGGCACTGATGCGCGGCGGTCTGCCCGCAGCCGAGGTCACGTTCCGCACCGCGGCCGCAGCCGACGCTATCAAAAATATCGCAGACGCTTGCCCCGATATGCTCGTCGGTGCCGGCACCATCCTCACCACCGAGCAGGTTGACCGTGCCATCGAGGCAGGTGCAAAGTTCATCGTCTCCCCCGGCTTCAACCCCAAGGTCGTAAAGTATTGCGTTGAGAAGGGCGTTCCCGTATGCCCCGGCTGCACGACCTGCGGCGAGATGGAGCAGGCAATGGAGCTCGGTCTTGACGTCGTCAAGTTCTTCCCCGCTGAGGCAATCGGCGGTCTGAACGTGATCAAGTCCGTATCCGGCCCCTACCCCAAGCTCAAGTTCATGCCCACGGGCGGCATCAACGAGGAAAATATCCTCTCCTACCTCAAGAATCCCAAGATCCTCGCCTGCGGCGGCAGCTTCATGGTCAAGGACGCCCTCATCAAGGAAGGCAAGTTTGACGAGATCGAGAAGCTCACGCGCAGCGCCGTTGCCCTCATGCACGGCTTTGAGATCGTCCATATCGGCATCAACAGCGACAACGAGGAGGAGGCAAAGAAGACCGCAGATCTCCTCTGCAAGCTCTTTATGCTCACCCCCGACGTCCGCTCCAAGTCCATTTTCGCAGGTACGGAGTTCGAGGTCATGAACTGCCAGTTCCGCGGCACCAAGGGTCACATCGCCATCGGCTGTAACTTCCCCGACCGCGCAAGAATCTACTTCGAGAACCTCGGCATCGAGTTTGATGAGTCCACCGCAACCTACGACGACAAGGGCAACCTCAAGTTTGCTTACATGAAGGACGAGATCGCAGGCTTCGCCTTCCACATCGTCAAGAAATAAGCAAATGCGCGTCCTCGCAAAGCGGGAACACGCGTTAAATTGCCCACAGCATACATTGTGCCTTGCGGCACATAGATCACAACCAACAAAAAGAGCAAGAATAATGGCGGGTGCTCGTAAAACAGTTTCACTCCCGGCAGATCATACTGCCGGGAGTATCCTTTATCTTTCCATCGAACTCACGTTGCATTAAGGGCGAAAAAGGAGATTAAACTTATGACTGCTTTTGATTACTTAAACAAATTGGAGTTTTCAGTTATATCAAACGAAATTTTTAATATCCTTGCGGACAATATGATTGTTATAGCTCCTACGGGAAACAGCAGAGAAGATGATTATAAGTATTGGCACGACGCTGTGAGCAGTGGTTTGCAGAGAGAAGAAAGGCAGATAATTCTAATAAAGGATAACGATAAAATAATTGGCTTCTTTCAGTACTACACGAATACAGATACATTGATGATGGAAGAGATACAATTCAAACCTGAGTATCAAGGTAAAGGTATTTTCAGAGAGTTGTATGGCTTCGTATTTTCAAATATAAAAGCAGATATTAAATTTGTTGAAGCTTATGCAAACATAAATAACAAAAAGTCTATTGGTATATTAGAAAAATTGGGGCTTTCAAACATAGGACTCAATAAGAATGGTCGTTCTTATCACTTTAAAGGCAGGTATGAGGATTTGAAAAAGTGGTATGAAAAGTGGCCAAGAGCTTAAATATTCCAATGTACCAACCAGCTAAAGGGCGCACTTCTATACACCGTTCGGTGTAGTGCGTATTGTGTGGTTTTGTACTGTATCAAAGCCTCCCTCTGACGAGGGAGGTGGCAAAAATCTTTGATTTTTGACGGAGGGAGAGAAAATGACAGACTATAACAGCGAGAATATCCCTTTGGCAAAAGCATTGAGA
>JAFTIJ010000121.1 GCA_017456965.1 Clostridia bacterium
AGGAGTTATAAATCTAATTTTCGTTATGCAAAAGTAACTTTTCAAAAAAAATATACATCAGGTCGGGCGGTTGGCGCTTGCGCAAGATCCTTCACTCCACTTCGTTTCGTTCGAGGATGACAGCGCAGGGGGCGCTTGAGCAAAACAAACAGCCCGACAAATTGAAATTTAGCGGTGAGTTTGGACAAGCGGAAACGCTGTCAGGCTCCTTCCGGGAGGGAGCTCCCGACGAAAGTCGGGTGAGGGAGAGTGCATGTAAAAAAGGCGAATGCTGAGATTACGGGATGGGTTTCTACTATAGATATTGTCAGCCAAGATCATATACAGCACGTAAGATGTTATACACGCGCTCTCCTTCCGTCTTTTGCTTCGCAAAATCCACCACGGGGTCTCCAAGCCGCCGTGGTTGCTCGCGTCAGCGAGACGGAAGGAGAAAATTTCTTAACGAAATGTCATTGCTTACAGGCGAAAGCCGCACGGTAACAGCGCGCCAAGCGTCGTCTCCATATAGTTCTCGTCCGTACCGCCGCAGAGAACGACAAGCGACTCGTCGCAAAACTCGTATAAAACCTGTCGACAAACGCCGCACGGCGTCGTATGAGAGTCCTCGGGACCCACGACGGCAATGGCTACGAAGCGGCGCTTGCCCTCGGAGACCGCCTTGGCCACCGCACACCGCTCCGCACAAAGCGTGGGAGAATACGCGGAGTTCTCAATATTGCACCCCGTCACGATCTCGCCCTCCGCCGTCAAGAGCGCCGCGCCCACGCGGAAGTGCGAGAAGGGTGCGTAGGAAAATTCCCGTGCCGCCATCGCCGCACGAAGAAGCGCTTTTCTGTCAAGCTCCATACTTATTCCTCCGTGATCATGGCGAGGAAGCTCTCACCCGTTTCGGGCGGCTCCGCGCCGAAAATATCCGCCACCGTCGCCGCCACGTCCGCATAGGTCGTGCGCGTGCCGAGATCGACCGCCTTGACGCCGTAACCGTAGACGAGGAGCGGCACGTTCTCTCTGGTGTGATCCGTTCCGCCATACGAGGGATCGCATCCGTGATCTGCCGTGATGATCAGCAGATCCCCCTCTCGCATGGCTTGCGTGAAGTCGGGCAACCACGCGTCGAAGCGCATCACCGCATCGGCGTAACCGCGCACGTCGCGTCGGTGTCCGTAAAGCATATCAAAATCGACGAGATTGACAAAGCACAGGCCCGTGAAATCGCGCGCCGCGATGGCACGCGTCACCGCGAGCCCCTCGTCGTTGCCGCCCGTGCGCGTGGATTCGCTCACGCCCTCACCCGCAAAAATATCCGATATTTTGCCGACGCAGATCGTGTCAAGCCCCCGCTCCCGTAAACGGTCCAGCATTGTCTTTTTCGGCGGCACGGCAGAGAAATCGTGTCGGCGCGCTGTTCTGCGGAAGGGGTGCTCCCCCTCAAAGGGTCTGGCGATCACGCGCCCCACGCAGTGCTTGCCGACGAGCAGCTCCCGCGCGATCTCACAGTAGCGATAGAGCTCCTCTACGGGGACAACAGACTCGTGCGCCGCGATCTGAAAGACGCTGTCCGCCGAGGTGTAGACGATCAATGCGCCCGTCTCAAGATGCTCGCGCCCGTAGTCCGCGATCACCGCCACGCCCGAATACGGGCGATTGCAGATGACCCGACGCCCCGTGCGCTCCTCAAAGGCACGGATGATCTCGGGCGGAAAGCCGTCGGGGTAGGTCGGGAGCGGCTCCTCGGAGTACACCCCCGCAAGCTCCCAATGCCCGATAGTCGTATCCTTGCCCTGCGAGCGCTCACACATGCGGCCGTATGCGCCGACAGGCGATGCCGCGTGCGCGGGCGTGGGATTGCCCTCGATATGATATAGGCCGAGCCTCGTCAGATTCGGCACATGGAAGCCCTCTGCCGTACCGAGCGCGGCAAGCGTATTGCTCCCCTCGTCGCCAAATGCCGCGGCATCCGCCGCACCGCCGATGCCGAAGCTGTCCATCACGATCAGAAATACCCGTTTGAATTTCATAGATCCGTCTCCTCTCATGTTCTTTCCTGCTTATATTTTATCATATTCTCCCCCGATTGACAAGAGAAAATTCCGTTTCGCCGATCGGAAGGGCACACTTTTCTCTTTCCTTGGCAAGGAAAGCCACCGTGACGTATCGTTTCTCGCAAAAAGCCCCTTGCCAAATGACAAGGGGCTCATGGGTTCGGCGCGTCAGGAGGGGATTTCCAGATAATCGATATACAGATCCTCTCCGAAATACATGGCGATCTCATCCTGCATCGTTTGGGTCTGCGGATGGAGCGGCTTGTCGCTATTGCTCCCGGGAGCTGTCCATTTATAGATGGTACTGTATATGCTCGTACGCTTTCCTTGGTCGTCATATGCAAAGCAAATGAAATCATCATCATAAAGACGAAGCTCATACCACTTGAACGTGGCAGAACCATCTGCCGCAGATCGTCTTACGGCGTAGCCCATTTCCGTGTTGTTTTCATATTGATAGATGGGATACTCACGAGGATAACCGTTGTACCATACGAAATCGCGTGTCGTATCTCCCGTACGTCGTTTTCTCGGATCCGTGATACGGATGGTGTGCAGCTTATACGCGGGATATTCCTTGTTTGCCGTCAAGGTAACCAAGCTTCTTAAATCGGTTGCGGTAATGGAGGTATTGATGATATACGATTTACCCTCATACTCGATCGTCTGATAAGTAAAATTGCGTTTTATAACGACGTTACCTGCCTCATCGTAGAGAGTCGCATCCATAAGCAGACCGTCCCGATAGCGGGATACCTTTTTGAATTCCGTCGTTTTTTGTGATTTCGAGGACGTAAAGATTTCCGTACTGCTTTCAACCGTATAGACGGCAACCGCTCCCGTCCCATCGATTTCATGCGCCTCAAAGAGTATGCCGTTGGCATCATAATAAGATTCCGTTCTCAGGATCACGTTGTTCAATTTATCTCTTTGCGTCTCGGTTTTCGTATACCCATCCTCACGATACTGATATTCGATCTCGGTCCCGTATCCGACGTGGAGCTCCTTGGTGATTTCCTTGCTCACTCTGTTTTGCTGATCGTAAACGGTCTGCGTATACAGTGAGCTTTGGACATTTACGGGCGCTTCAAAGGGAATATATACGACGTCAAATCTGATTTCCATCGAGAGTACGTATTCATCTCTGCCCGACGGGAGCCCGGGGCTCTCCGACTTCAAGTCATAAATCAAGTCATAATATGTACTCGCAAGCCAATACGGGAGCGTTACCGTCCCCGAAAAATGAGACGTGTAGTTTTCATCGTAGATCTCTTCCCGACAGGGGGTATATTGATAGTAGCCCTCGTTTGTCAGCGAAAAATCACCAAGAAAGATTGAACCGTCATACTGTAGCGATTTGTCGGTCTCCAATACATGTAGCTTCGATCCCGCCTCCCATTCTTCCAAAATGCGGAAATGCCGAAGGTCCACGTCCCCGTACAGGAAGGAGATCCTTTTTGCGTCATCCTGCGTCGTCATATCGAAGATATACGCATTGGGAAGTGACTCGTCCGCCTTGATTTGATAGAAAATATCCTTATTTTGATTGGTGATCACAAAATCACATACGGTAAACTCATTGCTTTTCACGTAAAAATCCATACCGAGGCTTTTGCTCGCATAGCCGTAAACGGTAAGCGTCATCGTGACGTTCTGCGTATCGCTCACGGTAAACACCTTGGAGGTACGGATCTCATCCGTGGGGGATACGAAGTGCTTGACGGGCTCGGGCTCCACGTAGGGCTCGGTCGTGGTCTCGGGCGGCGCAGTCGTCGTGGTCTGCGTGGGCTCTGCGGCGTTCGGGGACGTCGTCTCCGTCGTCTCGGGCGGTTCGGTCGTGATCGCGGGGTCGGTCGTCTCGGACGGCGTGGTTTCCTCGCCCGATACCGCGGGCTCCTTCAGATAGGTGCAGGCGGAGAGCGTCAGCGCCAGCACGAGCAACACGATAAGAAGAACGGAGCCCGCCCTCTTCTTCTCGGTCAATACGTTGGAAATTCGTCTTTTCATTTCGGACGTTCCTCCTTTGAAGGTTGTGAACAGAAGTCTGTGCTTTTCACCCTGCTCTCTTGCGGTCAGAACGAGCAAGCGGCAATACGCTTGTCTCTCGTCTGCGGTGGAGCCGCGTAAAAATCGCTCGTCACACGCCTGCTCGCAGAGCTCGTTCATGGCTCGGATAAAAACGTGGATCAGTGGGTGAAACCAATAGGCGCTCCCCAAAAGAGCCAGTACGAGCTTGCTCAGCGTATCATTCCGCTTGCAGTGGGTCAGCTCATGCCCCAGCATAAAGGGCAGCGTCGCATCGGAAACGGCGCTCGGAATGACCACGGTTTTACGAAGGACACCAAACGTGACGGGAGAATCGAAGCTCTCCTCCTCACAGATCAGAAAGACAGGGGAGCGTCTGACCTTATTGTTTTCGCAGATGACGGCAAAACGGGCGCGCTCCTTGTCCGAGGGCATACGACAGCTCTGCCTCAGACGGTCTGCGACATGATGATATTGCATAAGGGTAAACAGAAGGGCGATAACCGCTCCGATCAGATAAACGCCGATCAAAAGGCTTTCCCATCGGATCGCGGGAGATGCCGTCGGCGGCGAGACCGCAGAGGGCGGTTCCGTCGGAGCGTAGAGCGTTTTTTGGGGGTCCGTCTGCACGGGCATCGTCGGCGGTGTGGGATACGTCGTGACGGCGCCGACAGAGGAAACGGGCGTCTGCGTCGGTACGGTCTGCCCCGTTGCGGCAGACGAGGGAGGCGGTGCGCTCGGCGTTTGGATGGGCGGCGCGACATCCGTCAGGGATGGCTCGGTCGGTGGGAGCGCAGGGATATCGGCAGACAGCTCGATGGGAATCAGCGAAAAGCGGAGCGGGAGCAGAAAGGCAACCGTCAGGATCAATCCCGCCAAATATCTGCTACGCGCTGAGATCTTATCGGATATCAAGCGGTGCATGAGCAGAAAAGCGGATGAAAATACGGTCGCGATCAGGAGCTGAAACAATACGGTTTTCATGTGGGATCCTCTGCCTTACTCTTTTGGTCGATAAAAGCAAGCAATTCCTCCGCCTCTTCATGGGAGATGCCCCGATCCCCGTAAAACGCGCTGAAAAGATTGCAAAAAGATCCGCCGTAGACCTGATCAACGATCTTCTTGGCTTCGGAAGCCCGATACTCCTTTTCGGAAATCATCGCCGTCCACGTTCTTTCCTTTCCGTTTTTTTCGGAGGAAACGAACGCCTTTGCCGCAAGTCGCGTGAGCATGGTTAAAACGGTCTGTGCCTTTTTGTCCGTATTCATTTTCTTGGTGATCCGAACGGTGGGAACGTCAACCCCGCCGCATTGCCAAAGGGCGTTCATCACCTCGAATTCCGCCTCGGGTAGTGTGATATGCTCTTTTTTCAAACTTCTTCATCCTTTCCTCAACGTCTCGGGCTTACCGAAAACGACGTCTTACTTTCCTACCTATTATTCTACATTTGTATTGAATCAAAGTCAATAGCTTCCCCGAAATATTTTCTATAAATGTCTTAAATTCATAGGAATATACAACCGCAAACAAATTTTTTTGTGCATTTTGCGATTTGGAAGGATCAAATTTTGTTAAGACAAGGTACTGCGGATGTCATTGTAAGCCTCCCTGCGGGGAAACGATGATTGATTACGCACCCGTAGGGGCGAACTGTGTTCGCCCGCTAAAAAACCGCGTAAATACAAGCTTTTCGGGCGATCGCAGATCGCCCCTACTATCTTGTAACATTTAAAACTTTACTTTTGCAGATACCTCCTCTGTGCTGTCATCCTCGAACGAAGCGGAGCGAAGTGAAGGATCTGCGCAAG
>JAFTIJ010000122.1 GCA_017456965.1 Clostridia bacterium
GTCAGACCGAGGCTTTGCCGTGGGCTTCCTTCAGATTCCACCTCACGATGGACACCCTTGCCCTTGGCTAACAGTTCCTACTGCCAAGTCTGTAGCGGACTTTCACCGCCAAGTAATAGCGCATGCCGAGCGCACCAAAAAGGGCAGTCTCACCCTCACGGATAAGACTGCCCAGACGGTCGGCGTTATCGTCTCTTGCTCCGTGCGGTAAACTCCGCTTCCGTCAGTCACAAAAGACCTCTTTCTGTTTTTATTTTACCTTGATACGACAAAAAAGTCAAGTGCTTTTTTGCAAAATTCCCCGAAACCTCGCGATTTCAGATCGTTCCCGTGACGGTTACGGTCAGCATACCGGGGGTCGTCGTGACCGCGCCCGTCGTGGGATCGGTCGTGATCGTCGCGGCAGGCACAGTCATACTGTAGTCCGTACCCGACGGCAGTGTCAGCACACCGCCCGAGTAGGTGTAGCTCGTGACGGGAACCAAGGCGCCGTCCACCGTGACCGTAATGCCCGAGGGCGCGGGGCTGAAGGCGTCGGTCAGCACGACGTCCGTTGCGGGGGCGTTGCCGTAGTTCGTGATCGTAAAGGTGTAGGTCAGAACGTCGCCGTCCGATACGGGATCGGGACTCATATCCTTGCGGATACGGACGTCTGCGTACTGCGCGACGGTGACCGTCTCGCTCGCCGTCACCGGATTGGCAATGCCGAGCGCCGAAACAGCGACGGTATTCGTGATCTCCGAGCCCTCGGCAAGGGGCGCGAAGCCGTTTACGACGGTATTATAGATCACGACCGCGTTCGCACCCGGCGCAAGCGCGTCAATGGCAAAGACGACGGAGCCGTCGCTCACCGTGCCCGTCAGCTCGCGCACAAAAATGCCGTCCACGTAGAGAGCGGCGGGATCCGTGTAATTCAAGGGCGTAAAGGTGCCCGTCCCCACAGTATACGTGCCGAGATCGTCCGTAAGCGTCACACCGCCAAGGGTTGCCGTGCCGTTATTCTGCACGGAGACCGTATAGGTCACGGTATCACCCGCGCGATAGGTGCCGCCGAGTGCGCGCTTACTGACGGCAAGCGGGTCCAACAGCGTCGCCGTCGCGACGTTGGAGACGGCAGTACCCGAGGCAGTGCCGTAATTGAAGGCAAGCGTTGCCTGATTTCTGATTTGCGTTGGCATATATTGAAAAAAGTCCTTTCGGTATTCATTCCGAGTGTCGCATCGACGCGGCACTCTGTTTACAATATATGCGCTTCCCCTCACGGGCGTGACGCCCTCAGCGAAAGGATCGTTTTCGCCACATACTCGATGTTTTGCAAGGCTTCCTGTCGGAAAGAAGGCAATGCATACTTGATTTTATTGCAGATCGTATCATACCGTAAACCGATCTCGTCAAACATTCCGATCATTTCATCGGCAAAAGGCGGGAGGAAAAAGTAATCGGGAAGTCCAATGCGCTCCATATAGGAAATGAGCTTCTCGTCGTCCGTGAGCGCGAGCATCGGCACGCCCGCCACCGTTGCGTACACAAGCCCGTGCAAACGCGAGGAGAGCACAAAAAATGACGATGCGAGGAGGGCGATCGCCTCCGAGCCGTCCTGCACGGTAAGACACACAGCACCCGTCTCGGCGGCAAGAGAATGCGCGTAGGCATCGTCCTGTGCGCCGTAGAGCGTAACAATGACACAACGCCCCCACGTTTTTTCCGTCATCGCCAGGATCCACTCGACGGTCTTGGCTCGGCAGTAATCGCCGAGATATTTGGGGATCACGACAAAGTACGGTGACTCTGGCGCGGACGCCGTTCCCTTCTCCAGCAAGATCGCGGGATCGAAGGTAAGACGCGGCTCACACGGGAGTGACATCTTACGGCACACGTCGAGCGACAGACGGTCGCGAAGCGTCACGGCGTCCGCACACCTCAGCGCCTCACTGACGCGGGGCATATTTTCCTTGCGGCGGGTCGGACCGACGCCGTTTGCGTATACGATCACTTTCATGCCGTGCCTTTTCGCCATACGCAGAAGCGTCGTGTAATATAAAAGCGAGCGCGTGCTGGTCTTATCCTGCAAAAGCGAGCCACCCCCGAACAGAAAGAGCCCCGTTTTTTTCATGAGACGGCGGATCGCCACAAGGTCAAAGCGATTCACCGCATCGACCGTATAGCGTGCGGCGGTCTCCTCGGGACGCGCCGAGAGGACGGTGATACGTACGTCGGGGATCAGACGGCGAAGCTCGCGCACGGTCACGGAGAGGATCGCCTCATCCCCCGAGTTGCCATAGCCGTAATAGCCGCAGATCATCACGTCCGGCGTGCCGCCCGTGCGAAGCGGGGCAAAGCGCTCGTAAACCGCAAGCTGACTCTCCACCATCCGATCGACCGAGAAATGCGCCTCGATAAAAGCGCGGCACGCCATGCCGTGCGCCGCACGCGCCGAGGCGTCCATATCAAGGAGCGTTAAGAGCTCCCGCGCAAGCACCTCGGGGGTCGGCAGGGATGCACCGCGGAAGCAGAGATTGCTTCGGATCGCCTCCTCCGCGATTGCCTCCGAGAAAATACCGCCGTGCCCCTGTGAGCCCGAAATGATCGTGGGCTTGCCCGACGCCATGCCCTCCATCGCCGCGCGGGAGGGCGCGACCACGATATCCGAGGCGGCAATATACGAGCGTACGTCCGTTTGGGCGCCGACAAGAGTGACCGCACGGTAGCCGAGCGCGGCGTTGACCCCGTCCGCCCGCTCCTGTACCGCACCGCGTGCGTCACCGTCGCCGACGAGCACGAGCGTCGCGCGTCCGCCGAGGAGCGGCATCGCGTCGATCAGCGCGTTTGCACAGACGCAGACGGGCGCATCCAGACGGCTGATATGCAGGATCACCGCACGCCCCTCGGTGTCAAGCGCCGCACGCACGGCAGAGCCGTCCGTGTCGGGTGAGAAGCGCGCGGTATCCACACCGTTGACCGTGAGCGAAATGCGGTCGGGAGTCATATGAAAATTCTCCGTCAGATAGCGTCGGAGATCCTCGCTGACAGCAAAGGTATGCTCACCCCAATCTGTCATCCGACGGAGCAGGGGCGTCAGCTTGAAATCCAGATGGTCGGTCGTGAGGAATCGGAAATGCAAGCGCCGACGGATCCTGCCGCAAAGAAACGCAGGGATCCGCGCGTGTGCGTGAACGATATCGTAGCCGCCGTCCCGAATGAGCCGCTCCAGCCCACGCTCGGCGCGCATCATATCGCGAAAGCTGCGGTGATCCAGCGGGAGCGTGATATGACGCACGCCCTCGCGCACGAGCGCGTCGGCGTACACACCGCCCGCCGACGCCACCTCGACCTCGACGCCGCGCCGCTTCAGCCCGCGCGCGAGCTCCAGAATATGCGTCTCCGCCCCACCGATGCCCATTGCCATCGTGACCAAAAGTACCTTCATATTGCTTCACTCCCGAAAATATCCCGTCAAAACAAAGGGTTTGCCTTGATTCTGACGGGATGTCGTTTATTTGTTTATCTTATTTCTTCAGTGCGATTGCCGCCTTTGCCTTTGCCGCGATATTGGCCGCGGTGAGACCGTACGCCTCAAGCAGTGCGGGAACCTTACCGGACTTACCGAACTTGTCCTCTACGCCGACGCGGAGAACGGGAACGGGGCATACGCCCGCGAGCGCCTCGCAGACTGCACCGCCGAGACCGCCGATAATATTGTGCTCCTCTGCCGTAACGACAGCGCCCGTCTTCCCTGCGGAGGCCGCAAGAAGCTCGGTATCGAGGGGCTTGATGGTATGGATATTGATCACCTCGGCGGAGATGCCCTCTGCGGCAAGAAGCTCTCTTGCCTCAAGCGCGATGTGGACCATCAGACCCGTTGCGACGATGGTGACGTCAGAGCCCTCGGCAAGCGTGATGCCCTTGCCAAGCTCAAACTTATAGTCAGCCTCATCGTAGAGATAAGGAACAGCGTATCTGCCGAATCGCATATAGACGGGACCGTCGTGCAAAATGGCAGCCTCTACAGCCGCTCTTGCCTCCATGCCGTCTGCGGGATTGATGATGACCATGCCGGGGATGGTACGCATCAGCGCGATATCCTCGTTGCACTGATGGGTCGCGCCGTCCTCACCGACGGAGATACCCGCGTGGGTCGCACCGATCTTGACGTTCAGGTGAGGGTAGCCGATGCAGTTACGAACCTGCTCGAATGCACGTCCTGCCGCGAACATCGCAAAGCTGGACGCAAACGGGATCTTGCCCGTGGAGGCGATGCCTGCCGCAACAGCCATCATATTGCCCTCGGCAATACCGCAGTCAAAGAAGCGGTCGGGGAATTTCTTTTTGAAGGTAAGGGTCTTCGTTGCCTCCGCGAGGTCAGCATCGAGAACCACGATATCATATTTTTCGCCAAGCTCGGCAAGCGCCGCGCCGTAAGCCTCTCTTGTTGCAATCTTATCTGCCATAATGATTCCCTCCTTTTATCCTGTTTATACGGAAGCGGTAAGCTCTGCTACCGCCTGCTCATACTGCTCCTTATTCGGAGCCTTGCCGTGCCAGCCTGCCTGATTTTCCATGAAGGAAACGCCGCGGCCCTTGACGCTCTTTGCGATAACGGCGGTGGGCTTGCCCTTGCACTCGCGTGCCGCCTTGCAGGCCGCCTCGATCTGATCGAGGTCGTGCGCGTCGATCACGATGACGTTCCAGCCGAATGCCGCAAACTTCTCGTCAAGAGGCGTGGGGTTCATAACGTCCGTGACCTTGCCGTCGATCTGGAGACCGTTCCAGTCGATGAAGGCGCAGAGGTTGTCCAGCTTGTAGTGTGCCGCGAACATAGCGGCCTCCCATACCTGACCCTCCTCGGATTCACCGTCGCCGAGAATGGTGTAAACGCGGTATGCGTCGCCCGATGCCTTAGCGGAGATCGCCATGCCGCAAGCGGCGGAGATGCCGAGGCCCAGAGAGCCCGTGGACATATCCACGCCGGGGATATGCTTCATATCGGGGTGACCCTGCAGGATGCTGTCTGCCTGACGGAGCGTCTTTAAAAGCGCCTTGTCAAAATAGCCCTTTGCCGCAAGCGTTGCGTAGAGCGCGGGAGCGGTATGACCCTTGGAGAGAACGAAGCGGTCTCTGTCTGCCTTCTTGGGGTCGGCGGGATCGACGTTCATCTCCTCAAAGTAGAGATACGAGAGAATATCTGCGATCGAGAGCGAGCCGCCCGGGTGACCGGACGATGCGCTGTAGACTGCCTCCAGCGCGCCGAGACGGATCTCACGCGCCTTCTCTGTCAGAAACGAGAATTTTGCCTTTTCCATGAAAAATTCCTCCTAATATATTCTTAGTAGATTTCTTTAGTTTTTGATGCCGAAGAGCAGATCGCCGTAGGTGGGGTACGGCCAATCCTTATACGCCGTCATGGTCTCCGCAAGGTCAACGTGGCGACGGAGCTCCTGCATCGCGGGAACCACACGCGTCTCGTATGCCTTGGCGGACAGGAGCTTATCCTCCTCGCCGCGAACGGAGTCGATCGCCTTCTCCAGGGAGATCAGTGCGTCGTAGATCGCGTCCGTGCAAGCGGAGAGACGCTCCAGCGTATTCAGCTCATACTTGCAGGCAAGAGAGCCGATGGCGTTTTTCTTGTCGATCGCCGTGCGCGCGAGCTTGTCTGCGTAGGCGCTGACGGTGGGGAGAATATCCTTTCTCACCATATCGACCATGGTGAGCGCCTCGATGTGCAGGACCTTGACGTAGCCCTCCAGCATGATCTCGTATCTTGCGCGGATCTCACGCTCGGTCAGCACCTTGTGCTTGCAGAAGAGCGCGATATTTTTCTCACGCAGGAGCACGGGGATCGCCTGCGGCGTGGTCTTCAGATTGTCAAGCCCTCTCTTCTCCGCCTCCGCGATCCACGCGTCATCGTAGCCGTTACCGTTGAAGATGATGCGCTTGTGTGCGCGGATGGTCTTTACGATCAGATCGTGGAGCGCCTGCTCGAAGCTCTCCGCACCCTCCAGCTCGTCAGCAAAACCGCTGAGCACCTCGGCAACCGCCGTATTGAGGAAGGTATTGCAGTCCGAGACGGACATTGCGGAGCCGACCATGCGGAACTCGAATTTATTGCCCGTAAACGCAAAGGGAGAGGTGCGGTTACGGTCGGTGGTATCCTTCGGGAATTTGGGGAGAACGTGAACGCCGACACGCATCAGCGTCTTTTCCTTGGCATTATAGGACTTTTCCTTTTCCAGCGCCGCGAGGATAGCGGTCAGCTCGTCACCGAGGAAGACGGAGATGACGGCGGGAGGCGCCTCTGCCGCACCGAGACGGTGGTCGTTGCCCGCGGAGGCCGCAGACACACGCAGGATATCCTGATAATCGTCGACCGCCTTTAAAACGGCACACAGGAAGAGCAGGAACTGTGCGTTCTCATACGGCGTCTCACCCGGATTCAGGAGGTTGACGCCCGTGTTGGTGGTCATGGACCAGTTATTGTGCTTGCCGCTGCCCGTAATGCCCGCAAACGGCTTCTCGTGGAGCAGGCAGACCATGTCGTGCTTGCGCGCGATCTTCTGCATCAGCTCCATGGTGAGCTGATTGTGGTCGGCGGCGATATTGGCTGTCGTAAAGATGGGGGCGAGCTCGTGCTGTGCGGGCGCCGCCTCGTTGTGCTCGGTCTTGGCATAGACGCCGAGCTTCCAGAGCTCCTCGTCAAGCTCCTTCATAAACGCCGCGACGCGGGGCTTGATCGTACCGAAATAGTGGTCGTCCAGCTCCTGTCCCTTGGGGGAGCGCGCACCGAAGAGCGTTCTGCCCGCGAAGATCAGGTCGGGACGTCTGTCGTAGAGTGCCTTGTCGATCAGGAAGTACTCCTGCTCGGGGCCAACCGTCGTCTTGACCGAGGTCACGTCGGTATTGCCGAAAAGCTTCAGCACGCGCAGAGCCTGACGGTTCAGCGTCTCCATCGAGCGCAGAAGCGGGGTTTTTTTATCCAGCGCATCACCGCCGAACGAACAGAACGCCGTCGGGATGCAAAGCACGCCGTCCTTGACGAAGGCGTAGGACGTGGGGTCCCACGCGGTATAGCCTCGCGCCTCGTAGGTGGCACGCAGACCGCCCGAGGGGAAGGACGAAGCGTCGGGCTCACCCTTGACGAGCTCCTTACCCGAGAACTCCATGATGACTCTGCCCGAATCGTCGGGAGAGATGAAGCTGTCGTGCTTCTCTGCCGTAATGCCCGTCATGGGCTGGAACCAATGCGTATAATGTGTAGCGCCGAGCTCGATCGCCCAATCCTTCATGGCATTGGCGACCACGTTTGCGATGCTGATATCCAGACTTCTGCCGTCCTTCATGGTGCGGATCATCGCCTTGTATGTGTCCTTGGGGAGTCGGGCACGCATCGTTGTATCGTCGAAAACGTACCGTCCGAAATACTCAGGAACGAGTTTCGTTGAAGTTTCCATAGTTTTCCTCCATAGTTGCTTTTACCTTATAAAAAGCATTCCATATCATATCTATTATATCGTATTCAAAAATACTTGTCAAGACCTGTCAAAAACATTCCGCGCTCACGGCATTGACTTTTCCTCCTTCCGTTTCGGGGCGGGAAATCCGTCCCCTGCGACCGTCAACCCGCAACGTGCCTTGGGAGAATAGCGCGGCGGTGTCCGTGATCGGCAAATCACAACGGGCGATCGCGATTTTTTGCATACGATATGTTTTGAAAAGAATGCACATCAGATCGGGGACTCCCCGCGTGTGCAGATCCTTCACTCCGCTGCGCTTCGTTCGAGGATGACAGCACGGAGGAGGCATCTGCAAAAGTAAAGTTTTAAGTGTTACAGGATACTACGTTGCACTCTCATCCTTTCCACAATGAAAAGAACCCTCACCCGTTTTCGGTCAAAAAAATTTCACTTTCCGCTTGACAAATATATATTTCTTTGATATAATGCTTAGGTAATATATACGGAGAAGTACTCAAGTGGCCGAAGAGGCGTGACTCGAAATCTCGTAGGACGTGAAAGCGTCGCGTGGGTTCAAATCCCACCTTCTCCGCCAACAAAAAAGGAACTTTTGTCTACCAGATGAAAGTTCGTTTTTTTCGCGTTTTTGAGGCAAAATGACACTAAATCAAGGAAATTTACATAAAAATCGGAGTCGGAGTGGCTGAAAATGCTGCTCCGATTCTATTTTTATGCTCGAAAAAGCTAAAAATGTTGGTGTACTTTTGTTCGTTTTATGCTGCTGCAAGAAACGAACAAAAGGTGCGGACAGAGAGATTTGAAGCATGAAAACGCAAAACAATTACAATTGTTACTCATACCCCGTTGCTTTATAATCCGCGTGCGCCATAATATTATTATATCATACTATGAGGTGAGTCGAAATGATTACAAAGGATTTGGGAGAACGTATCAAAGAACTCCGGCAAAAAACAGGGTTAAGCCAAGAAAAGTTTGCGCTAAAAATCGAAATGGATAGGACATATTTTGCTTCTGTCGAAGCAGGTAAGCGTAATATTGCAATATGCAATATTAAAAAAATCGCTGACGGGCTAGGTGTTACACTCAGCGAATTGTTTGACGGAATATAATAATGAAATAGGAGAAAACAAATGTTAAATTATAAACTTGGTACATTAGAAGCATCTGAAGCCCTAATTCAAGATCTTTACATAGATCTTCGATCCAAGGTAAATGCTTGGTCGGAGATTACCTATCAAACGCCTCAAGCGCGAATGGGATATGTTGGCCAGCATTTGGTCAGTGTTGTAACAGGATATCCGGGCGGCAAATCAGGAGCACGAGGATATGATCTTGTTATGGAAAACGGGTCATATGGCGAAATAAAGACCTGTTATCGCGTTGATCAGCTTGGTTCGTGTGGAGACTGTGGTGCTGTTGTTTCAAGTCTTGAAACCGCGTGCTCTGCTTGCGGATCAAAAAACATCGACAGAAAAGACGATTCAAAATGGCTTATTAGCCTCAGAAATGATACGGAATTTGCCGAGGTTATTGAGCCAAAAAACTATTACTTTGTTTTATTTGAATTTGCTAATTTATTAGATCCATCAAACAACGATATTGAAGCAAGCATTTGGCAGGTAGACCCGCTTAACAAAGGTTTTTCTTTTTGCATGGTAGACTACTACTTAAATATTCGAGCCAAATCACAATCAAAAGCACCATTTAATATGTGGCCACATGAGTTTAAGTTCTCATTAACAAAGCCAACGCTAATATACAAGGCAATCATTAAAAGTAATGGCGAAATAAACACTATCGTTTTTCCCTCTTTCAATAACTGTTACACAGACATACTCAAGCCTTTGCATGAATACTCACGTGCTACAACTATTTCACTCGAAGCTGTTATCAGAGTAATTGGTCGGCTAACAGGTCATTCATTCCGCGCTACCAACAAACGAGAGGCTCTCGAATATTTAGAAAAATTGAGAAACCATAACGATGTTTCAAATGAAACCCTGTGTGATTTGTTTGCGGAGGAAATATATTTGCCGCTTATCAACCCAGTGAAAGATATGATTCCATCGGAAATAAAGAGTAAGTACCCTGAATTGGAATAACAAAAACAGATAAGCCTTCCGCATTATAGCGGGAGGCTTATCTGTTGAGTCGATAGACGATCGAGCGATTTTTTTACATATTCCGGATCAATTTCAAAACCGATATATTTTCTATTCATTGACACACATGCTACAGCCGTTGAGCCGCCACCCATAAATGGATCAAGAACAATATCCCCCTCATTACTACTTGCAATGATTAAACGTTCTAATAGCTTTTGCGGTTTTTGTGTTGGGTGGTAACGATCTTCTGAATAAAAACTGATATCATCCCAAACATCAGTAATGCCCAGCTGAGCGTTATATGTTTGACATATTTTGCCATATGGTAGATCGAATTGCAAAATTTGCTGCAATTTGTTCCACAGTTCTTCTGTGGGCAGTTGCTTGCAAACATTTTTTCCCGTATAAATGCTCCACATACCCCCGCCATTAGACTTAACACCAAGCTTTTCATTTATTTCCTTTGCAGTAAGACCAAGTTCTTTCTGTCGACTACGAAGGAATTCTTTAGCAAATGGTTTGGGATCCTTATAAAGAAACAATATGCTTTCAGTAACATTGGGAAACATCTTATAATTTTTGGTGGCTCTTCCGGAAACAGCCTGTATTCCCTTGTTAAGAATCAGTTGTTGGCGAAGTTCCAACCCGGTATTTTCAAGCAAAGGCAACAAGCGGCTAAGCATTCTAAAATAGCCAAACAAGTAAAAACTGCCACCTTTTCTCAAAACTCGCGACGCTTCCGTTATCCACTTTTTAGACCATTCAAGATAGTCCTCCTCGGTTCTCCAAAGATAGTCCCATTTTTCTCCGATCACCTTAAAATAAGGAGGATCGGCAATTATTAAATCTACTGATTCGTTTTCAAGTTTTTCTATCATTCCCGGAATGCAGTCAGCGTTATAAATTACATTCAATTCCATAATATGTACTCTCTTACACAAGATTAGCGATTTGTTTGATTGGGAGGCGGGTGTTTTTTAATTATGATTGTTTGATTGTCTTTATCCAAATAAATATCAAACAAGGTAGTTCCTTTTTCAGCACCTAGGTTGGTCAAAATCGGTTTTGGCATTCTGATGCGCATGTCTTGCTGGAGAACATATGTGTCTAGAAATACAAGTTTATCATTCATCACAAAACCCTCTTAGACTAATATTAGACTAATTATAGCACAACGCCAGTCTAATGTCAAGAGATATTCACATTTTTGATGATAGAGCGAGAAGAGTTTTGGTGTACTTTTTTCGTTTTTACCTCTGTTTACGCACCTTTTAGTCGCTTTTAGGCAACAAAAAAAGAGAACTTTTGGTAGACAAAAGTTCTCTTTTTGTTTATCCAAGCCGCAGGCTTGGTATATCATCACGACGCAGTCGTGGATATCATCAAGGGCGGCAAGCCGCCCTTGTATCTCATCACGCTTTAGCGTGCATCTTACCTGCGGCTTGATGATATACCGCAACAAGTTGCGGATGATATACAAGGCTACGCCTTGCTTTATTCACAAAAATGTGATATAATCTAACCGATAAATAAGAATTTGACCGAGGTATGGAAATGGGTAAAACTTACAATATCAGAAGATTTCAACATAGTGATGCAAACGAAGTGTCTGCGTTAATCATTAAGACGCTTAGAACAACAAACAGTAAGGACTATTCCGCAGAATACATTGAGAATGATGTTAAAATGTTCAGTCCAGAAGGTGTAATCGAACGAGCTGGATGGACACATTTTTATGTTGTCTGCGACGGAGAAATGATTGTTGGATGTGGCGCAATTGGTCCATATTGGGGCAAGGCAGACGAAAGCAGCTTGTTTAATATCTTTGTGCTGCCAGAATATCAAGGCAAGGGTGTAGGCCGTAAGATAATTGAAACATTGGAAAGTGATGATTACTTTTTACGGGCAAAGCGTATCGAAATTCCTGCTTCTATTACAGCCTGCCCGTTTTATAAAAAAATGGGCTATACATATAAGAATGGAATTGATATTATTGATGAGGAACAGTTGTTCCGTTTAGAGAAATTCAGATAAA
>JAFTIJ010000123.1 GCA_017456965.1 Clostridia bacterium
ATTTTTGTTATGCACAAGTAACTTTTTGAAAAAGGTATGCATTGGATTGGAAGGTTGGCACTTGCGCAGATCCTTCACTTCGCTTGCGCTCCGTTCGAGGATGACGGCGCAGAGGATGCTTGTGCAACCCCAACAGTCCGATAAATTGAAATCTAACGATATATCCAATGTCAGCATCAGTCGGGACGTACCGAAAAATCCTCTTTTCCACACTACGGGTCAAGCGCCGGGCGCTTGCCGCTTCGTTTGCTTCTTTTCTTGAGGGGTCAAGAAAAGAAGGTATCCCTCGGCGACTTTTCTTGAGGGTCAAGAAAAGAAGGCGGCATGCCCCCAAGAAAGTAGTCTCCATACGAAAAAAACCATTGCGGTTTTCCGATAAAGGTGATATAATAATAGATAATATCAAATATTTCGGAGGAAAACCATGAAGTACGATTTTATTTCCATTACGTACCGCTATGGCAAGGACGCGCTGGCTGTGGACGGACTCGGCTCGGGCTGGGCGCCCGACGCGCCGAAGGCGGGCTTTGATGCGATCCCCATGTGGGTCGCCGATATGAATTTTCCGACTGTGCCCACCGTATGTCAGGCGATACAGGAGAGAGTGGCGCATCCCGCCTTTGGATATTTCAGCACGAGAGACGAGTATTACGACGCGATCATCCGTTGGCAACGTGAGCGCAACGGCGTGACGGGGCTCTCGCGTGAGCATATCGGATACGAGAACGGCGTGCTCGGCGGTCTGCTCTCGGCGCTTGCTACCTTCTGCTCGCGCGGCGACAGCGTGCTCGTACACGGTCCGATCTATCTCGGCTTTGCCTCCTCTTTAAAAAATAACGGCTACAATACCGTCCTCTCTCCGCTCGTGCGTGACGAGAACGGCATCTGGCGTATGGACTTTGACGATATGGAGCGCAAGCTCTCCGAGCACCGCATCCACGCGGCGATCTTCTGCTCGCCCCACAATCCGACGGGACGCGTATGGGAGCGCTGGGAGATTGAGCGCGCCATGGAGATCTATCGCAAGTACGACGTCTACGTCGTCTCCGACGAGATCTGGTCCGATATCATTCTGAAGGGACATCGCCATATCCCGACGCAGTCCGTCAGCGATGACGCGAGAAACAGAACGGTTGCCCTCTACGCCCCCTCCAAGACCTTTAATCTCGCGGGTCTGATCGGCGCGTATCATATTATTTATAACGACCGTCTGCACGACCGTGTCAAAAAGGAATCCTCTCTCTCGCATTATAACTCGATGAACGTGCTCTCGATGCATGCTCTGATCGGTGCGTATCGCGACGAGGGCTACGAGTGGGTGGATGAGCTGCGTGAGGTGCTGACGGAGAATGTGAATTATGCCTGCGATTATATTGAGGCGAATTTTGACGGCGTGTGGGCGGCAAGACCGCAGGGCACGTATATGGTATTTATGGATTGCCGTGAGTGGATGGAAAAGCACGGTGTGACGCTTCCCGAGCTTCTGAAGATGGGATGGGACGTCGGTATTGCATGGCAGGATGGCACACAGCATGGCGGAACGACCCATATCCGACTGAATCTGGCGCTTCCGCTCTCCCGCGTCAAGGAGGCGTTTGACCGCATGGCACGCTATATTTTCCGCAAGGGGTGAGGGCGGAGCTGTATATATTCGCGATTCTTTGCCGATTATCGGGAAAAAACTTCATTTCTATGTTGAATTTCCGATAAAAAGGTTGTATAATAAAAAATAAAGGGATTTTTTCTGAAACAAAGGAGAATAAAAACAATGAAACTTATCGTATGTGAAAACTATGCGGAGATGTCAAGGGTTGCCGCCAGAATGGTTGCAGGTCAGGTCATCGCCAAGCCCGACTGCGTGCTCGGCCTTGCGACGGGCTCCACCCCCATCGGTACCTATCAGGAGCTGATCCGTCTGTATGAGAACGGTCTCGTGGATTTCAAGGACGTCGTTTCCTATAACCTCGACGAGTACTATCCCATCTCTCCCGAAAACGATCAGAGCTACCGCTACTTCATGAACCATAACCTCTTTGATCATATCAATATCGACAAGAACAATACCCACGTTCCCAGCGGCGAGATGGCCGATCCCGACGCGGAATGCAAGAAGTACGACGAGATGGTCGAGAATGCGGGCGGTATTGACCTCCAGATCCTCGGCATCGGTCAGAACGGTCACATCGGCTTCAACGAGCCCGACGATTTCCTCTATGCGGAGACTCACGTCACCGACCTTACCGAGAATACCATCGCCGTTAACTCCCGCTTCTTTGCAAGCATCGACGAGGTACCGAAGCAGGCGATCACGATGGGTCTCGGTAACATCCTCAAGGCAAAAAAGATCCTGCTTCTGATCAACGGTAAGGCAAAGAGCGCCATTCTCCACACGCTTCTTGAGGGCAATATCACGACCAGAGTTCCTGCCTCCTTCTTAAAGGCGCACGCTGACGTGACCATCATCTGCGACAAGGAAGCCTACGGCGAGTGATCGCCTGCCTTGTGGCATTTCTGCCCGATCACTCTTGAAAAGTAGGGGCGGATATGCTATAATAACAGATAACGTTGCGGAGGTGTTTATGTCTAAACTACTGAAATGGCTTGATAATTATTGGTATCATTACAAATGGACGACGATCGTCGTCGTATTCTTCCTCTCGCTTGCCATCATCCTCGGCATCCAGTTTGCCACCAAGGAAAACTACGATGCCTATATCATGTATGTCGGCGACGAGGCGATCCCCGATACGAAGAGACAGGATATCGTGAGCTCCTTCGGTACGGTGATGCAGGACTATAACGGAGATAAGGAGATCATCCTGAACTTCTCCAGAACGGCATTTATCTCCGATGAGGAGCACGAGATGGCGTCTACAGTCAACGCCGCCGCGACGCAGTTCCTCTCAAGTATGTCTGTTCAGCCCTACTATATTTATCTGATGACACCTCTTGTGTACGACATTTATAAGGATAGTGGCGTCTTCGTACCGATCTCCGAGCTTGAGATCGATATCCCCGAGGAGTGGTACTACGACGAGCAGACCGTCCTCTTCAGCAAGACGGACTTTGCAAGATCCCACGCGGGCGTGGATAGCATGGGCGAGGATCTGATCCTCGCGATCAAGAGCGTCCCCTACTCCCGTTCCTCCAGGGTAGAGAAGAACGAGCGTCTTGCCTTTGAAAACCATTACGACCTGTTAAAAACGATATTGGAATATCGAAAATAATTTTATAGAAAAGAGTGTATATAACGATGAAAATTCTTGCAATCGGTAACAGCTTTTCACAGGATTCCACGACTTATATTGAGGATATCGCGGAATCCTGCGGCAGAACGGACATTCTTGCCGCCAACCTTTACATCCCCGGCTGCCCTCTCACCAAGCACGCCGAGAATCTGAAAACGGATGAGCTCGAATACGACTATCAGCTCCGCGGCAAGGGCCTCTACAAGACCTCGATCCACGCGGCTCTCGTCTCTGACGAGTGGGACGTCATCACCCTCCAGCAGGTAAGCGGCGACTCCGGTCTCTACGATACCTTCCACCCCTATATCGACGAGGTTTACGCTGAGGTCAAGCGTCTCTGCCCGAATGCCAAGATCCTGCTTCACCGCACCTGGGCATACGAGGAGAAGAGCGGACACAACCGCTTCCTTGATTACAACCGCGACCGCGATACGATGGACCGCGCGATCGAGGAGACCTACCGGAAGATCTCTGAGGAGCTCGGTATCGGTATCATCCCCGTCGGTAACGTCGTTACCGATATCAAAAAGACCATGCCCGAGTTTGATGTGCTGAACGGCGGTGCGTCTCTCTATCGCGACCGCTTCCACATGGGCAACTGCTACGGCAGATATATTGCCGCCTGCGTATGGCTCAAGGCGATCTGCGGCGTGGATATCTCCGCATCGACCTTCATCCCGAATGAAGCATATCCTCCGCTGATCAAGAAGCTCAACGCGTACATCAACTCCCTGACGTTCTGATTTGAAAAGCGGGCAACGCCCGCAGGAAGGTGCTCGCCTATCGTAGCTTTCCGCACCAAGGGGCGCGGCAAAACGGCGAGGTCCATTTCGCGCAATTTCCTATAAGTTAAAAAAGCGGGCTGTGCCCGCATCCTTGTGCTCGCCTATCATGGCTTTCCGTATAGACAAGCACGGCATAACGGCGAGGTCGATTCTGAGCAATTTCCTATGGTATAAAAAACGGAGCCGCTCCTGCGCGAGCGGCTCCGACCGTTTACAACGTCCTTGTACAGGGTAAAAACGGCGAAAGCAGTATGGCAAAACTTTTTAAAAAAGTTAAAAAAACTTTGAAAAAAGTATTGACAAATCAAAAGTAATGTGTTATTATATATGAGCGTTCGACGGAAGTCACGCGAACTGCGGGTGTAGTTCAGTGGTAGAACTCCAGCCTTCCAAGCTGG
>JAFTIJ010000124.1 GCA_017456965.1 Clostridia bacterium
ATCGAAGGTTTCCGTGTCACCAAGTGCAGCATAACGGCGAGGTCGATTTTGCGCAATTTCCCATAGGTCAAAAAAGCGGGCTGTGCCCGCCTCCTTGTGCTCGCCTATCGCAGATTTCCGCGC
This sequence comes from Clostridia bacterium, assembly GCA_017456965.1. GTDB lineage: Bacteria > Bacillota > Clostridia > Oscillospirales > CAG-272 > QALR01. The sequence continues at coordinate 124 of JAFTIJ010000124.1, forward strand.
AGATGAGCACGGCGTAACGGCGAGGTTCATTTTGCGCAATTTCCTATGGTACAAAAAAGCAGGCTGTGCCCGCTGCCCCCAGCTCGCCTACCATAGCTTTCCGCGCAGACGAGCACGGCATAACGGCGAGATCCGTTTTGCGCAATTTCCTATAGTACAAAAAACAGACGGAGAACCTTGTTGCGGTTCTCCGTCTGTTTTGATTCAGTCGTTTCTCCGTCTGCCGAAGATGGAGAGCACGTAAAAAAGAAATCTCAGGAAATATACGATCGAGGTCAAGAGCGACGCGAGATAGGTGAGCGCGGCGGCAGAGAGCACCTCGCCTGCGGCAGGTATCTCATCTGCGTACAGGATGCCCGCGTCAAGGAGCATCCGCTTTGCGCGGCGACTGGCATCCAACTCCACGGGGAGCGTAACCAATGCAAAGATCATAGAGCCTCCATAGAGGATCACGCCGAGCATGGCAACGTAAAAGCCAAGATCGGAGTCAACGGACATCACGAAAACGTCCAGGAGAAGCCCCAGCAGAACCAGCGGCATCGCCAGATTGGTACCGATATTGACCACGGGCACGAGCGCCGTACGCAAACGGTAGAGTGCGTAGCCCTCTTTTCTTTGCATCACGTGACCGATCTCATGCGCCGCCACGGCAATCGCGGCAACGGAGGAGGAGCCGTAAGTGCTCTCCGAGAGATTGACCGCGTTTTTTGTCGGGTGATAATGGTCTGTGAGCTTGCCCTTGACACATCCGACCGAGATCCCGCTCACGCCGCTCATCCTCATCAGACGCATGGCGGCATCACACCCCGTAATGCCCGAGCGGCTTTTGACCTTGTCGTATTTTGTGAACGCAGAGCGCACCTTGGCGCTTGCGACACCCGAGAAGATCATGCAAGCGACAAGCGCCAGCATGAAAAGAAAATAATCCTGTAAATACATCATTCACTCCATATTATAGGATAGCGAGGATCGCATCCGCCGCCTTCTCGTAGCCAAGCGCGGAGGTATTCAAGAGCAGATCGTAGTTCTGCGGCTCGCCCCACTTCTTTTCCGTGAAGAAACGGTGATAGTTTCTTCTCTGCTGATCCTTTCTTCGGATATAAGCCTCCACGTTTCCGCCTTCACATTCACCGAGAGACTGTACGCGTCGGATGCGGTCATCCATATTGCCCGCGTAGATAAAAACGTGAGCAAACGGCGTCTCACCCTGCAAAAGCTCCGCGGCACATCTGCCGAGGATAATGCACGGCTTCTCTCTGACGAGGAGCTTCATCAGACGACCCATCGCCTCGTAGCTGCGGAACGGTGCCTCTCTGTCTGCGCCACCGAGCGTCTCCACCGCCATTGCAAAGTCGTGCAGAATGCTTCCCACGCCCTGCTCGTCGTAGCGCCTCATCTGACCGAGGTCAATGCCGTAGCGCTCTCCCGCGAAATACAGGAGATTGCCGTCGTAGAAATCCATGCCCGTTTTCTCGGACAGGATCCTTGCCACCTCGCGTCCGCCGCTTGCGTACTCTCTGTCGATCAAAATGCTTTTCTGTTTCATGGGGCTTCCTCCTTCGTTATATTGTCAGTTTTTCCTCCATCACGCTCATATATGCGGGACGGATAATCTTATCCATACAGATCAGTTCCTCGATCCGATGGGCGCTCCAGCCCACGATGCGCGCAACGGCGAACATCGCGGTATAAAGCTCCATGGGGATGCCGAGCATATCGTAAACAAATCCGCTGTAGAAGTCCACGTTCGGGCTGACGCCCTTGTATATTTTTCTGTGCTGTGCAATGAGAACGGGCGCGAGCTCATCCACGTTGCGATAGAGAGCGAGATCCTCGTCTCTTCCCTTCTCCGCGGCGAGCGCCTCCACGTAGCTCTTGAAAACGCGCTCTCTCGGATCGGAGAGCGAGTAGATCGCGTGTCCCATACCGTAGATCAGACCCTTGCGGTCAAACGCCTCTTTTTTGATGATCTTCGTCAGATACGCCGCCACCGCCTCTTTATCGGTGCAGTCGGAAACGTGACGGCGGATATCCGCCATCATCTCCATGACCTTGATATTCGCACCGCCGTGCTTGGGTCCCTTTAAGGAGGACATGGCAGCCGCGATGGTCGAGTAGGTATCCGAGCCCGAGGAGGTAATAACGCGCGTCGTAAAGGTGGAGTTGTTACCTCCGCCGTGCTCCATGTGCCAGATCAGCGCGGTATCGAGAACCTTCGCCTCCGTCGCCGTATAGCGGCGGTCGGGTCGAAGCATCATTAAGAAGTTCTCTGCCGTCGAGAGCGAGGGATCGGGGCGATGGATGACCATACTGCTCATATTCTCATAATAGTTATACGCATGATAGGCGTATACCGCCAGAAGCGGGAACTGCGCGATGAGCTGGATGCACTGGCGCAGAGAGTTGGCAACGCTCGTATCGTTGGCGTTATCATCGTAGGACGCGAGCGTCAGAATGCTTCGCGTCATGGAGTTCATGATATCGCCGCTCGTCGCCTTCATGATAACGTCGCGGGCAAAATTGGTCGGGAGCGTACGGCACTCGCTGAGCGTGCTCTTGAAATCCGCAAGCGCGTCCTCACTCGGTAGCTCGCCCATCAAAAGCAGATAGGCGATCTTCTCATAGCCGAGCTCATCGGGCGCAAGTCCGCGGATCAGCTCCTCCACGCGGTAGCCTCTGTACCAGAGCTTACCGTCACAGGGCGTCTTTTTGCCATCGACGTATTCGGATGACGTAATTTTTGAGATATTGGTCAGTCCCGCGAGAACGCCGTTGCCGTTCTCGTCACGCAGTCCCTTTTTTACGCCGTACTCCGTATAAAGATGCGGCTCGATGCTGTCATTTCTGCGGCACAGCTCCACCTTTCCCTCGGAATATGCGTTCAGTTTCGTAAATTTCATTTGCTTGGTTGCTCCTTTGATATTGGAAGGTCATATATCGTCTGCGAAGCCATATGGCGTCGCGAAACAATTCAATACAGGTATTTTTTGTTTTTGCGCTTCTCCTCATTCATACGTTTTTTCAAAAACGAGCGCAACTGCTTTTTGTGTCTGCAAAGCTTCTCCTTGCAATTTGCGCAGTCCAACGAGGCATTGGTCTCGGGGGAGAAGCGCTCGGGATGTCGGCGCAGAGCAAGCTCCCAGCGAAGGAGCAGGAGAAGCGAGCCACCGACGAGCGTATACGTATACACACTCGGAATAAAGACAAGTGGGGTAAACATCATGGGAAAATCCCAGTTATAGATCCTGCAGGTAGTACAGCATCGATTCTTCATAAACCACGTCTGGAACGGACAAAAGAAAAGAATGCAGATAATATCGCACACCGAGTAGGCAAGGCTGATCAAGATCAGTATACCGCGGTCGATCACGCCGAGAAAATACAGGGCGCCGATCACGCCGTTGAGCAGTAGCCACGCCGCGGCGACCGCCGCCGTGGAGCGCCATGAGGACTGCGTCGGCAAAGCATCGCCCTCCTTGGGAAGGTAATTCCTCGCAAACGGCTTCTGACACCCCATGCTCTCCAAGCTCGACGGAAAGAATCTCAGCAAAAGCGCGATCGCAAAAATGGCCCAAAGCGCGGCGGGAAAAATCCACGGGATCTCCACCCCGCCAATGCGGTTGGCAAGATATGCGGCAAGCGCCATCAGAAAAAGCGCACCGCGGGAGACCAGCTTGGAATAATGCATCAATAAAATCTTCGGAAAAGTGGGACGGTCTCGTTTCATGTAGCTTTTTCCTCCGAATCACAAACCGTACGGCATATCCGCTCCGACAGTCTGTAAACTATATTACAGTATACCTTTTTTCCGCCGTTAGGTCAATGGCAGATTTGTAAATTTTCTCATTTTTTTGCATTGGTGCCCTACTTTTCTTGTCCCCACAAGAAAAGTAGCAAAAGAAGTGGCAAGCGCGACGGCGCTTGACCCATTGGGGGACGCCTTCTTTTCTTGTCCCCACAAGAAAAGAAGCAAAAGAAGCGGCAAGCGCGACGGCGCTTGACCCATCGGGGGACGCCTTCTTTTCTTGACCCCTCAAGAAAAGAAGCAAAAGAAGTGGCAAGCGCGACGGCGCTTGACCCGTAGTGTGGAAAAAAGGATTTTTCGGTACGCCCCGACTGATGCTGACATTGGATATATCGTTAGATTTCAATTTGTCGGACTGTTGGGGTTGCACAAGCATCCTCTGCGCCGTCATCCTCGAACGGAGCGCAAGCGAAGTGAAGGATCTGCGCAAGTGCCAACCTTCCAATCCAATGCATACCTTTTTCAAAAAGTTACTTGTGCATAACAAAAAT
>JAFTIJ010000125.1 GCA_017456965.1 Clostridia bacterium
AAAGAAGCAAAAGAGCAGGCTGTGCCTGCACCCGATTGCTCGCCTATCATGTTCTTTCCATTCACCAAAGCACGGCATAACGGCGAGGCTGATTGTTCAAAAAAAATCTCATCCGATCCGCCCGGCGCTTGACCCGTAGAACGAGGAGTAATTTTTTTGTGCGTCTCCGTTTTTGTGATCAGCGATAACAATGTGGTCTTTCCCGCAGAGCAAAGGGAGCCCTTTACCCCCCTGTGTCGTCATTCGTAAGCGGAACGTCGGGCGTTTCTGCGCACCACACGCCCCCCTCCCTTCTTCGGATCGAACGCCGTCGCGTTCGTCTTTTTCTTTTGGTTCTTTTCTTTGAGACCAAAGAAAAGAACACCCCGTCCCAAAGAAAAGCACGCTCTCTGCGACAATGCAAGCGTCCCGACGGGAAACCCATCGGGACGCACACTTGTACTATATATTATATATGTAGCGATTACTCCTCATAGCAATCGTACGCCTCAAGCATCTGCTTGCCCGTGGCGTAGACCAGCGTCTCGATCTGCTGACGGAGTGCGGGGGACATCATATGGAGCTTGGTCTGCTGCTCCTCGCCGTTTTTCACAAAGGGAATCGCGTCACCTCGCTTGGCAGGTGCATCCACCTCAAAGTTGAAGGTGCCTTCATAGCCAATCTCAAGCAAAGCGGAGATCACGCCGTCGAAGTTGATATTGCCACAGTAGGGCATCAGATGCAGGTCGCAGTTCGGGGTGCGAACGCCGCCGTAGTTGTCGTGAACGTGGAGGCCCTGAAGTCTCTTGCCGAGCTTTTTGAGCTCTGCGTACTGATCCAGATTGCAGAGGTTGGCGTGACCCGTATCCCAGCATACGCCGAAGAGCGGATGATCCAGACGGTCGAGCATCTCGTTCAAGTCGTCTGCCGAGGCGAGATGGATGCCGTCCACCTTCCATGAGGTATTCTCGATCAGAAGCTTCGTGCCGTACTTCTCCGCGTAGGGGATCAGCTGACGAAAGATCTCGACATTCTTGGTCATATACTCCTCACGGGACATGGGAGTGATCTCCAGACCTGCGTGGAGCGTGATCGAGGGAACGCCGATCTTACCCGCGAGATCAATGGAGAGAGGTGTTTTTTTGAAATAGAATCTTCCACCGTCATTACCCATGGAGTTGCCGAAGGGCTCGTGGCTCTGCACGGGAATCAGCTCCAGCGCGTCAAGCTCTCTCTTGTACTCGTCCGCGAGGATCTCGTTATCCGTGGTGAAATAGCGAGAGCCCGAGGTATATCTCGACCAGAAGGAGAGGTCCACGTACTTAAAGCCCGCATTCTTCAGATGAACGAGGGTGGAGTGGAGATCGCCGTTGTAGAAATGGAACAATACGCCGTTGGTTTGAGAAAGTTTCATATCGTTATCCTCCCGAAAAAATTCAAAGCTTTCCGATTAAATTATAGCATTCCCGTACGGCAAAGTCAAGAACCGCTCGGGATTTCAAGGAATTTTCGGAAAATTACTTGATGGTAGCGGAGTTTTATGATAGAATATAAGTATACTCGGCAAAGTATGGCTTACAGCCAAGCCACAAAAGGAAGGTGTCTTACGCATGAAACCGATACGCTCGACCGTTGCCGCCCTTCTGCTTCTCGCGGCACTTACCTCCTGTGGGGAGGCGTCAAGCACACCAAGCACCACCGAGCCCCCGAGAACCTTGCCCACCGCCACAACGTCTGCCGACGAGACTGCGGCGCAGACCACCCAAGCGCCGATCGCACCCGTCGATCCCAATGCATCCTCGTTCTATGAGCTCACGTATATGGATCGGATCCCCGACCCCATCTCGCCGAGCTACCGTACCGAGCATCTCAGATGGCGCACCGGGGACGGCACGAAACGCGACTTCACCGTCGTCTCCCGCATCTATAACGGCACAGGCAAGCCCATCGTCGTCAGTGGTGCCACCCTGTCGATCAAGGCAGGGAACGTATCCGCACATAACATCAATCAGAAAATAACCCCCTACTATCTCATGCCCTACCAGACGGGCTACGCGGTTCTTGAAGCCGGGACACGCATCGACTCCTCGATCGATCTTGAAGAGGTGGATTACTCCTTCGCCGTCACGACCAAGGTCGCAAAAAACGCCCCCGTGCAGTACTACGCCGAAAGCGCCCTCGCCACCGTCGAGCATCGCGGCAGCTATATCTTGGGCGTACAGCTCGACATCGTCATGCGCGATCCGCCCGCGACGCGCTTCGTGCAGGCAAACGTCGTCCTGTATAACGAAAGCGGCATTGCCGTGGATACCTTCTCAAGGAAGCTCACGCAGCGTGACGGCATCATCACGCTCACGTATACCCCCGACATGAATCTCACCCCCGAGGATATCTCCTCCTTCTCATTCACCCTGACCTCACAGTGTAGCGAATGACGCCCTTTTGGCGGGCGTCCCGTGACCCTGTCCGATGAACACGATATCCAATTCGCATCAAATATATTATATACGCCGTATATACGGCAGAACGGAGAACATCATGAATATCAAGAAACAGTATGCACAGAATCTGCTTGACTTCCTGAACAACGCTCCCACCGCGTACCAGTCCAACGACGAGCTCGTCAAGATGCTGGAGGCGGCAGGCGCCACCGAGCTTTGCGAGGGTGACACATGGGATCTGGAGCAGGGCAAGACGTACTATTTCACCAAGGAGGGCACGCAGTGCGCCGCCTTCCGCATCTGCGGCGACCCCAGAGCGACGGGCTTCCGCATCGGCGCGGCTCATCAGGACGCCCCCGGCTTCCGCATCAAATCCGTCCCCTCCAAGATCGACCAGGGCATCGAGCGTCTGACGCTTGAGGGCTACGGCGGTCTGAATATCCACGGCTGGCTCGACCGTCCTCTTTCTCTTGCGGGACGCGTTTTCGTCAAGGACGAGAACTACGAGGCGCAGGCCGTCAACGTCAACATCAAGAAGCCCCTTCTGATCATCCCCAGCGCCGCCGTCCACGTCGTACGCGGTGTCAACGACGGTGCAAAGTTCAATATCCAGACCGAGCTCCTTCCCTTCTTCGCGCAGAATAGCGAGGGCAAGCCCAAGTTCCTCTCCTATCTCGCTGAGATCATGGGCGTCAAGGCAGAGGATATCCTCAGCTTCGAGCTCGCTCCCTATGAGGCATTCGACGGCTGCTTTGTCGGCGCAAACGACGAGTTCATCTCCGTCGCCCGTCTCGACGACGCCGCGATGTCCCACGACATCATGGCGGGCTTCATCGAGTGCGGCGCCGATGCAAACGCCAGCGACATCGCCGTTGCCTTCGACCACGAGGAGTGCGGCTCCACCTCCAACCGCGGCGCAAGATGCAACACCATCATGCAGATCATCGACCGCATCTGCGAGAAGCTCGGCTACGGTGCCGAGGACAAGTACCGCGCCCTCTCCAAGTCCGTTGTCTTCTCCGCTGACATGGCACACGCGACCCATCCCTCCTACACGGGCAATCACGAGATGCTCCTCCCCGTTTACCTCAACAAGGGTCCCGTCATCAAGCTCTCTCCCGGTCAGTCCTATGCGACCTCTCCCCGCGGTACGGCCTTCTTCAAGCTGATCTGCGAGAAGAACGGTATCCCCTATCAGGTATTCAACAACCGCAGTGACGTACGCGGCGGCGGCACCATCGGCCCGATGATCTCCGCAGAGTACGGCGTCATGACCGTGGACATCGGCAACCCGATGCTCTCCATGCATGCAGTCCGCGAGCTCGGCGGTACCGACGACAGCTACTACATGACCAAGCTCTTCGAGGCATTCTTCAAAGCATAAACCGGAGGAAACGTTATGGCATTCCTGCCTATTACCAAAGATGAAATGCTGCAGCGCGGCTGGGACGCCCCCGATATCGTCATCGTCACGGGTGACGCCTACGTGGACCACCCCAGCTTCGGTACGGCGATCGTCTCCCGCGTGCTGGAGGCAGAGGGCTTCCGCATCTGCATCCTCTCTCAGCCGCAGACGGACGAGGACTACCTGCGCTTCGGCACGCCCCGTCTCGCCTTCTTCGTCAACAGCGGTAATATCGACTCCATGGTCGCGCATTACACCGCCGCCAAGAGAAAGCGCAGTGACGACTACTATACGGCAGGCGGCGTGGCGGGCAAGCGCCCCGACCGCGCGGTCACCGTTTACTGCAAGGCGATCCGCCGTCTTTTCGGTGATATTCCGCTCTGTATCGGCGGTCTTGAGGCTTCTCTGCGTCGCTTTGCACACTACGACTATTGGGACGACGCCGTTCGCCCCTCCGTGCTGATCGACAGCGGTGCGGACCTGCTCATGTTCGGCATGGGCGAGCACCAGATCAAGGAGATCGCTCACCGCCTGAACGACGGCGAGCACGTCTCCATGATGCGCGACATCCGAGGAACCGCGTACGCCATCCCGACGGGTGACTACGTGTATATTCCCGACTCCGTGGAGTGCCCTCCCTTCGAGGAGGTCAAGGCAAAGACGGACGCGGGGTATCTCGCCTATGCGCGTTCCTGCCGCATTCAGCAAGACGAGCACGACGCCGTCCGCGGCAAGACCGTGATCCAGCGTCACGGCAAATACATCATCGTACAGAATCCCCCGTCCTTACCCTTGGAGCAGGACGAGCTGGACGCCGTGTACGAGCTCCCCTACGAAAGAAATTATCACCCCTCCTACGAGCCGCTCGGCGGCGTGCCCGCGATCGAGGAGGTCAAGTTCTCGGTGAACCACGTCCGCGGCTGCTACGGCGCGTGCAACTTCTGCGCGATCGCCTACCACCAGGGACGCGCCATCACCACAAGAAGCGAGGACTCCGTCGTCCGTGAGGCAGAGCTTTTGACCAAGCTCCCCGACTTCAAGGGCTATATCCACGACGTCGGCGGCCCCACCGCCAACTTCCGCCACCCCTCCTGCAAGGGGCAGGAGAAGCGCGGTATGTGTAAGGGCAGAAAGTGCCTCGCCCCCGAGCCGTGCAAGAATCTCGTGGTCGATCACACCGAGTATCTCCATCTGCTCCGACGCATCCGTGCGCTCCCCGGCATCAAGAAGGTCTTTATCCGCTCGGGTATCCGCTTCGACTATCTCGTTCACGATCCGAACGAGGAGTTCTTCAAGGAGCTCGTCCGCTATCACGTCAGCGGCCAGCTCAAGGTCGCGCCCGAGCATTGCTCCGATAACGTCCTGCGCGCCATGGGCAAGCCGAGCATCCGTACCTATGAGGCGTTCCGACGCCGCTTCTACGAGCTGACGAAAAGCATGAACAAGAAGCAGTATCTCGTCCCGTATCTGATGTCCTCGCACCCCGGCAGTACGCCCGCGGACGCCATCGAGCTCGCGCTCTTCTTAAAGAAGGAGGGCCTCCACCCCGAGCAGGTTCAGGACTTCTACCCCACCCCCGGCACGATCTCGACCTGTATGTTCTACACAGGTCTCGACCCCTATACGGAGAAGCCGATCTTCGTGCCCAAGAGCAAGGAGGAGAAGGCAGAGCAGCGCGCCCTACTCCAATACTTCCGCCCCGAGAACCGTCAGACCGTCATCCGTGCATTGAAGCGCGCGGGCAGAACGGACCTGATCGGCTACGGCGAAAATTGTCTGATCCGCCCCGACACCGAGCGCCACACCTCCGCGCAGGGCAAGAAGAGCACCCCCACATCGGGCTCCGCTCACGCGCCCAAGCTCTCGGGGCGAGCATCCGCGCCCTCCCCGAGACAGGACAAGGGGCGTCCCGCCGCAGGTCACAACGACAAAAAACGCAAGACAAAATAAATTGAACGATATTCACAATAAAACATCATATTGACTGAATGGAGTTATACTATGTTCAACACAAAAGAATTTTATCAGGCCTCTGCAGAAACGCTGCAGAAGCTGTATCACGGCAGAAGCTGTGAGGACGTCCGCGCGCGTTACGACGCCGCCTTCCACGAGTTTGAGGCCATCTACGGCGAGGCAGACAAGCTCTCCGTCTTTTCCGTAGCGGGCAGAAGCGAGATCAGCGGTAACCACACCGACCACAACCACGGCAAGGTACTCGCCGCCTCCATCGATCTCGATATCATCGCTATCGTCAAGAAGACCGACGACGGCATCATCCGCGTCAAGAGCGCGGGCTTCCCCGAGGACACCGTCAGCACCGAGAAGCTTGCCCCCGTCTTTGCCGACACGGGTCGCTCCTCCTCGCTGATCCGCGGCGTTTGCGACGGCTTCGTCAAGAACGGTCACGCCATCGGCGGCTTCGTTGCCTACACCACCTCCGACATTCTCGGCGGCTCGGGTCTCTCCTCCTCCGCCGCCTTCGAGGACATGATCGGCACGATCCTCAACCACCTCTACAACGACGGCAAGGTAGATTACATCGAGATCTCCAAGATCTCTCAGTACGCAGAGAACGTCCACTTCGGCAAGCCCTGCGGTCTGATGGATCAGGTTGCCTGCGCCGCAGGCGGCTTCGTTGCCATCGACTTTGAGGACCCCAAGGCACCGACGACCAAGCGCATTGACTTTGACCTCTCTGCCAAGGGCTACTCGCTCTGCATCGTCAACACGGGCGGCTCTCACGCCAACCTGACCGACGACTACGCCGCCGTTCCCGCAGAGATGAAGGCTGTCGCAGAGTACTTCGGCAAGCCCGTCCTCCGCGGCATCACCGAGCAGGAGATCGTACAGCACACCGCCGCTCTGCGCAAGAAGCTCGGCGACCGCGCCGTGCTCCGTGCTCTGCACTTTATCCGCGAGAATGCACGCGTTGACCGTATGCTGAGCGCACTCGCAGACGGCGACATGAACGCATTCCTTTCCATCATCAAGGAGTCGGGCAACTCCAGCGCGATGCTCCTCCAGAACTATTTCGCACCCAAGGCTCCCGCCGAGCAGGGCATTTCCCTTGCCTGCGCGATCGCCGCGAGCGTCCTCAGCGACGACGGCGCATGGCGCGTACACGGCGGCGGCTTCGCAGGCACGATGCAGGCGTTCGTTCCCACGGCAAAGATGGCGGCATTCCGCGAGACCATGGAGACCGTCTTTGGCGCAGGCTCCGTCACCGAGCTCGCCGTTCGTCCTCTCGGTGCCGTAGCGGTATACCATGCATAATCTGACCGCCTATACCCTTTACTCAGGCTCCTCAGGCAACGCGGTCTACGTAAGATCCTCTGACACAGAGATCCTCATCGACGCGGGCGTCAGCGCCCGCGCCGTTGAGAACGGTCTGCGCGCCGTCGGTTCGTCACTCAGCAATATCCAAGCCATTTTCGTCACGCATGAGCACAGCGATCACACCAAGGGGCTGGAGGTCATCTCCAAAAAGCATCACATTCCCACACATATGACCGACCCCTCCGCGCGTGCGCTCATCCGTGACCCGCGCGCCTCCCTTTTGGGTGACCTCTATCTCCATCCGCAGACGGGCTTCACCGTTCGCCTCGGGAATACGACGGTTCATGCCTTCCCCACCCCCCACGACAGCGCCGCCGCTGTCGGATACTCTGTTGAATACCGTTCAGATAATGGTGAAACGGAGAAATTTGCCTTGGCGACGGACATTGGGCACGTCAGCGACGTCATTTTACAGGAGCTGAGCGGTGCCGACTCCGTTGTGATCGAGGCGAATCACGACGTAGAGATGCTGCTTTCGGGTCCTTACCCGTATCACTTGAAGCGTCGCATTCTCTCCGACCGCGGGCATCTCTCAAACGAGAGCTCTGCGGAGCTTGCGGCGTATCTGGCGCGTCGCGGCACGAAGAATTTTGTTTTGGGGCATCTCTCCAAGGAGAACAACTATCCCCCGACTGCCGAGGCGGTCGTCCGTGCGGCGCTCGGCGGCTTCGAGAACGTAACGCTTGCCGTAGCCTCCCCCGACGAGCCGACGAGGATCGTCTGAGAAAGGAATTCTTATGCTACAGATCAATATTCTTTACGTAGGAAATATCAAGGACAAATTTCTCGCCGACGCCGTGGCGGAGTACGAAAAGCGTCTCTCCTCCTCCTGCAAGCTGAAGCACATCGAGCTCAAGGAGGAGAAGCCGCCCGAGAATCCGAACGACGCCGAGATTGCCGCCGTCATCCGCAAGGAGGGCGACCGACTTCTGCAGGCGCTCCCGCAGAGGAGCTACAAGATCGCGCTTTGCGTCGAGGGCAAGCAGATCTCCTCAGAGGAGCTTGCCAAGAAGCTTGCAGACATCCCCCTCATGGGCACCTCGGAGATCACCTTCATCATCGGCGGCGCCTTCGGCATGGACGAGCGCGTCAAAAGAGCGGCAGACTTCCGTCTCTCCATCTCCAAAATGACCTTCACCCACCGCATGATGCGCGTGATCTTAATCGAGCAGATCTACCGCGCGCTCAACATCCTCGGCGGGGGGAGCTATCACAAGTAAGGGGAACGTTGAGTGCGCCTACTTTTCTTGTCCCCACAAGAAAGCGGGCAGTGCCCGCCTCCATGTGCTCGCCTATCGCAGCTTTCCGTGCAGACAAGCACGGCATAACGGCGAGGTTGGTTGTGGGAGAGGACGCCTTCTTTTCTTGACCCCTCAAGAAAAGAAGCAAAAGAAACGGCAAGCGCGACGGCGCTTGACCCGTTGATGGGAGAGGGATTTTCTGCGCACACCTATTTTATGGTTGCCGATGGCAAGAGGGTTCACCCGGTTGGGAGTCGGCGCCCTCAACGGCCCGTTATTACAAACATAGTCATCACCGACGGCTCAAAAGAAACGTTCCCTGCGCTGTCATCCTCGAACGAAGCGTAGCGAAGTGAAGGATCTGCGCACGCGGAAAGTTCTCGGCATGATACGCATCCTTTTCGGGAAACATCTTATGTAAAAATAAAAACAGATATGTGTCCTCCACTATGCACATGTCCTTCACTCCGCACAAAGCACTGCGTTCGAGGATAACAGGCGCGGAGAATATGCGCGATACGATAACAGCTCGACAAGCTTCAAACCTTCTCAAAAAGAAAACCGAACATCGTACAAAAACACACGTTTTTCTCTTTGACAAGGCTTGAAACTCACGTTTCTTGTATCAAAATCATATATTTGAACACTATTCACTTTTTGTTATATAAAAGGAAAGGAATCCTTATGGAATTTTACGTTGGAACGGCTGACGTTGCCGTGATCGGCGCAGGCCATGCGGGCTGTGAGGCCGCGCTTGCCGCCGCAAGAATGGGGTGCAAAACCGTTCTTTTCACCATCTCAAACGATGCCGTCGCGAATATGCCCTGCAACCCGTCCATCGGTGGAACAGGCAAGGGGCAGCTTGTTTTTGAGATCGACGCGCTCGGCGGCGAGATGGGAAAGGCCGCTGACAAGGTCATGCTTCAGGACCGTATGCTGAACGCCAGCAAAGGTCCCGCAGTACACTCCAAGCGCATTCAGGCAGATCGCATGATGTACCGCGATCTGATGAAAAAGACCATCGAGCATACCGAGAATCTCTCCCTGATCCAAGCGGAGATCACGGATATCCGTCTGACAGATGGCAAGGTTTCCGCGGTCATCACCGACCTCGGCGCCGTATGGGAGGTCAAAACCGCCATCATCTGTACGGGAACGTATCTCGATTCCCGTGTCATCATCGGTGACTACAGCGCATCGTCGGGTCCTGACGGTCTTCATGCGGCAAAATCGCTGACTGCCAATTTGGAGAAATACGGCATCCGCATCATGCGCTTCAAGACGGGCACGCCGCCCCGCATCGACAGCCGCACCATTGATTACAGCAAGCTGGAGCGCCAGGACGGCGAGGCCAAGCTCACGCCCTACTCCGCCGACACCTCCTTAGAGGAGCTGAACGCGCGCCCCAAGCTCCCCTGCTATATTGCCTACACGAACGAAAAAACGCACGAGATCATCCGTGCCAACATTCATCGCTCCCCTCTCTACTCGGGCGAGATCCACGGCATCGGTCCCCGATACTGTCCCAGCATCGAGGACAAGGTCGTCCGTTTCCCCGACAAGCACCGCCACCAGCTTTTCGTAGAACCGACGGGACTCGGCACAAACGAAATGTACTTACAGGGCTTCAGCTCATCGATGCCCGCAGATGTTCAGCTCGAAATGCTCCATTCCATGGTTGGCTTTGAGAATGCACTGACGATGCGCTCCGCCTACGCCATTGAGTATGACTGCATCGACTCCACCCAGCTTGACGCTTCCCTTGCCTTCAAGGAGATTCCCGGTCTCTACGGCGCGGGACAGTTCAACGGCACGTCGGGCTATGAGGAGGCGGCCGCACAAGGCTTGATCGCGGGCATGAACGCCGCGCTTTACATCAAGGGCAAGGATCCCGTGATCCTGACCCGCGACAGCTCCTACATCGGCACGCTGATCGACGATCTCGTGACCAAGGGAACAAACGAGCCCTATCGCATGATGACCTCTCGCTCGGAATACCGTCTGCTCCTGCGTCAGGACAATGCCGACGCCCGTCTCTCCAAGATCGGGCACGACGCAGGTCTGCTCTCCGATGAAGCCTACGCACGTTATCAGGTAAAGGCCGAGAGCATCGCGGCAGAGATCCACCGCTTAGAGAAGATCGTGCTCCCACCCTCCGAGCGTGTCAATGCGCTCCTCGCCTCCGTCGGCGAGCCCCCGATCAAGACGGGCATCCGCATGGCGGATCTCCTTCGCCGACCCGAGGTGACCTACGAGCTTCTTGCCGCCGTCGATCCCGACAGAAAGCCGCTCTCCGACGCCATCATTCTGACCGTACAGACCGAGATCAAATACGAGGGATATATCAAGAAGCAGCTTGCCGACGCCGAGCGCTTCAAAAAGCTGGAGAAGCGTCTGCTCCCCGCAGATCTCGACTACACGACGATCACCGGTCTCTCCACCGAGGCTGTCCAGAAGCTGAACAAGCAGAGGCCGCACTCCATCGGTGCCGCATCCAGAATCAGCGGCGTCAGCCCTGCCGACATTTCCGTACTCCTCATATACCTTGATATCAAAAATCGCAACCACGGAGAAGATGCAAAATGACACAACAGGAATTTTATCATGCCTGTACGCAGGCACTTGAGAAAAACGGTCTTGCCGTCTACGCGACCGCAGAGTATCTCGAAAAGTTTCATGCCCTGACCGAATATATGTTAGAGGCAAACAAAAAGATGAATATCACCGCTCTGCGCGACGAGCAGTCTGCCATCTCCCGCCACATCGTGGATTGTCTGCTTGCTGCCAAGCATTTACCACATAGTTTTCCACAGGGTGGTGGAAAACTTCTGGATGTGGGTAGTGGAGGCGGTATGCCCGCGCTCCCCTTTGCGATCGTCCGACCCGACCTCACGATCACCGCATTGGACGCCACCGCCAAAAAAACCGCGTATATCGCATCTGCCGCAGAGCATCTGGGACTCACCAACGTCAACATTCTGACAGGGCGTGCCGAGGAGCTTGGTGCCAAAGCCCCGTACCGTGAGAGCTTTGACATGGTATGCGCGAGAGCCGTCGCGGAGCTCCGCATTTTGATGGAGTGGTGCATCCCCTTTATCAAAAGCGGCGGCTACTTTCTCTCTCTGAAGGGCAAGAACGCCGAGATCGAATTGAAAAACGCTCAAAACGCAATCAAGAAACTCTCCTGCCGTCTGGAGCTCGACGAGCTCTGCACGTTGCTGGAGGATGAGGCTGAGGATCTCAGCAGTGAGCGTCACAATCTTCTTTTCAAGAAGACCAAGCCCACCGACAAGGTCTATCCGAGACGAAACGCACAAATCACAAAAAATCCGCTTTAAACCATCAAAAAGAGCCATGATATCCTGTTTTCTTACGACAGAATATCATGGCTTTTTCATTTATTTTTTGGTATAATGAAGTCGTGCTCACTCCGATCATTTCTCGAATTCGGCAATTTCCCATATTCATATTGCGGAGGATTTTATGAACCATGTCAACTCACCCGACAATAAAGCCTTCGACCGTCCCACAACCAAGACGCAGATGATCTCGACCGACCGTATTTATCCAAGCCCCATGCGCGGCAAGCATTCATTATCCAAACAGGAGCTTTCCACGCTCATCAGATCCGTCCAATCACAAAGCGCACCTCCCTTGACGGTCACACCCATCTCCGCACAGAGCGAGTCCTTTTTGCTCCAATCGGGCGAGGAGCTGTTTCAAGCGTATCTGTATGCCAAGCGTATCGAGATTCCCTGCATCGTTTTGCCGCGCAAAAATTCAACCGTACCAAAAAATTACTTTGAGGAAGCCGACGAGATCTATGCCGTCTACACCGTGGAGGAGATCTCGGAGAAGGAATTGGCACGCCGTTTTCAAATCAGCCCCGAGGCGTGTCAACGGAAGATGCTTTTACACGAATTTGAACCAACAGAGAGAAAGATCATCTTACGCGCCAAGATATCGGAGCAATACGCCATCAAGCTTTTTCACCTCACGCCCAAAGAGAAATATGAGACCTATCAAGCCATGCTGAGTGGCGTCGTCGGGCTCGACGCCGAGGACATGATCCTTCGTTTTTCCGAACGAAAGTCAAGGGTCTTCATCAAGCATATCGGTTTCTTTTACAATAGCATCGAGAAGGCGATCGCCACCATGCGACAAAGCGGCATCGACATTCAATATTCCCGTGAAGAGGAGGAACGCGGCACACGTCTTACCATCGTTATCCCAAACGAGCGTCAAGACCAATCCTCATAATGTTCCACGTGGAACATCGCACAACACCTTCACCCTCATGTTCCACATGGAACATCGCACAATGCCTCTTCCCTCATGTTTCACGTGGAACATCGCACAACACCTCTACCCTCACGTTCCACGTGGAACATCGCACAATACCTCCGCCCTCACGTTCCACGTAGAACATTCCATCACATCAAATCACCCGTCACCTACTCTGCGCTGTCATCCTCGAACGAAACGAAGTGTAGTGAAGGATCTGCGCACAGACGGAGTCCCCGACTTGATGCGCATCTTTTTCAAAAGTTATTTGCGCACAAGAAAAATCAAATTTCAAATTCCCACCGTGCGCAGAACATAACACGCCCATTCCGCCATTATTTTCACCAAAACCAACCGAAATTCGCAGGATATAACTTGACTTGTTTTACTTCTCATGCTATAATAGAAATAGAATCACCCCACAAAATTTTCAGATATCATACGATATTATAAATACATACATTTCAGAAAGCTGGTGAATTTTTTGGCCAAAGTCATTGCATTTGCCAACCAGAAAGGCGGCGTCGGCAAGACGACCTCTGCAATCAACGTCGCATCCGCTCTTGGCATTGCAGGAAAACGCACGCTGCTCGTTGACCTCGACCCTCAGGGGAACGCCTCCAGCGGTGTCGGCGTCAGAAAGGCTACCGTCAAGCAGACCGTATACGATCTTCTGATCGGGCGCGCACAGGCATCCGACGTCATCCTGACAACCGAATACAAAAACCTCTCCGTCATCCCCTCGGGCATGGATCTCGCCGCGGCAGAGATCGAGCTCGCCGACATGGAGCAAAGGCAGAACCGTCTCCGCGCACCCTTGGAGAAGATCATGGATCAGTACGATTATATCATCATCGACTGCCCCCCGTCCCTCGGCATGATGACGATCAACGCGCTCACCGCCGCCGACGGCGTCGTGATCCCCATGCAGTGCGAGTACTTCTCTTTGGAGGGGCTGTCGCAGATCATGCTCACGATCAAGCAGGTCAAGAAGCTTTATAACAAAAAGCTCTCTCTCACCGGCATCCTGATCACGATGTATAACGGCAGATTGAATCTCTCCATTCAGGTTTTAGAGGAGCTCAAGAAGCACTACGCGAACCAGATCTTCTCTACCCCGATCACGAGAAACGTCCGCCTCAGCGAAGCACCCAGCTACGGAGCACCGATCCACTACTACGATAAATACGCCAAAGGCGCGACCGATTACAGCAAGATAGCCGCCGAAATCATCGAGCGCACGTAAGAAAGGACATCATCATGGCACAGAAGAAAAAAGGTCTCGGCAGAGGTCTTGACGACATTTTTTTAGACACACACAGCACAGAGACGTCCGAGGGCGGCATCACGATGGTTCGCATCGGTGACGTAGAGCCGAACGCAGACCAGCCCAGAAAAACCTTTGACCAGACCGAGCTTGCGGCGCTGGCGGAGTCCATCACCAACTACGGTATGATCCAGCCGATCACGGCGAGGATCATCGACGGTGGCATTTATCAGATCGTAACGGGCGAGCGCCGTTGGCGCGCCGCGCGTCTTGCGGGTCTGACCGAAGTCCCCGTGATCGTGATCACCGCTGACGATAAAAAGGCGGCAGAGATGGCTTTGGTCGAAAATATCCAGCGAAGCGACCTCAACCCGATCGAAGAGGCACTCGGCTATGCCGCGCTCATCAAGGAGCACGGTCTGACACAGGACGAGGCGGCAAAGCGCGTCGGCAAGAGCCGCGTCGCCGTCACCAACGCATTGCGTCTTTTGAATCTCCCCGAGAACGTCCGCAAGATGGTCGAGGAGGGCGATCTCTCCTCGGGTCACGCCAAGGTATTACTCGGCTTGAACGACAAGGAAAAGATGGAGGACCTCGCAAATCAGGTCATCATCCGTGATCTCTCCGTACGTGATACGGAGCGTCTGATCAAGCTCGCAAACGAGCCTGTCAAGACCGAGCCCGTCGTTGCCACCGACGTAGACCACACCCGTGCGTTGGAGACCATGGTTCAGCAGACACTCGGCCGAACCGTCAAGATCAGCGAAAAAGGAAAAAAGCGCTCGATCACCATCGGCTACTCCGATAACGAAGATCTGGAGGCGCTCCTCAAGCTGCTCTGCGGCGAGGAATTTCTCAAGAAATTATAATTCCCTTTTACCAGGAGGAACCCCAATATGCAGAATTTCATCAGAAAAATCGACTTTTTCAGATCTGACGGCGGTGACCTCATCAGCCCGCAGTTTGTCGTCATGGCAGTTTGCTTCGGTCTGATCATCTCATTCATCGTCGTATATTATCAGCGCCGCGTCATCGGCTCTCTGATCCGCGCTATTCGCTATGCGGACGCCATCGACGAGGAGAGCGCAAAGACGCTCGCAGAAATCTCACAGGAAAACAACATCAGCGCGATCACGAAGCTCAAAAAGAGCACTTCCCTACAGAGCATGGTCACCGTCTGCAATCCCGTGACAGATGCCAAAGGGAAGCTGATCATCGACGAGAATACCCGCGTTTATATCGCCAAGGACAAGGAGGAGCGCGCCCGTAAGCAGTTCGGTGACGGAGAGGACTCTCTGATCCCGATCATCGCAGGCTCCGTCGTCCTCGTTGCCATCACCGTATTTTCCTTCTATCTCGGGAAATAACGGTTCCCAAACAGCCCAATACCAAAATTCTTCCTAATACAAAAAAGAGCATCTCCTATGGATTTCTCCACGGGAGATGCTCTTTTTGCATCTTATTAAGATTACGGATACGGAGATCAGGCTATGGAAGCCGCCTCAAAAATATAGGAAATCGCGTACTTCTCATCAAGCGCTTCGAAGTAACGGGTGAAATCTTCCTGCAGCTTCTGAGCCATGAGGGTTTCGATGATCGTACCGGAAACCTCTTCATAGGGGATAAAGTTGTTGGTGGTTTCAATCTTGTCGAGACGGACGATATAGCAACCGACGAAGCTCTGGATCGTGCTCTCCCAGACCTGACCGGGTTCGAGGGTCTGGAGTGCGTAGTAGGTGGTTGCCTGGAAGACGTTGCCGAGATAATTCATATATGCCTTGTATTCTTCCGACTTCTCATCTGCGTTGGGATCACGGTTGGCATAGATCGCGTCGATATCGTCAAGTGCCTCCTGATACTCGGTATCGTTCGTCATCTTGATGATCGCGCTTGCGCTCGTGAAGTCCTCACCCGCATACATCGCATTGGGGTAGCCCGTCATCGCGTTGTATTTCTTAGCGAGCTCTTCCTTGACCTGATCGAGAGTCATCGTACCTGCCTTGATCTTAGCGAGATAGTCATCCATCTCCTTTTTAGCCTCGGCTCTCTCAGCCTCATCATTGACGTCTCTTACAGGGCGAAGAATAGAAGTCCAGTAGTAACCGGCGTGGGTAGCAAACTGATCGATCGCGTTGACCTGATAGTATTCTCTCGCCTCCTGTTCCGTTACCTTGATATCATCCTGCAGTGCCTCGGCATAAAGCTCAGAGAGCATATATCTGCGTACGTCCTCTTCCAAAAAGTCCTTGGATACGCGGTAGCTTTCACGCCACTTCTTATATCCCATGCCCTTTTCAAGCTCGTTCTTGGTCGCCTTGACACGCTCCTCAAGCTCGTCCTCGTCAATGGTAAAACCGAGAGCAGCAAGATCACGCTCCAGCGCCAGATAACGTACGTAGGTCTTGACCGCGTCACGCATGATCAGTTCAATATCATTCTCGGTCATGTTGGCGGTATAGTAATTGATCAGATTATAATTGATAATATCCTGTACCTCAGATTCATAAACAGGAATGTCGTCATAAACAGCAACGATCCCACCCTTTCCATCGCAGGAAACAAACATGGAAAGCACGAGAGAAACCGTCATGATCAGACAAAGCAGTTTTGTAAATCGTTTCATAATTTCTCCTTCAATTTTGGCTATTTTCTATAAACTCACAAAAAGCCGTCACGGAGACGGCTTTTTGAATATTGTTCAATACCTACTGAATATCGACTTATTCGCCGTCGCCGCAGTCGCAATCATCATCTTCGTCGCAGCAGTCGCAAACGCAGGTGAATTCTGCACCGCAAGCAGGGCAGACAACGTGGCTGGGATCGATCTCGTCGTCGAGGCAGATGGTGTCGTGGCAAGCAGGGCACTCAACCTCGATGAAGTCATCATCGTCACAGTCGCAGCAGTCACAGTCATCGTCGTCGCAATCGCAGCAGTCGCAATCGTCGTCGATTTCGTAGTAGTCCTCTTCCAGAGCGCCGAGATCCTCGTCAACCTCCTCGATGTAGGATTCGAGATACTCGGTGTCCTCCTTGAGACCGGAGACCGCTTTTGCGAGATCGGCGAGAACGTCAAGGATTTCTTTTACGATCTTGTCGTCGCAGTTCAGGCCGTCAGCGAGGCCCTTGATATAAGCAACCTTTTCAGAAATGTTCATAGTGTTGAACCTCTTTTCTTAGAATTTTGTACCGTGAGCGGAAGCGGGAAATTAAACTCTCTCGATATACTCGCCGGTTCTGGTGTCGATACGGAGCTTGGTGCCGTTGTCGATGAAGAGCGGAACCTTAACAACTGCGCCGGTCTCAAGCGTTGCGGGCTTGGTGGTACCGGTAGCGGTGTTACCCTTGAAGCCGGGCTCGGTGGAAACGACTTCGAGCTCAACGAACATGGGGGGCTCTACGCTGAATACGTTACCCTTGTAGGAAACGAGACGGCACATCATTTCTTCCTTAACGAACTTAAAGCTGTCGGGGAGGAGATCCTGAGAAACGGGGACCTGCTCATAGGTTTCCATATCCATGAAGTAGTAGAGATCGCCATCGTTGTAGCTGTACTGCATATCGCGTCTCTCAACGATTGCGGGCGGGAACTTATCGGTGGGGTTGAACGTGGTTTCGGTTACGGCACCGGAAATAACGTTACGGAGCTTGGTACGAACGAAAGCAGCGCCCTTACCGGGTTTTACGTGCTGGAATTCGATGACCTGCATAACGTTGCCATCCATTTCAAATGTTACGCCGTTTTTGAAATCGCCTGCGATTACCATAATAAAATACCTCCAAAAGTGTAATTGTCAAATTTAATATAGTATTATCACTTTACATTGTACCGCAAAAAGCGGAAAATATCAAGTGGTTTTCGATATTTTATGAGCAAAATATCGTATTTTATAAAATTTCGATGAGGTCTTTGGGGCTTGCCGTGATATCCACGGGGTCATTTTCGGTCATCTGGATCATATCCTCGATACGAACGCCGTATTTGCCCTTGAGATAGATACCGGGCTCTACGGTAAAGATGTGACCGCGTGTCAGCGGCTTTCTGCCCACGGCAGAGACTCTCGGGTTCTCGTGGATGTAGATACCGACGCCGTGACCGAGACCGTGACCGAAGCAGCCCTCGTAGCCCGCGCCGTGAATGATATCGCGTGCGACCCGATCGAGCTCCGCACCCGTCATGCCCTCGCGGACCGCGTCGATGGCGGCAAGCTGTGCGCGAAGGACGGTGTCGTAGACCTTCTTCATGTCATTGTCGGCGCGTCCGATCACGACGGTTCTCGTCATGTCGGAGGCATAGCCCTTGCGATAACAGCCGAAGTCCATGGTGAGGAAGCCGCGCTCCAGCGTTACGGGGCGGGGAACGCCGTGGGGTCTTGCGGAGTTCGTGCCGGAGACGGCGATGGTCTCAAAGCTCGTGCCCGAGGCACCGCGCTTCTTCATCTGGTACTCCAGCTCTGCCGCGACGTCCGTCTCCTTCATATCGGGACGGAGCAGGGGCAGTACGGCGGCAAACGCCTCGTCGGTGATTTTCTGCGCCTCGCGTACGAGCGCCATCTCGCGCTCGTCCTTATACTCGGCGAGCTCGCGGATCACACCGCCCATCGGGACGAATTCACAGCCCGGGATCTGCTGCTTGAAGGTGGCGAGCTCGGAGACGAAGAGCAGATCGTCCTCGTAGCCGATCACGCGGATGCCCTTCTCCTCGACGGTCTTGCGGATCGCCTCAAAGCGGGGAGAGACGGAGATCTTACAGCCTACGGCCTCCTGCTCCGCCGCCTCCAGATAACGGAAATCGGTGTAGATCGTCGCGTCGTCCTTCGTTACGAAGATCATGCCGTCCGAGAAAAGAAACTCGGAGAGATAGAGGCAGGTCTTTTCGTTCGAGGTGATGAACGCATCCACGCCACTCGGAAAATGCTTTTGAATTTTTTCAATACGATTCATGGATAACAGCCTTTCTTACGTGAGCCTTCTGTGATCACTATACCATAGAAATGATAACAAAGGGTTCACAAATCATAAAACTTCTGTAAACTTTTTTCAGAAATCAACGACATCCTCGCCGTCCAGAGCGGCAAGCCCGAGACGCAGGGCATCGGCGGCGATCTGTCTCTCCTCCTCATTCTCGCTCTCCAGCATGGGTAAGAGCTCGCGGAAGAGTGCGCCGCGGATGGAAATGTCGTTTTTCAGCTCGTCATAGGAGAGAAGCGGGGACGAGGCGTCCTCGATCTCAAGATAAAAGAGCCCCAGCATCTGCGCGGTGATGCGGCTCGGGTGGAGCTTGATATCGGGCGAGATCTTGCCCGTCAGACGCAGACGGAGAAGCACGTCCGCACCGTACCCTGCCGCGGCGACCGCAGAGCGAAGTCGCTCCGTCAGCACCTCATCGGAGTCAACGCCCGTGATATCCGCCGAGAGCTTTTCGTAGTGGCGCTTGCAGAGGCGGCGCTTTGAGAAGCTTGCCTCCAGCTGACCGCCGTGCTTGGTGAGCTCGGCGACGATCACGCCCTTGATACCGCACTCGTCGAAGGAGCGTCCCTCCAGACATCCGCTGTAGGCATAGTAGGTGCCGCCCGCCACCTTGACGTCGGTGCCCTTGTGAATATGACCGAGGGCAACGTAGTCAAAGCCGCTTCGCGCGATATCCTGAACGGACAGGGGGCAATTCTCCGAGTTACCGCCGAGGTCGGCGTGCGCCGCGAGGATATTGATCCGTCCCCTGCTCATCGGCGGGATATTTTTCAAGGGATTGTCGGTGTAGCGCTCCGAGGTGAAGGCGTAGCCGTAGACGTCAACGCCGATCTCGGGGAAGGAGAAGCAGGAGAGCGTTTCCTCCTCAAAGATATAGACGTTTTTCGGGAAGACCTCTTTTTTATAGAGGCTTCTCGGGGTCAGCGGGTCGTGATTGCCGGGGGCGATCACGAAGCGGCAATCGGGAAGAGAGGCAAACTGCGAGACGAGATGCGCCGTCGTCTCCTTCGTCGCAAAGCCGCTGTCAAAGAGGTCACCCGAGAGGATGACGAGATCCGCCTTCTCTGTTCTCGCAAAGAGAACGAGAGAGGAAAAGGCGGCGCGCAGCTCGTTTTTTCTGACCTGCGCCTTTTGTATATCCAGTATGGAAAACGGCGCGTCCAGATGGACGTCCGCCGCGTGAATGATCTTGGGCATGAAAACTCCTTCGCGGATAGACGCACCGCGTTTTTGGGAAATCCGCCGTTATGACGGTTGACCCCCGAGGATACCGCGGTATCCTCGGGGTATATTCAGTGTATAGCGATAAGAGAAGCCGATTTATTCGGAGAACTGATATTCACCCGACGCGAGTTCAACGAAGAATTCCTTCTCAGATTCGCCGAACTTGCCGAGCAGATATACGGGCTTGCCATTCTCCTTGAGGGTATTCATATAGTGCTTGGGCAGGTACAAGGTCGCATGGCAGCCGAAGGGGATCTTGAGATTGACGGAGAGCTTGCCGTCGCGGTTTGCCCAGAAGCAGGCAACCTCGCCGTACATGGAGTCGTGGGATGCCGATGCGCTCTCCATGCCGCTGTCAACGGCGGGACGCAGGATCGTGTGACGGAAGCCGGGCTCATTCTCATCGGGGGAGATACCGCCGACGTACTTGTAGAGGAAGGAGGAGAGGTCGGAGAACATATGGTGGTTATGAGAGCCGCCGCCGTTCCAGCACTCCCAGAGGGTGGTCGCACCGAGGTCGATCCATCTCTGACAGCCGGGGAAGGTACGCTGTGCGAGCATTCTGTGGCCGACGTTGCCCTCACCCATCGCGCCGAGGGTGTGCATAACGAACTTGTTGCCGAGCACGCCGAAGTCGAGATGCCAATCCTGCTCCTCGATCTGCTTGATCAGGCGGCGGAGCAGAGGCTCGCGCTCGTCCTCTTCGCAGAGATTGAAGTAGAGCATGGTCGCCGTTGCGGTCTGGCAGTTGCCCATGACGTTGCACGCTTCCTTGTCAAAGAACTTTTCGCGGAAGACTTTCTTGATCTTCTCAGCCATCTCGCTGTAGTAGATCTCGTCCTCCTTCTCACCGAAGAGGCGTGCCATCTTGACGACGGTCATGGCGGCGTTGTAGAAGAAGCCGGTATCGGAGACCTCGGTCGGGCACTTATAGGAGCCCATGTTCTTACCGATGGCGGGACCCTCGAAGGGAGGACACCAGTCGCCCGTACCGTAGTCGAGCGTATAGTCAACGGACATCGTCTCCATAAAGTCGCAGTTGCGCTTGATGGCGTCGTAGTTCTTGCGCAGGATCTCGATATCGCCGTTGTAAACGTAAATATTATAGGGGACGTTGATGAGTGCGCTGGACCAGTCGGGACCCATCAGACCGTAGTAGCCCCAGCCCGTGGAGGGAACGACGCAGGGGATCTGACCTGCGGGGCGCTGAGCGATACGCATATCGCGGCTCCACTTGGAGAGGAAGGCGCGGGTGCCGAAGTTCGTCAGCATCTGCTCGGAGGAGAGAGATACGTCACCCGTCCAGCCGTTCTTCTCACGGTGAGGACAGTCGGTGGGGATGGAGTGCATATTGGAGATGGTGGACCAGCGGCACAGGTGCTGAACGCGGTCGAGCAGAGGATCGGAGCAGGTGAACATACCGATGTCCGCAACGTCCGTGCAAAGGGTCATCGCAGAGACGTCGGAGAGCTTGGGCTCGTAGTCGATGCCCGTGACCTCAACGTACTGGAAGCCGTGGTAGGTGAAGATCGGATGCCAGGTTTCCTCGCCGTCCGTCTTCTTAATATATTTATCGGTCTGGAATTCGCCGCTGCGGACAAAGCAGCCGATCGCAGAGTTGTCGATCTCGCCGTTTTCCTTGATCACGTCGGAGTAGCGGAATTTGATCTCCGTGCCTGCCGCGCCGCGGACGGTAAAGAGACCGACGCCCGCCTGGTTCTGACCGACGTCAAAGATATAGCCGTTTTCGGACTTCCACATCCTCTTCGCCTCGTGGATCTTGCGTACGCGGATAGGCTCCATTTCCATGGCGACGAGCAGACCGCCGGGGCTCTTCATGATCTTGGTCTTATCCCACGCGCTGTCGTCGTAGTCGGGGCTTGCCCAATCGCCGAGCTCAAGGCGCGCGTCGTAGAACTCGCCGTTGCGGATGCCGTTGAAGGTGATAGGGCCGAAGGACGCCTTCCAGACGGTGGGATCGGAGGCGATCACGTCCTCGGTGCCGTCGGCGTATACGACGTGGAGCTCACAGATCATCTTCGGCAGATGCTTCCAGGAGGCGGCGCGGGTATTCCACGGATCCTCGGCAAAGCAGTTGTACCAGCCATTGCCGACGATCACGCCGAGGGCGTTCTTGCCGCTCTTGAGAAGGGGCAGAACGTCGTAAACGAGATACATGGATTCCGCATCGTAACGGGTAAAGGCAGGGGAGAGAACGTCGTCGCCCGTCTTCTTGCCGTTGATATAGCTCTCAAAATATCCGAGACCGCAGATCGCAAGATAAGCCGATTTTGCGCCCTCCTTGACGTCAAAGGTCTTTCTCATGTACTGTGCGGGGTAGGAGTCGGGTTCGCGGCGTACGGAGCCCTTCGTGATCCATTTGCCGACCCATTTGCTCTTCAGCTTACCGGTAACGAAGCTGCCCTGCGTGCTTGCCGTCTCACCCGACGTCGAGGTGACGTCCACGGTATACACGTACTTGGTCAGGGGCGCGAGCTTCTCACCCGCGTAGGCGACGAAAAGCTGATCCGCCGTCTCCTCAACGCCGCTGTCGTACACCTCTCTGCCCGTCAGCGCCTCGCTGACGCGGATGCGGCGTTTCTTCTGCGCGTCACCGCGTACGGTGGAGCTCAGCTTGTAGGAGATCGTGGGATTCTCGTCGATACCACAGGGATTCTGAAGATAATTTACGGTACTGCCGTATACTTTGAGTTCTGCCATAATACTGAATCTTCCTTTCGATATGTATTTTTGATACTCTGATAACATTATACCATTATTTTCTGTATAAAACAAGAGGATTTTTTGTGATTTCGGGGGAGTAGCATTTACTTTTTCAACAGCAAAACGGTAAATGCCGATTGATTACCGCACCCATAGTACCTTGTCTTAACGAAAGGTTGACATACCGTGGAAACGATGATTTGTTACCGTACCCGTAGGGGCGAACTGTGTTCGCCCGCTAAAAACCGTGTAAATACAAGCTTTTCGGGCGATCACAGATCGCTCCTACGATGGAAATTTGATTGAATCATCGGTTCCCTGAGAGGCTCCCACTTCGGGGGAGCTGTCAGCGTGAGCTGACTGAGAGGGTATACACCGGTGGGAATCCGCCCTCTCCGTCACGCTTGCGCGTTCCACCTCTCCCGGAGTGAGAGGCTTTGCAAAATGTGATTTTTTTGATAAAAAATCGTAGTAGGGAC
>JAFTIJ010000126.1 GCA_017456965.1 Clostridia bacterium
CCGAACGCGCCCGTGCGGTACGCCTCCTTGCGAACACGCGCTGTCCAGTAGGAGGTGCGATCGGGCAAGCCGAGTACGGAGAAATAGTGCGTTAAATTATGACACGGCTCGTTGGAGTGGTTGTAGTTTTCATTCCAGAGTGCAGAAAAATCCGCACCTTCAAAGAGTCTCTCTAAAAGAGACAGGAAGCGTTCCTTACCAAACAGTATTGCAAGCCCCTCGACGTCGTAGGGCACGAACATGGACTGCTGATAGATATTGCTCTCGGTGCATCCCACCGTATCGTATTCGTTGCGGACGGGAAGGAAGTCACCCTTCTCGTCTCTCGGCGCCATAAAGCCCGTCTGTGCGTTGTAGTTCTCGGCATAGCGGCTTGCCCGCGCTCTGAAATACGCGGCGTCCTCCGTTTTACCGAGGTGCTCGGCAAGGAGCGCCATCGCGTGATCGGCAAGGAGAAATTCGAGCGTACTGCTCAAATCGCGCGGAACGAAAGCGTCCTCGCGATAGATGGAGTCCGCGGGATGCACACTGTGAAAGGGTGCGCCGCGGAGCGTCTCTGCCGCCGTGACAGAGGCGTAGGCGATCTCGTATGCCCTCTCCACGTCAAAACGACAGATACCCTTCAGGACGGCATCCACCATCACGAGCGTCCCCGAGTCGCCAACCATGCAATCCGAGTCGATACCCATCAGCTCCCATTTCGGAAACGAGGAATTATTTTGAATGGCGATCCGCAAAAGACTGTGAACCGCGTCGTTTACCGTATCGGGTGAGATCAAAGCAAGGAGCGGAAACTCACTGCGGTAGACGTCCCACCCGCTGAACATCGTACGATGGTTGCCCTCGGCTGTTCGGATCACGCCGTGCGCCTCCGCATAGCGACCGTCCACATCCATCGCCGTACGTGGGTCGAGCAGGGTGTGATACAGACAGGTGTAAAAGACCGTGAGATCCTGCTCATCCTCACACTCGACCTCAATTTGAGAGAGCGCACGCTCCCACGCGTCGCTCGTCCGCCTTGCCATCCCGTCAAAATCAAAGTCGGGGCACTCCGTCCTCAGATTGTTTTCCGCGCCCTCAATATCGGTATAGGAAATACCGCAACGGATCATGACCTGCTCCCGCTCTTCCGTCTCAAAGCGAACGAGCAGATGCAGATCGCTACCGCTGACACGGTGTGCGTCGCCGTCAAGGAAGGCCTCGTTCTCAAAAAAGCGTGCCTCCTTGCAGGGCTTGGAGAGCTCCAGACAGAAGAAAAGCTTATAATCAATACCGCCCTCCCCTCTTCCGAAGCCGCCGTCCTTGTGGTCGCAGACGATACAGCCGCGCACGTATCTGCCGTCGAGCTCGATCTCCTGCGCGCTTGCGCGTCCTGCGATCCTGCGAGAGAAATTAAAGATAATACCGCTCTCCGTATGCGCGGGATAGGTAAAGCGAAGCTGACCCGTGTGAGCGGAGACCGTTGCCTCACAGAAAATATCGTAGCGATCCAGCTTAACTGCGTAATAGCCCGCACGCGCGGTCTCTCTGCTGTGATCAAACGGCGAGCGCCAGCCCGGCTTGCCTCTGCCGTACTTCACCTCGCGGTTGCTACCACTATGAAACGCCGCCTCTGCCGTGATCGGCATGATCTGCAGATTGCCGAGATCACCGTACCAGCCGACACCGCTCATATGATTGAAGCTGAAGCCCTCGATCGTTTTGTGACAGTAATTATAGCCTGTTCCGTTATCGCCGCCCGTCACCGTGTCGGGCGAGAGCTGAACCATGCCGAAGGGGTAGCAAGCACCGGGGTGCGTTTTTCCTCCCCCGTGAATGCTCGTCTGCTTCTCGTCTCCGACCGTTCCGATCGTCGGGTCAACGTACGTTACCTTTTTCATGATATTCCTCCTGCACTACCGTGCCGTAAATGATGTCTATCGTCATATAAAATGCGCGTTTCCGCTATTGCTTGGCAATCATGATCCGATCACTGCGTATCGGGGTGGTTTGCGAGATACTCCTCCCACGCCTCGTTCAGCTTTTTTTGACAAATACGCTCCCATAAGGCGAGATCCTCGCCGTCGCCAAGCAGGATCGGCTCCTTCGCGCAGGAATCTTTGCCGATATAGGCAAGCGCATTCTCACAGGAGGTAAAATCAAGGTATGGGCATTGATTGGAGAGGCAAGCATACGAGGGCTTTCCCGTCTTTTCGCAAAAGGACGGACACGTGCCATCTTCCTTACGGCGGCAATACACCTCAATAAAAAGCCAATTGATCACGGTCTCTTCCCTCCCTCCGCTTGTGTCTCGCCCAAAAACGAAAGAATCTCGGGCAGACGCTTTTCCGCTTCTTCCCTACCGATGCGATATGCCTCTCTCAGGCGCTCGGGGTTTTTCTCGACCTTGCCAACGGGCAGATCCATCGGGGGACGAATCACGAGGAGCTCCCCCTTTTGCTCCCGCTCACGGATATACGCGAGTGTCTCGTTATAGTGAAGATGCCTGTTTGCCATCGTCTCCACAAGCCTCGGATATTGCTTATACATCAGCTTCATCAGCGGTGCAAACGGGTTCGCACGCTTATGATACCCCAAGGGCTGTGTCAATACGACGACGCTCCTGTCATAGCCGAGCGACTCGAAATAACGGACGGGGATGGAGTCTGCGATACCGCCGTCAAGGAGCTTGCGACCGTCGATCTCCACGATTTGGGAGACAAACGGCATGGACGCAGACGCGCGGATCCAATCAAAGCCGCTCTCCTCCGTTCCCTCATAGGCGTGATAGACCGCCTCACCCGTCTCCACATCGGTGCATACAACGTAAAACGACATCGGATTGCGTCGGTATGCATCAAAATCAAACACGTCATATCTGAGAGGCACCTCGCCGTAGCAGAACTCGGTGCTGTAGATATTACCCGTTTTGATAAGAACGCCGAAACCGCTGTAGCGCTTATCCGCGCAGAAGCGGGTATTGTATCGGAGCACGCGCCCGATCTGCCCCGACTTGTAATTACAGCCGAACGCCGCGCCCGCAGAGACACCGATCGCACCGTCATAGACGATGCCGTGCTCCATCATCACGTCGATCACGCCCGCGGTAAAGAGCCCGCGCATCGCGCCGCCCTCCAGGATCAAGCCCTTTTTCATTGTCCTTCCTCTTTTCCTTCAAGATGCCATTTATTGTATCATGACTCTTTGCTTCTGTCAAGATATCATTGGATCAGATAAAAAATCTTCTTCTCGCACAATTGCATTTTTCGGCAATAAGTGATATAATGTAGTCTGTATTTTGAGAAGAGGAGAAAAAACAATGCATAGGACACAAAGTCAGATCAAGGATTTCACACAGGGTAATATCTCCCGTCAGCTGATCGTATTTGCGCTCCCGCTTTTCTTATCCAATCTGTTGCAGGTGGTCTACAACATGGTGGATATGATCATCGTAGGAAACGTGCTCGGCAAGGCGGGCACCTCCGCCGTCTCGGTCGGCGGTGACGTATCGGCGCTGCTCACCTTCGTCGCCATGGGCTTTGCCAATGCGGGACAAGTGCTGATCGCGCGCTATATCGGTGCAAAACAGCGGGAGAAGCTCGGCAGATTCATCGGTACGATGAGCGGCTTTCTTGCGCTCAGCGCGGTCGTTTTGAGTGCTGTCGGGCTTCTTTTACAGGATACGCTCCTAAAATGGATGAATACCCCCGACGAGGCGTGGGAGGGCGCCGTTGCCTACTCCACCATTTGTATGATCGGTCTTATTTTCATTTACGGCTACAATGCGGTGAGCGCGATCTTACGCGGTATGGGCGACTCCAAGCACCCCTTTATTTTCATCAGCATCGCCGCGGTACTGAATCTCGTCCTCGACGTTGTTTTCGTCATCGGCTTCAGGATGGGGGCGGGCGGCGCGGCGCTCGCGACCGTCATCAGTCAGGCGATCAGCTTTTTGATCTGCACCGCGTTTCTGATCCATCGCAGAGCGGAATTTGAGCTGAAGATCCACCATCGGGACTTCTTCGTCTGGGACAAAACGATGCTCTCCGCGCTTGTCAAGCTCGGGACGCCGATGGCGATCAAGACAGCGTCCATTCAGGTCTCCAAGCTTTTCGTCAACTCCTGGATCAACTCCTACGGTGTTGCCGTCTCTGCCTTTGCGGGTATTGCCAATAAGGTTTCGAGCATTGCCAACCTGATCTCCGCCGCCATGAATACCGCGGGCTCCACGATGGTCGGTCAGAATATCGTAGCGGGAGAATTCACGCGCGTGAAAAAGATCCTGAAAAATCTTGCCGTCATCACGCTCACCGTCGCAACCGTCATGTCACTGCTCATCTGTCTTTTCCCCGAGCCGATCTTCAGTATCTTCACGGATGAAAAGGATACGGACGTGCTGGCTCTGGCAGGCGGCTACGTGCCGATTGCCGTGCTTCTCTTCGTCGGCTCGGCACTGCGCTCCGTCATGAATGCGCTCATCAACGGTAGCGGCAATTACAAGATCAATTTCGTCACGGCGATCCTCGACGGCATCGTCATGCGCATCGGTCTTGCCCTGCTCTTCGGACTCGCCTTGGATATGCAGCACTACGGCTTCTGGCTCGGTGACGCGCTGGCAGGCTTCACGCCATTTTGGATCGGTCTGGTCTTCTACCTCACGGGTCTATGGAAAAGGGCGAGGGAAAGAGAGTGATAAGGCGTCCGCCACGATGCAAAAACACCGCCATCCCAAACGGGATGGCGGTGTTTTCGTATTACGTTACGCTAAGACTTGAAGCTCATCTTTAAGCCTTTTTCTTTTTGATCACGATCCAAGCAACGGCGACGCCTGCGATCAGTACGACGGCGATCACGGGGATCCAGATCCATGTAAGAGATGCGGATGCCGGTGCGTCGGTGATGCCGACGATCGCGTAGTGGCTGAAGTGATCGGTCACAAACGTGATCGTTCCGTCCTCATTCACACGAGTCTCGCAGGGCGTAACACCGCCGTTGTCGTCGATGTAAACGACCTGAATCGAATCGTATTCATCTGCATTCTCGGGTGCGGGGAGCGTCACCTCTACCGCGCCGCCCGGCTGAATGCTCGCACCGTCGAGGACAAGCGAGATATCGTAAGAGGCGAGGATCTCTGCCTTGCCACCGTCCGCGACGACCGCAATATTGGCCTGTACGTTCTCGGTGGGAGCATCCTCGACCGCCTCCACCTTGAGTACGGTATTTTCGTTCAGGATGGCGTTACTGCCCTCGGGCGCGGTGATCTTGACCGCAGTGTTATCGGCGGAAACGAGCTGCTCGGTCTTGACGAGCATCGCGATCGTCTCCGTTTTTACACCGCCGCAATCGGTGCAAGTGTAGGTTCTTGTTCCCTCGGCGTCGTACGTGGGCGCCTCGGTTACCTTGCCCATATCCCACGTGCAGTCAGCGTCCTCCCTCTCTCCGCAGATGCAAAGACGGTAGTGCTTACCGACAACGGTCGCCTCGGTGATCCAGCCGCCGAAGAGATGCTCGGGGAGCTTATCGAGGGTGATCTCGTAGGATGCTTTGCAGGCGGTGCAGGTAAACGTGCTGATACCCGTTTCGATATGCGTGGGCTCTCTCGTGACCTTGCCCGCGTCATAGGTATGATCGTGCGTCTCGGATGCGCCGCACTTGCAAAGGCGCGTGTGCGTCTCGTTGTTTTCATCTGCGTACCAATCCGTCCACTCGTGTGCGGAGGAGCGCATCATGAGCTGTGTCTTGGTATTGCCGCAATCGACACAGGTGTAGGTCGTGACGCCCTCGTGGAAATGCGTGGGCTCTCTCGTGACCTTGCCGCTATCAAAGCTGCAGATCCTCGTCTCGGTTGCGTTGCAGCGGCAGGTTCTGGTGTGCGTACCGTTGCTGTTTGCCTTCCAACTGCTCCAGATGTGAGCACCCGTCGTCGGAAGCTCCTCCGTATAGACGTGACCGCAATCCGCGCAGGTGTACGTTTTAACACCCTTGGTGGTATGGGTTGCCACGGTAGTCACCTTACCCGCATCATAGCGATGCTCCTTGGTCTCGGTCTCACCGCAGATACAACGGCGGGTGTGCGTCTTGTTATCGTTATTGGCGCTCCATGCCGACCACACGTGATCGGTCAGCACGGGAATATCCTCCTGATACGTGTATCCGCAATCCGCGCAGGTATAGGTCTTGATTCCCTTGTCGGTATGATCGGGATTTTTGGTAACAACACCCTCGTCAAAGCGGTGAGTCGCGGGGTCTGTCTCGGTGCAGGAGCAGGTCCTCG
>JAFTIJ010000127.1 GCA_017456965.1 Clostridia bacterium
CACCCGTGTTGAAAAAGCCCTTTCTTTAACCCATAGGAAATTGCGCGAAACAACCCTCGCCGTTTTGCCGCGCCCCGTAGCGCGGAAAGCTAAGATAGGCGAGCCGGGGGATGCGGGCACAGCCCACTTTTTTAACCTATAGGAAATTGCGCAAAACAGACCTCGCCGTTTTGCCGCGCCCCGTAGCGCGGAAAGCTAAGATAGGCGAGCCGGGGGATGCGGGCACAGCCCGCTATCTTCAAAATACCCTTTGCAGAAAGCGGTCTGCGTTTTTGAAAAAGATCTTTTCGATCACGGTCTCCGATACGCCGTGCGCACGGAGCGCGTCGGCGATCGTTAAGATATCACCGACGTTTCGGATGCCCTCGGGCGTCACGTCCATGCCGTCGAGGTCACAGCCGAAGCAAACGGCGTCCTCAAGACCGAGGGAGAGAAAGTGGAGGATATGACGGCACACGCTCCGAGCGTCCGCCACGGAATCCTCCGACAGATGAAACGGAACCATATTGATACCGAAGACACCGCCCGTCTCCGCGATTGCACGCGCGACCCCGTCGGTCAGATTGCGCTTATGGTTGCAGACGGCGCGGCTGTTGGAGTGCGTGGCAACGACAGGGCGCCCCGCCTCTCTTGCCATCGCAAGGATCTCCTCCATCATGATATCCGAGGCGTGAGAGAGATCGATCACCATACCGAGGGCAAGCGCCCCGCGTACTGCGTCCCGACCGAAATCGGTAAGCCCTGCCTCGGTATTGAAGGCACCGCCGATACAGCTCTCGTCCCGCCACACGGGCGTCAGAAAGCGGACGCCGCACCGATAGAGCGTCTCAAGACGCTCATAGCGTCCGCAAAGGAGCCTCGCATCCTCCACCGCAAGGAAAAAGGGGCTCTTCCCCTTGGCAAGCGCCGCCCGATACTGCGCACAGGTCGTGCAGATCGCCGCCTTTTCTTCGGGGAGCTTGGAAATGAGATCGTCCCGAATGACAAAGAAGCGCTCCCACGCCTCCTCGGAGGAGAGAGATTTCTGCGACCAGATCGCCATGACCTGACCGTAGCTCTCGTAGACCTCCGCTTTTTTGAGAGAAACGTGACAATCGTTCTCCGTAAGCGCCTGCCCTCTTGTCTCCATGGCAAAGGGGGTATCGCAATGAAAATCAAATAATCGCATGATCGTACCATCCACCGTTGACTGAAACGTATTGTGTTCCGAGGAGATCTCCCGTTATACACAGGGGAATCGGCTTGTTTTCCACATTTTCCACAGAGATTTCCTCAAAGCAGGGCATTCTCGATATGACGGATGCCGCCCTGCATCAGCGACCCGTCGGGATAAAGACACACCTCGATCACGTCAATGCGCTTACGCTTCGTGCTCGGGTGCGCCCGAAGATAGGCCTCTGCGGCATCCGTCAGGTGCTGTCGCTTACGCGCATCCACGGCGCGTGCGGGACGCCCGAGGCGTGACGGCGCCCCCGTGTCGATCCGCGTCTTGACCTCGACGAAGATCAGACGGAGCGCATCCTCGCAGATCAGATCCAGCTCCAGATGCCCCGTGCGGTAGTTTCTCTCCCGCACGGTATAGCCCTTACTCTCAAGATATTTTGCGGCAAGCGTCTCGCCGAGACGCCCGACCTCACCCGTTTTCATGCTTCATTTTCTCCAAAAAGCCGAGGAAGCTCCTCCTGTGCTCAGGGCACGGTCCGAGCTCGTAGACCTTCAGCATATGCGCCTTGGTGGGGTAGCCCTTATGCCCTGCGAAGCCGTACTCGGGATAGCGCTCGTGGAGCTCCTTGCACTGACGGTCACGGGTCACCTTGGCGAGGATCGACGCCGCGGCGATGGACATGGACTTGGCATCGCCGCCGACGACCGTCTGCGTCGGGATCTCAAAGCCGCGCGAGCAGTTACCGTCGATGAGCGCGAAATCCGCGCGCTCAGGCAGAGCCTCCACCGCGCGACGCATGGCAAGCATGGTAGCGTTCAGAATATTGTATTCGTCGATCTCCGCGGGCGTTGCCCACGCGATCGCGTAGATCGCCTTCTCCGTGATCACACGGTAGAGCGCCTCTCGTTTTTTCTCGGAGAGCTTCTTGGAGTCGTTGAGCCCCTCGATCTCCAGCCCGTCGGGCAGGATCACCGCCGCGGCGACAACGTTGCCCGCCAGCGGACCGCGTCCCGCCTCGTCGATACCGCAGACGGCGGTATAGCCCTTGGCGCGGATCTCCCGCTCAAAATCGTAATTCGGCATGGCTTACTCCTTATTTCTCGGGCACTTCGAGCGTGATGCGCCCGATCTTGCCGCCGCGGAACTCATCAAGGAGCATATTGGAGGTTCTGAGGAAATCGACCTCACCGCCCGAGACGAGGAAGCCGCGCCGTCTGCCGATCAGAAGACCGAGCTCGTAGTCGTCCAGCCCCTCCATCTCGCCCTCCTTCAGCTTATAGCGCGTCGTGAGCAGCGCGGGATAGCGCTCGCGCAGACGGGAGCAAAGCACACAGGCGAGCAGCTCGATATCCATGACCTCGTCACGGATCGCGCCCGTCACGGCGAGATTCTCACCGACCTCCTTCTCCTCAAACTTCGGCCAGAGGATGCCCGGCATATCCAATAGGTCGATGCCGAGCGAGGTCGAGATCCACTGCTTGGTCAGCGTCACGCCGGGGCGGTTCTCCACCTTCGCCTTGTTATTGGCGGCGAGGCGGTTGATCAGTGAGCTCTTGCCCACGTTCGGGATGCCGACGATCATGGCACGCAGCTTTCTGCCCTCCATGCCCTTCTCCTTATAGCGCTCAATGCGCTCCGCGCAGAGACGGCGCGCCGCCTCCGTAATGCGGGAGAGACCCTCGCCCGTACGGCAATCGTAAAAGATACATTCTCTTCCCCGCTCGCGGAAATGCTCCTGCCAGAGCTTCGTTGCCTCGGGGTCGGCAAGCGAGGATTTGCTGAGCAACGTCAGTCTCGGCTTCGAGCCGAGGAGTCTTGCGATCTCGGGGTTCTCGGAGCTGTGCGGAATGCGTGCATCCAGAAGCTCCATCACAAAGTCCACTTCCTTGAGATTCTCCGTGATCAGACGGCGCGTTTTCGCCATATGTCCCGGGAACCATTGTATTCTGTCTGATGGCATAGTATTCACCGCACGTGGTCGGAAGGGATATGTTCCGCTCCCGACACGTAGCTTACTCCTTATCTCAATTATCACTGTAAGAGGTGCCGTCGCGCCCTCTCATTTCAAAAAGCCCATGCTCTGCGGCGGGGACACGCGGAAGACCGCACGGCCGAGGATCTCGCTTGCCTTGACGAAGCCGACGAGCTCCGAGCGGCTGTCCGTCGAGCCGTTTCGGTTATCGCCCATCACAAAGTAACAGCCCTCGGGGACGACGAAGGTGTCCGACACCATATCCTCCCTGTCCATCATGCCGTCCTCGCGCAGGACGTAGGGCTCGTAAAGCGGCAAGCCGTCCACGACCACCGTCCACGTATTGTAGTTGATGGTGACGGTCTCCCCGCCCTTGGCGATCACGCGCTTGATCAGAAGCTCATCTGCGTAATAGCCCTCCTCCTTATCCACAACGACGATATCGTAGCGGTCGGGCGTGTAGAAAAGATTGGATACGAAGATACCGTCCTCGTCCTGTAGCGTATTTGCCATAGAGGAGCCCTGAACCGTCGCCATACGACCGATAAAGAGGAAGAAGAGGACGACCAGCGCCGCCACGTAGCAAAGCTCCTCAAAGATCTCGTACAGCGTCTCACGGGCAGTCAGCTTCTCTTTTTTCTTTTTGTCGGAGCCGCCTCCGACGGGAATATTTTCTTGCATGATCTCATCCATAAACATACCTCTCAATCTATGACCTTCTCGATCTCGTGCTCCAGCTTATCGGTAAGCAATACGCTCTTCACAATCACGAAAATGCAGAATGCCGTACGGAAAAGCCAAGAAAGCCCACACGCCGCGTAGTCCTCGGCAAAGGGAACGGCCGCCATGCAGACGACGCTGAAAACGGCGTAGGCAATGCTTGCGGCGGTCAGACCGCGCAGTCTCGGGCGGAACTCGTCCATCATATGTGCGCGACGCTTTTTGGCATACTCGTGCTCCTCGGGGGACACCACGCGCGCGACCTCCTCGACAAGCGTGGCGTACGCCCGCTCCTTCTCACGGCAAACGGAAACGAAAAGCATCATGGACGCCGCGAAGATCAGAAGGTAGATGCCGAAGAGAATGCAGTATTTCAGCTCCTGATAGGGGAATACCGTTCTGCCGTAGGTCGCGGAGATATAGAACATCAGCACGTACGCCGCAAGGGATACGCCCGTAAAGAGCCACGTGCGCTTCACGCTCTCGCGATAGGCGGGATAATATGCGCGTACGCGTCGGAAGGCAAGCACCATCATCACGCCGAAAAGGAACTCGGGCACGATATAGACCGCCTCCAGTACGGCGATCAGCACGCCGTCGCCGTCTGTGATATTGCCGATGCTGAGACGCACGCAGGTCATAAACGCCAGCGCCACCGTTGAGAAAAGGCAGAAGGCAAGCGTACCGCGCTTGATCCAGAGGGGCTTATTCGGCACGACCTCCGCCTCGTAGCGCGCGCTGAGTGCCGCAAGAAACGGCGTATCGTTCATAAAGACGCGGAAGTATTTCACCATGCGGCAAAGCCACACGATACCGACCGCCAGCGCCACGAGCGCCAGCACGGCGGAGAGCAAGATGCGAAGCCCCGAGTAGTTATTTGTATAATGGGAGTGAACGTAGCTGTCGCCCGTGGACATCAGCGCCGTCACCTCGGGCAGACACGCGCAGAGCGCACGCACGATGACGAAGATCACGCTGATCACGCGTGCCTCGTCCGACGCATAGAAATACGGCGTCTTTTTCTCATCACGCGCCACAAAGCCCTCGTAGCTCGCGCAAACGGTGACCTCACCGCCCGGGAAGCGGACGCGCTCCTCGTCTGCGGGGTACTCACCGTTTTGCTTATTTTTCTCATATACCTCAAAGTATACGCGACCGTCCGCAAAATCAGTCTTGTCGAGCACGCCGCCGAATCGGCTCTTGCGCTCGGGATCGAAGCGAGTACGGTGCGACGTGTGCCGATCCTCAAGGAAGGCAATGCCCGCGAACAGATCAATGAAGGCGGGGATCATCCACATCATCTCCAAGAGCCCGAAGCAGAAGGTGAAGATCAGGTACAGCGTCTCGTCAAAGATCGGCGTGATCAGAAGGCAGGCAAGCTTTGCCGCCGAGAGCCACGCCAGATTCAGAAAGCGCCGTCTTGCGGATTGCAGATTGCGCTCAAGATCCGATATCTTGAAAAGCCCGTGCAAAATCAGAATATAGCCGATCACGTCGGGCAGGACGTCCACGATATTGATGTGCGGATTGAAAAGGAAGATCATGCCGGCAAGGATATAGCCGATCTTCATACGGTTCTCCTTTCTCCGTGTGACGCCAAACGGGGTCACACGATCGTATTCGGTGTTATCGCTTCTTTTTGTGGTGATGTACGTTCTTTTTTGCCGCCTCTTCCTCATCAAGACGTCTGCGTCTGTCAAAGTAATCGAAGGGGGTCTTGTATTTATGCTCGCGGTTGTCGGGCATATCCTCGTCGCCCTCAAGGCAGATCATGCGATAGCAGTCGAAAAGCAAGAGCGCGTTGACGACGATGCAGAGCGCGGCGGCGAGCACGTCGATCGCGGAAACGTAGGCAGTCGAGAGCGTCGCGCCGAAAAGCGGGAAGATCGTTGCCACAAGATCGGCAAGGAAAAAGAAAACGACGGTATAGATCGCACAGCGCATCGACTTTTTTCTGAGCTTATCAAGCCCCACCTGCGTGGCAATGCGATAGACCGCGTACAGAAGCACGAGGCTGTACGCAAGCCCGAAGAGATCGTATCCGTACGCAAGCACACCCGACACGGCAAGCGGCAACGTAAAGACCTTCATGTTGATCAAGAGGTCCATCGCCGTGACGACGAGCGATACGGGGATACCGATCATCGCAAGGATGCGCGAAATGCGGAAGCAATCACAATGGATGCACGCCGTATTGAAGCCGCGCAGCATCAGATAGTAGCCGATCACGTCGGGCGTGACGTCTACGGGAATGCCAAAAAATTCGAGATTTGTTCCCAAAAGCAGAAGATAGCCGAGGAACATCCATCCAAAGCCCATGTTATTCTCCATTCTATGCCGCCGCACGTGACCGTGCGGCGGCATACTGTTTTATTCAGCCGATGCGCCCTGCGGCTTGCCGCAGCACTGCTTGTATTTTTTACCGCTTCCGCAGGGGCAGGGATCGTTTCTGCCCACACGCTCAGAGGCGCGCTTGACGACGGGGCGTGCCTTTGTCTGATCGCCGCCGACCTTCGCGGCCTCGGCGACCTGCTGCTTTGCGACCGCGACGCGCTTGACCGCCATCTGAACACCCGCGAACAGCACGAAGCGAACCGTATCCAGACGGATCTTGTCGATCATCTCGTCAAACATATCGCCCGCACCGATGCGGTACTCGGTCAGAGGATTGCGCTGTGCGTAGGCGTTCAGACCCACACCGTCGCGCAGATCGTCCATCGCGTCGAGATGTGCCATCCAGTTGGTATCGACCGCGCGCAGGAGTGCCACGCGCTCCATCTCTCGCATCTGATCGCCGAAGAGCATCTCTCTCTCGGCGTAGATCATCTCCGTACGGCGGATGAGGAGCGCCTCCAGCTCCTTCGGATCCATCGCGTACTCGTCGGGGCGTGCGATCCACGCAAGCGCCTCTCTTGCGGCGTCCTCATGATAGACGCCGTCTCCGTCGATGCAGAGCGCCATGGAAGCGCGTACGCACTCGGAGAGCATACCGCGGATCTTCTCGCTGATGTCCGCGCCGTCAAGCACCTCGCGGCGCTGACCGTAAATGATATTTCTCTGCTGATTCATAACGTCGTCGTAATCGAGGACGTTCTTTCTGCGGTTAAAGTTCTCACCCTCCAGACGCTTTTGCGCGCTCTCGATGGAGTTTGAGAGGATCTTGGCGTCGATGGGCTGATCCTCCTCCAGGCCGAGGCGGTCGATCACGCCCGCGATGCGCTCACTGCCGAAGAGTCTCATGAGATCGTCGTCAAGCGCGAGATAGAAGCGGCTCTCGCCGGGGTCGCCCTGTCGTCCCGAGCGTCCGCGGAGCTGATTGTCGATACGGCGGCTCTCGTGGCGCTCCGTACCGAGGATAAAGAGACCGCCCGCCTCGCGGACCTTCTCCGCCTCGGGCGCAATCTCCGCCTTGAAGGTCTCCAGCTTCTCACGGAAGAGGGCGCGCGCCGCGGCGACACGCTCGTCGATCGCCTCGGACATACCGACGGCGAGTGCGATCTCCGTCTCGTCATAGCCCTGCTTCTTCAGCTCGTTCTTGGCGAGGAACTCTGCGTTACCGCCGAGCATGATATCCGTACCGCGTCCCGCCATATTGGTCGAGATGGTGACGGCGCCGAGCTTGCCTGCCTGTGCGACGATCTCCGCCTCGCGCTCGTGGTGCTTGGCGTTGAGGACGTTATGACGGATGCCCTCGCGCTTCAACAGGGCAGAGAGATACTCCGACTTCTCGACCGACACCGTACCGACGAGCACGGGCTGACCCTTCTCGTGGCACGCGCGGATCTGCGCGATGATCGCTCTGTATTTGCCTGCCTGATTCTTATATACCACGTCGTGCTGATCCAAGCGGATCATGGGTCTGTTGGTGGGGACCTCCACGACGTCCAATCCGTAGATCTCACGGAACTCGCTCTCCTCCGTGAGTGCCGTACCCGTCATGCCCGCGAGCTTCTTGTAAAGACGGAAGAAGTTCTGGAAGGTGACGGTTGCCAGCGTCTGGTTCTCATCCTGAATTCTGACGTTCTCCTTTGCCTCGATCGCCTGATGCAGACCGTCCGAGAAGCGTCTGCCGGGCATGATACGACCCGTAAAGGAGTCTACGATCATGACCTTACCGTCGGTCGTGACCACGTAGTCCACGTCGCGCTTCATGATGCCGTAGGCGTGCATCGCCTGACGGAGATGGTGGTTGATCGCGCGGTTCTCGGGGTCGGAGAGATTCTCAAGACCGAAGAAGCGCTCCGCCTTCTCAATACCGTGGCGGGTCAGGATCGTGCGCTTTGCCTTTTCGTCAACGATGTAATCCTCCTTTACGTCCTCGTTGTCGGACTTACTGTCCATCTCCTTGACGACGTGGGGACGCATCGAGCGCACGAGCGCGTTTGCCTTCTGATAGAGATCGTTCGACTGCTCGCCCTTACCCGAGATGATGAGAGGCGTTCTCGCCTCGTCGATGAGGATCGAGTCCACCTCGTCCACGATGGCAAAGGCGTGGGGGCGCTGAGTCAGGTCCTTTTTATAGAGGACCATGTTATCGCGCAGATAGTCAAAGCCGATCTCGTTGTTGGTACCGTAGGTAATATCGGCAAGATACGCCTCCTGCTTCTCCTGCGGGGTCTGACCGTGCACGATCAGTCCCGTTTTCAATCCGAGGAAGCCGTAGACCTTGCCCATCTCCTCGCTGTCGCGGCGTGCGAGATAGTCGTTGACGGTCACGATATGCACACCCTCCCCCGCAAGGGCGTTGAGGTATGCGGGCATCGTTGCAACGAGCGTCTTACCCTCGCCCGTCTTCATCTCCGCGATGCGTCCCTGATGCAGGATAATACCTCCCATGAGCTGAACGCGGAAGGGACGCTTACCGAGCACGCGGGTCGCCGCCTCTCTGACGACGGCAAAGGCGTCGGGCAGGATATCGTCGAGCGTGTTGCCCATCAAAAGCCGCGCCTTCAGAACGTCGGTCATGCCGCGCAGGGACGCGTCGTCCATGGCGGCATAGGTATCTGCAAGTGATTCTATTTTATCCACGAGGGGTCTGATCTTCTTGATCTGTCTTTCGCTGTATGTGCCAAAAAGCTTGTCTGCAAGTGACATATTCTCTTTTCCTTTCATTTTTGAGTATATCAATATCAGTATACATGATTTTGCCTGAAATTACTATAGGATTTTGTAAACTTTCTCCTGCGTCGGCAAAATTATTCACTCTCTGCGCAAAGCGTGGCGAGGCGCTCGCCGTCGGTACGCATCCCGTCAAAGCGGTCCTGTCTCAGCGTCTCATAGACCGCAATGGCAACGGTATTGGAGAGATTGAGACTGCGGATATCGTTTCGCATCGGCAGGCGGACGCTACGGTCAAAATGCGCCGCCGTCAATTCCTCGGGGAGCCCCTTGGTCTCCTTGCCGAAAACGAGATAGATCTCGTCGCGCTCATCCACGGCGGCATCCGTATACAGGCGGCTTGCCTTGGTCGTGTAGAACCAGAGATTGTCCTCGCCGTGCTGCGCCATAAAATCGGCAAGAGACTCGTACATATAGATTTCGAGCGTATTCCAATAGTCAAGGCCCGCTCTCTTCATTTTCTTATCGTCAATGGCAAAGCCCAGCGGCT
The DNA here is from genome assembly GCA_017456965.1 of Clostridia bacterium. Classification (GTDB taxonomy): domain Bacteria; phylum Bacillota; class Clostridia; order Oscillospirales; family CAG-272; genus QALR01. The sequence continues at coordinate 9,466 of JAFTIJ010000127.1, forward strand.
TTACCAGATGCAGTGCCGCCCCCGTTGCAGAGCAGGTGCGCGCAATATTGCCCGTGTTCTGCGGAATCTCGGGCTCCACCAGAACGATGTTGATCTTCACCATACGTAAAAACCCTTTCTTTTTCTCATACTCTTCTTTATAGTATACCTTATTTTTTTCAAAATTGCAATGATTTTGCGTCATATACAAAAATTTCATCGTGTATATTCACACATCGTGCATAAACTAAGCTACAAAACCACCCGAAAAGGAGTCCGATATGGAGAAACCGATACAAAAGATCATTTCTGCCCTTCTCAGCATCCTGTTCTGCGTCACAACGGGCAATACACTGAGCGCCGCCGATGCAAAAAGCTGGTACTGCAAGCGGCAAAAGGACCATCTGCGCCCCACGGTCGAGCAGGACATGGCGTACGTCGAGGACTACGGCGGCGTCTATCTCGGCCCCGAGGAGAAGGTCGTCTACCTCACCTTTGACGCGGGCTACGAAAACGGCAACGTGGCGCGCATCCTCGACACGCTGAAAAAGCACGGGGTACAGGGCGCCTTCTTTATTTTAGAGAATCTGGTCACACGTGACACCGCGCTCGTGCGCCGCATGGCAGAGGAGGGGCATCTCGTATGCAATCACACCGCCCGCCACAAGGATATGACCGCGATCACGCCCGAGGAGATCGCACGGGAGATCCACACCCTCGAAGAGGTCTACCGAGAGAAAACGGGCTGTGAGCTTGCGCGCTTCTTCCGTCCGCCCGAGGGCAAATTCAGCGAGGAGAGCATGAGGGCTGTACAGGAGCTCGGCTACACCACCGTTTTCTGGAGTCTTGCCTACGCGGATTGGGATAACGCCAAGCAGCCCTCCGCCGACTACGCCAAGCGCCTGCTCACCGAAAATCTCCACGACGGCGCGATCCTGCTCCTGCACCCGACCTCGAAGACGAACGCCGATATCCTCGACGAGCTGATCACGGCGTGGAAGGCGGAGGGCTACCGCTTCGGCTCGCTGACGGAGCTCGTCGGGGAGGCGTGCGAATGAGACGGCACCTTTGCCTGTATCTCGCGCTCCTCACGCTTCTCTGCCCCATCTCCCTGCGTGCGGACGCATTCGAGCCGCCCATCCGCGCGGGCAGTACGGATACGCCGCGCATCGCGCTCACCTTCGACGACGGACCGCACCCCAAAAAGACGGATGCCATCCTTGACGTATTGGAGGAGTACGGCGTCCGCGCCACCTTCTTCGTCATCGGAGAAAACGTGGGGTACTACCCCGCCCCTCTGCGGCGCGCCGTAGCCCTCGGTCACGAGATCGGCAACCACACCTTCTCACACGGCAGAACGGCACGTCTGAACGCCAAGGAATTGGAGGAGGAGATCCGCCGTGCGGAGAGTGCGCTTGAGAGCGTCGCGAGCGTTACCACCAAGCTCTTCCGCCCACCCGAGGGCGTCTGCTCCGACACGGTCGTCGAGACCGCGGGCAAGCTCGGCTACCGCGTGATCCTCTGGAACGTCGATACGCGCGACTGGGACAAGGCAAGCACGGAGGATATCGTGAAATGCGTCCGAAACGGCGTGCGAAACGGGAGCATCATCCTCTTCCACGACTACACCGCCCCCGGCACCCACACCGTCGCGGCGCTGAAGCGGATCATCCCCGAGCTGATCGCCGAGGGCTACGAGTTCGTCACCGTCTCGGAGCTCTGTGGGTAAGGTCGAAGATTGAGCGGGAGACGTTCTTTTCTTTGGTCTCAAAGAAAAGAACCAAAAGAAAAAGACGAACGCGACGGCGTTCGATCCGTAGTGTGGGGAAATGGGTAAGCAGATATGTAGATCCAAAGCAAGCAATGTTTCCCGCACCTGTCAACGCACAAAAAACGCCCGTCCCTGCCGTGATTCGGCTTGGGGACGGGCGCTTTTTTGTTATTTTGCAAAATGCTCGCTTACGTACGGTAAAAGGAGCTTAAAAAGGCGTGCAGACGTCGGTTCTCGGTCTGGGAGAAGAGCGCGTCGGGCGTGCCCTCTGCGCTGATCACGCCGCCATCCATAAAGATGATCTTGTCGGAGACGTCCTTGGCAAACGCCATCTCGTGCGTGACGATGATCATCGTCATATCCTCCGCGGCGAGCTCCTTGATGATCTTCAAGACCTCGCCCGTGATCTCGGGGTCGAGCGCCGAGGTCGGCTCGTCGAAGCAGAGCACGTCGGGAGAGAGCGCCAGCGCACGCGCAATGGAAACGCGCTGCTGCTGACCGCCCGAGAGCTGACAGGGGTATGCGTCCCGCTTTTCGGCAAGACCAACCTTGCCGAGCAGATCTATCGCTTTTTGCTCGATCTCCGAGAGCATCCGCTTATACTCTGCCTTGGGCAAACGGTCGCGCTTACAGATCTCGCGCGCCTTGAGGGCGGGGGCGAGGGTCACGTTCTCCAGCGCCGTATATTGCGGAAAGAGGTTAAAGGACTGAAAAACAAAGCCGAAATTGACGATATTTCTACTTTTTTTCTTATTCTGCGCGGAGAAATGCTCTGCCGCATCAAAGATCTTGTTGCCGCCGACGAAGATCTCGCCGCCGTCCGCCGTCTCCAGCGCGTTGATACAGCGAAGAAGCGTGGTCTTGCCGCTACCGGACGAGCCGATGATCGAGAGGACCTGTCCCTTCTCAAGACCGAAATCAATACCCTTCAACACGTGGGTATCACCAAAGCTCTTGGTCAGATGTTTTACTTCCAGAAACATAACGTGTCCTCCTTACGCCTTGAAATAGGAGAGCTTCCTCTCGGCAAAGCCGAGCAAGAGCGTGAGCGCGCCGACAAACAAAAGATAAAAGATCGCCGTATAGAAGATCGGCCAGATCAGCGCCTGCGAGGATGCCATGAGCTGTGCGCGCTTGATGATCTCGGGGATGGCGATGGCGTTCGCAAGCGCGGTATCCTTGACGAGGGTGATGACCTCGTTGGACATCGGGGGCAGGATGCGCTTGACGACCTGCTTTAAAACGATCCGACGGAAGATCTGCCCGCGCGTCAGACCGAGCACCTGTCCCGCCTCGTACTGCCCGAGCGGGATGCTCTCGATGCCGCCGCGGAAGATCTCGGAGAAATAGCAGGCGTAGTTGATCACGAAGGCGATCAGAACGGCAATGAATCTGCCGTAATATAAAAGCTCCTGACTACCCGACACCTGCGTGAAATAGCGGTCCAAATAGTCAAAGACATTGAGCGTACCGCTCCCGATAAGCCCCGGCAGATAGTAGATCATGAAGATGAGCAGCATCAGCGGAACGCCGCGCACGATCCAGACAAAGACCTTGCTCACCGAGCGCAGGGGCTTAAATTTGCTCATCGTGCAAAACGAGAGCGCAAGTCCGAGCGGGATGGCAAAGAGAAGCGTCATCAAAAATAAAAGACAGCTGAGCCCAAAGCCACCCAAAAGCTCCAGCGTGATATCCCAAAATTGCATACGGTAATTTCCTTTCCGTGGCAAAGAAGCCTCCAAACGCAAAAGCGCAAGGTTGGATACGAGATTCCAACCTTGCTTTGCATCGGTCTTTGCCGTTACGATCTCAAATCAGTTTTTCTGATCGTCGAAATTGACGATCGCGGTGTTGGAGACGCCGTATTTCTCTGCGAGGGCGGCAATGGTGCCGTCAGCGGCGAGCTCCTCCAGTGCCTTATTGACCTTGGCGGTCAGGTCGCTTCCCTTCTTGAAGCCGATGGCGTAGAACTCCTCGGTGCCCGTTACGGTCTCGACGATCACGAGGTCCTTGTAGTCGCCCGTGCCGACATAAGCCTTTGCGAGCTGCTCGTCAACGACGACGAAGTCTGCGGTCTTCATCGCGAGGTCTCTCATTGCGTCAAGCTGAGAGGTAACGCCCTTCTTAACGGCGCCCGTAAGGTTCTCGGTGAGGAAGGTATCGCCTGCGGAGCTTGCCTCCACAGCACCGACCTTACCCGCAAGAGACGCGGTATCGGTAACGGTTGCGGCAATCTCGGCGGTCGTGACGATGACCTGCTTATTGCGCATATAGTTGTAAGAGAAATCTACCTTTTCGCTTCTGGCGACGCCGTCGTCGTCTGCGGTATTGGCGGTGAAGCCGTTCCAGATGCAGTCGATCGTACCTGCGTTGAGCTCGGTATATTTCTGATTCCAGTCGATCAGCTTGAAGGATGCGGCGTAGCCGAGCTTCTCAAATACGGCCTCGGCAAGCTCCGTGTCGAAGCCGACGAGATCGCCGTTCTCATCCAGATAGTTCATAGGGTCGTAAAGCGTGTACGCAACGACGACGGTCTCCTTGAGTCCGCAAGCGGTAAACATGGTCGCCATCATCATAACGGCAAGCAAAAGTGCGAGGATCTTTTTCATTTTCACAGTATCTCCTTGTGATTTCGTTTTAGTGTGTTAAAATAATAGCACACCGTTTTTTATTTGTCAAGTGCTTTTCCTCACTTTTTAGCCATGGCTAAAAAATCAGCAAATGTGACAAAAAGAGCCCCCGACATATGGCAAATTTACCCGATTTTCTCGGATAAAACGCCTATGCCGCAGGGGCTCTTACAAGTAGTGAGATCAGATATAAATGCGGGAAACGATCAGGATCGGAATGAGCCAGAAAAGCTGATAGAGTGCGGGGAAAACGGAGAGCAAGCCCGTCACGTGACCCGTAAAGAGGAGCAAGAGCATCACCGCGATGCCGAGGACCGTCGCGACCGCCTTTAAGATAAAGCCGATCTTCTTGACGTTCTCGATCCTGTCACAGAGCAAAAACGTGCTGACGAGCTCCTTGGTCGTACCGATCGAGACGATACCGCCGTCCTTGGCGCTGATATCACCCTTCGCCTTTTCGGGGAGCACGCCCTTGACGACGCGCACGGGGTACTTCTCGGGGCTGAGGTTATTGGCGGCGAGCAGACCGTCGTCAATACAGGGGTCAGCCGTACGGATCGACGTACCGACGCCCATATTGGCAAGACGGGATGCCATATACAAAAAGTCTGCCGTCGTCGTATAGCGAACGTAGAATTTTGCGATCACGATCTGGTCGCAGGCAAGATACAGGATGCGCTTATTGGTATTGCCCGTATGCTCCTCGTCGCCCTCGTCGGGCATGATCTCAAAGCACTGCTCCTCCATATATTCGGGGCAACCGACGACGATATTCTTACCGTCCACCATAGCGCTGACACCGCCGCACGAGACCTCGACCAGCTCCACGTTTTTGGAGATGACGCCGTTGAGGGTCGCCTGACGGAATACAGAGGCAAGCGGACCGCCGAGCTTGTCGTAAACGCTGGACGCGTAATACATGACGCTCTCGATCTTGCGGTCGGCATAGAGCTTTAAGCTCTTGACCTTGGCGCGTCCGACGGGGAAGGCATCCTCGTCACGGAAGGCAACGATGGCGGTATCCTCATAATTCTCGTGCGTCTTGTCACCGATGATCGCAGAGTGGTAGCCGTAGGCACGGCGGGAGGCAAGATAGAGCGGATAGGTGTAGGCGATAAAGGCGATGACAGGTGCGCCCATCATAAACGCGGCGTACATCGCACCGAGGCTCTCGGTCAGCGTGTAGTCCATCACAAGCAGGGACACGAGGAAGAAGAGCACGGAAAACAGAAGGCATACGGGGATAAAGATCCTTAAAAGGAGCCTCTGCTTCGTCTTCTCCGCGCGGTGCGCAAAAAAGGAATGGACAAAATCCGCCTCTCGGACGGTAGAGACACGCTCCTGCTCACCGAGATAGCCGTCAAAATACATTCCCTCGGGCGCATTCACGCCCTCGTTCGAGGGAACGAGCGAGCGCTTCGGCTGATGCGAGGAAACGATCTTAAAGGAATACACGTCGCGACGCAGCGTGATAAATGCGGACAGGATCGTCAGCAGCACGCAGATCGCAAAGGGGAAATTATAGAGATATACGCGCCCGCTGACGGGGGCTACAAACAAGGTAATACCCGTGGTGATCACGGAGAGCACGAACGCCGCAAGCGTCACGGTGTCCGCCGTGAGCTCCAGACGCAAAAGATCCTTCGCCGCCTGAATAATGCGGTCAAAAACCAGTGCCGCGCAAATAAACGCCAGCACCCAGTCCACCGCGATCACGTTGACGTTATTGCCAAAGATATCGGCAATGGCACTCACGTTCTCCAAAAGGCCGAGCAAAAGCGCAAACGCCGCCGCAAGCGCGAGACGCGCCTTCTCCATCGTATATTTGGATTTAAAGACGGCAAAGATCGAGGCATTCTGCGATGCATCCTCATACTCAAAGCCGCGCGGCTCCTCAAGCTTGATATGGCGATCGAGCGGCTCTGCGCCGCCATATGCCTCACCGTCATCGGACAACAGCGCGTCGTCGATGGAAACGTCCTCAAACAAGCGCGTCTCATCCGTCACGCGTCCCTCGGTCGTCAAGCCGAAGGCACGCATCATATCCGTATCGTCCGGCAGCTCGGGCACGGGGACGTCCTCCGTTGCCGTATGGATCACGCGCGTCGGCTCCATAGAGAGATCCTCGGGCAGATCCGTGCCGGGCGCAAAGGTATTGAGCTGTTGGGTATCGCGCACGTCAACGGCAAAGCCGCCCGTGGTATCCTCGCAGGCGGGAATCGAAAACGACTCGTCGGACCCACCCTCCTGCGCGTGACGCTCCGTCAGCTCCTCAACGTAGCGCTCCGCCTCATTGATATTTCTTGCTACGTCAGCGCGGGACGGCGCCGCGGTGCGGGCGCGTCCTGCAACGACCTGCTTATGTACGTCATCGTACGAGACGGGCGCCTCAAGCTCCGTCGAGTCCTCAAGATAGCCGTCAAAAAAGTCGCGCAGCTCCTCCTCCGTGAGATCCTCGTCGCTCTTTTTCTCCTCCTCGGGCATGGCGATCGCCACGTCCGCCATCGGGGAGTACGGCGCGTCGTCATCCTCTGCGGGATCTTGGTCCGCATACGCGGCTTGCTGTCTTGCCTGCATACGGCTCGCCTCGATCCGTCCGTTCAGCTTGCGGAAGAGGTCCTGCGCATCGCTGACGAAGCCGGGCTTTTTATCCTTTTTTTCTTCAGTATTGGGCATAAGAAAACTCCTTTTCTTCCGTATCGCCGAGAAATTCAAGCGTGCTGCTGCTCAGACGCCTCGAAGAGAAGCACGGCCGCCGCCGTGGACACGTTCAGCGAGTTTACGGCACCGCGCATGGGGATCGAGACGACAAAATCGCATTTTTCGCGTACCAGACGGGAGACACCGTCGCCCTCACTGCCAAGCACGATCGCGCAGGCGCCCTTGAAATCCGCCTTTTTGTAATGCACGCCGTCAGCCTCCGCCGCAAAGATCCAGACGCCCATCTCCTTGAGCTCGTCCACCGCCGAGGCAATATTAGCGACCTTGGCGATCGGCACGTGCGCCGCCGCACCCGCGGAGGCCTTGAATACCGTCTGTCCGATCGCGGGGCAATGTCTGCGGGAGACGATCACACCGTGTGCGCCCGCACCGTCGGCACAGCGCAGGATCGCGCCGAGATTGTGGGGGTCCTCAACGCCGTCACAGACGACGATCAGAGGCGCCTCGCCCTTGTCGCGCGCGATGGCGACGAGCTCCTCCACGGTCTTGTATTCCACAGCGGACACGATCGCCGCCACGCCCTGATGCGCGTTGCCCATAGAGAGCTCGTCCAGACGCTTTTTGTCCGTCTCCGCGATCACGATGCCGCGCTTCTTCGCCTCGGCGAAGATCTTGGTGATCGAGCCCTCGCGCTCACCGCGCTGAATATAAAGCTTCTCAATATCCTTTCCGCTTTTCAGAAGCTCAAGGATCGGGTTTCTGCCGACGACGACCGTACCGTCGGGCTCTGCCTTACGGGGGGCGCCGTTTCTTCTCATGTTATCTTCCATATCGTATTCCGTGCGCCATCGGCGCATCGATTCCTTTCTGTCATCTTATGGATCAGTGCTTGGCAAAAAACGCAAGCATCTCGGTAAGTCCGAGGTCGGCGATCCACGCGCCGTTGATCTTCTCGTCATAGCAAACGAGCCACTCGCCGTCGTGCTTTGCAAGCACGATCTCCCACGTGACGTCACGCACGTCAGCCTTGCCGCCGTCGAGGATCTCTGTGACACTCTCGTTTGCGGTCTTGCCGAAGACGATCTGTGCGTTGGCAAGCGTGCGGACACGGCTCATATCGGGAAGCTTGGCGGTTACGGTGACCGTACGTCCGCCGTCTGCGGTATCCGTCGTCCCGACGATCGTATAGCGGATCTGTGCGTACAGACGCACGAGCGTCGCCCGCTCCGTTTCGTCAAGGCCCTCATAGGTCCTCTGCATACGGGTGATCTGCGCCTGCGTTTCCGGAGTCACGCACGACGAAAGCGCGGCAAGATCCATCTCCTTGACGGCAATAAGAGCGCTCTCCGCCGCGCTCATGCGCTCCGTGCATCCGCTCATCAACGCAAGGATGAGACACAGGGCGAGAAGTAAGAAAAGCAGTCGTTTCATACCATCGGATTTCCTTTCTTTTTCCGTCTTTGACGCAAGCGATCACGCTTGCGTTATTTACGGATATCAGTATCATTATAGCACACTTTTTTGCGTTTGTACACACTTATTTCCGTTCATTTTAAATTTTTCGGAAAAGCAAAGCACCCGTGCGATGCACGGGTGCCGAAAATCGCTTATTTCTTTTTGCTGTACGCCTTCTGGTCGCAGTAAACGCAACGGTATACGCCGTGCGTCTCGTCTGCGCAACGGAAGAGGGGCGGGAGCTCCTGCTCCGTCCTGCAGATGCAACGCGGATTCTCACAGGAGAGACCCTCGACGGACATACCGACACGGGGAACGTCGGGCAGATCGCGCTCCTTCAGGAGCTTCAGGATCAGTGCCATACGGATAAATCTGCCGTTTGCCGCCTGCTCAAAGTAGCACGCGCGAGGATCCTCGTCAACCTTGACAGAGATCTCGTTGACACGGGGAAGCGGGTGCATAATGCAAAGGTCGGGCTTGGCACATTCGAGCTTGTCGGTGGTCAGGATGTAGCTGTCCTTGAGACGGAGATACTCGTCATAGCTGGAGAAGCGCTCCTGCTGGATACGGGTCATGTAAAGGATATCGAGCTCGGGCATTGCCTTCTCCAGATCGTCGATCTCCTCGTAGGCGATCTTGCCGTCACCGAGGAACTCGTACTTGACGTATCCCGGCAGCTTCAGCTCCTCGGGAGAGATCAGAACGAACTTGATGCCGCTGTAGCGGGACATCGCCGCGATAAGGGAGTGAACGGTTCTGCCGAACTTCAAATCGCCGCAAAGACCGATGGTGAGGTTATTGAGGCTTCCCTTCTTACGCTTGATGGTAAGCAGGTCCGTCAGCGTCTGGGTGGGGTGGAAGTGACCGCCGTCACCTGCGTTGATGATCGGCACGGTCGCCGCCTTCGCCGCAACGAAGGGCGCGCCCTCCTTGGGGTGGCGCATCGCGATGATATCGGAGTACGCGGATACCATGTGCACGGTATCTGCGACGCTCTCGCCCTTGGAGGCGGAGCTGCTGGTAGCCTCGGAGAAGCCGAGCACGTTACCGCCAAGGCTCATCATCGCGGAGGTAAAGCTGAGTCGGGTTCTCGTGGAGGGTTCGAAAAAGAGCGTACCGAGAATCTTGCCCTTGCAGGCCTCTGCGTACTTTTCGGGGGTGGCGATGATATCCTCCGCCACCTCGATCAGACCGTTGATATCCTCGGTCGAGAGCTCCAGAATGTCAATCAAATTTCTCATAGGGGTCTCCTTGCAATCAATCTACGAATTCAGCAACGCATCTCTCGTATGCCGCTACGGGGTCTGCCGCCGCCGTGATGGGTCTGCCAACGACGATGTAGTCGGAGCCAATCGCCTTTGCGCCCTCGGGTGTCGTGATTCTGGACTGGTCACCGACGTCACCGCCTGCAAAGCGGACGCCGGGGGTTACGGTCAGAAATTCCTTGCCGCAGACGTCGTGTACCTTGCCCGCCTCAAGGGGAGAGCAAACGACGCCGTCAAGTCCTGCCTTCTTTGCGTTTGCCGCGTAGTGCATAACGACCTTGTCGATAGGCTGATCGATCAGAAGGTCGGTCTTCATTCTCTCCTCGCTTGTGGAGGTGAGCTGAGTTACGGCGATGAGCAGGGGTCTGGTGCCGTCGGGACGGGTGAGACCCTCAAGCGCTGCCTCCATCATGGAGACCGTGCCGCTTGCGTGGAGGTTGCACATATCCACGTCAAGGTGAGAGAGGACTGCCATAGCCTTCTTTACGGTGTTGGGGATGTCGTGGAGCTTGAGGTCGAGGAAGATCTTGTGTCCTCTTGCCTTGAGCTCACGGACGATCGAGGGACCCTCGGCATAGAAAAGCTCCATACCGATCTTCACATAGGGCTTTCTGCCCGTGAACTGATCCAGAAATGCGAATGTATCCTTAGCGCTCGCGAAGTCGCAAGCGATGATGACGTCTTTTCCCATATTAGTGTGCTCCTCCTATAATATCCGTAAGATTCTGTACGCCGTATTTCTCCATCACGCGCGGGAGATCCGCGATGATGTCACGGCTGGCAAAGGGATTAACGAGGTTTGCGGCGCCGACCTCAACGGCGGTCGCGCCCGCAAGCATCATCTCCAGAACGTCCTCCGCCGTAGAGACGCCGCCCATACCGACGATCGGGATCTTGACTGCGTCGTAAACCTGATATACCATGCGGATGGCAACGGGCTTGATCGCGGGGCCGGAGTAGCCGCCGGTCTTGTTGGCGATAATGGGCTTCTTACGGCGCAGGTCGATGCGCATACCCATCAGGGTATTGATCAGGCTGACTGCGTCCGCGCCCTCGGCCTCACACGCCTTGGCAATGGAGGCAATATCGGTGACGTTGGGCGAGAGCTTGATGATCAGAGGCTTTTTGGTGACGGCTCTGACCGCACGGGTGATCTGACCTGCCGCCTCGGCAGACGTGCCGAAGCTCATACCGCCGCCGTGTACGTTGGGGCAGGAGATATTGACCTCGATCCAGCCGACGGAGTCGATCGCGTCGATTCTCTCACAGGTCGTAACGTATTCGTATTCCGAAAAGCCGCTGACGTTTGCCATCACGGGCTTATGGAAGCATTTTGCGAGCTTCGGGAGCTCCTCGGAGATCACGGCGTCCACGCCGGGATTCTGGAGACCGACAGCGTTGAGCATACCCTCGGGGCACTCCGCAATGCGGGGCGTGGGGTTGCCGAAGCGGGGCTCAAGGGTCGTACCCTTGAAGGAGAACGTGCCGAGGCAGTTGATATCGTAGAGCTCGGCAAATTCATAGCCGAAGCCAAACGTACCGCTGGCGGGAATGACGGGGTTATCCAGCTCGATCCCGCAAAGGTTCACTTTCGTATTTACCATATTACTTCCTCCTTTTTGAGAACGGGGCCGTCACGGCAAATACGCTTGTTGCCGTATTTCGTCTTGCAGCTGCATCCCATGCAGGCGCCGAAGCCACAGCCCATTCTCTCCTCGAAGCTCAATTCACCGCTCGTCACAGAGGCGTCGCTCAGCGCACGGAGCATCGGGATCGGACCGCAGGCGTAGAAATACGTATAATCCAGACCGTCCATAGCGTGGGTAACGAAGCCCTTGACACCGCGCGTACCGTCCACGGTCGCGATACGGACCTCTACGCCCATCTCATGAAACTTCTCCTCATACAGTACGTCCTCTGCGGAGGCGTAGCCGAGGATCACGACGGGGTGCTTGCCCATCGCCACGAGTCTCTTGCAAAGGCCGTACATGGGGGGCGTGCCGACGCCGCCGCCGACAAGCAGAGGCCGGTCACCCGAGCAAGTCATATCAAAGCCGTTGCCAAGCCCGACGAGGATGTCGAGCTTGCCGCCTGCCTTCATGTCTGCCATTTTCTCCGTACCCTCACCGACGACCTTGTAAAGGATGGTGATGGTCTCCCCGTCCCAATCGCAAATGGAAATGGGACGGCGGAGATAGAGACCTTCGATCTTGATATTCAGAAACTGCCCGGGCGCGGTAATGGCAGAGGTATCGCCCGAGAGCACCATTTCGTAAACGTCGCGTGCGATCTTGACGTTGGAAAGGATCTCATAAATTCCCTGTGTCATAATTACCTCATTCGTTGATCGTAGAGATACCGAGCGTGGTCTCCTCCAGAACGTCAAGCAGAACCTTGACGGTATCGAGCGCGGTGAAGGTGGTCACGTTATTCTCCACAGCACACTGACGGATCTCGTGACCGTCGGAGAGATGCTTGAAGGAGTGGATATCTCTGGTGTTGATGATATAGTTGACGTAGCCCTGACGGATCGCGGAGAGGATCTCGTCGCTACCCTCGCTGATCTTCTTGAGCGCGTGGGTGCGGATGCCGTTTTCCTTGAGGAACTTGGCAGTGACTGCGGTCGCCTGAATGTTGAAGCCGAGGTTGTAGAAGCGGCGGATGAGAGGAAGCGCCTCCTCCTTATCCTTATCGGCGATGGTGCAAAGGACGGTACCGTAGTTAGCGACGTTCATGCCCGATGCCTTGAGTGCCTTGTAGAGTGCGCGGGTCATAGTCTTATCGTAGCCGATCGCCTCGCCCGTGGACTTCATCTCGGGGCTGAGGTAAGCATCCAGACCGCGGAGCTTCGCAAAGGAGAAGGCGGGCGCCTTAACGTAGCAACGGCTCTTCTCTGCGGGGTAGATCGTGGTAATGCCCTGCTCCTTCAGGCTCTTGCCGAGGATGACGAGCGTACCGATATCCGCAAGGCTGTAGCCCGTGGACTTGGAGATAAAGGGAACGGTACGGGAGGAACGGGGATTGACCTCGATGATATAAACGTCCTCCTTCGCGTCTACGATAAACTGGATATTGTAGAGGCCGACGATACCGATGCCGATACCGAGCTTCTTGGTGTAATCAAGGATGGTATCCTTGACCTTCTGAGAGATACTGAAGGAGGGATATACGCTGATGGAGTCGCCCGAGTGGATACCCGTGCGCTCAACGAGCTCCATGATACCGGGGACGAATACGTCCGTACCGTCGCAAACGGCATCGACCTCGACCTCTTTACCCTGGATATACTTGTCAACGAGCACGGGCTTGTCCTCGTCGATCTCAACGGCGGTCTTGAGGTAGTGGCGGAGCTGCTCCTCGTCGGCTACGATCTGCATCGCACGACCGCCGAGAACGAAGGAGGGACGAACCAGAACGGGGTAGCCGACTCTTGCCGCGGCGGCAACGCCGTCCTCGATCTTGGTAACGGCCTGACCCTCGGGCTGAGGAATATTCAGGTCGCGGAGAACCTTTTCAAAGGCGTCTCTGTTCTCTGCCTTTTCGATAGCGTCGCAGTCCGTACCGATGATCTTCACACCGCGGTCGCGGAGCGGCTCGGCAAGGTTGATGGCGGTCTGACCGCCGAGGGATGCGATAACGCCGATCGGCTTCTCCAGATTGATGATATTCATAACGTCCTCGACACAAAGAGGCTCGAAGTAGAGCTTGTCGGAGGTCGTGTAGTCGGTGGAAACGGTCTCGGGGTTGTTATTGATGATGATCGCTTCATAGCCGGAGGCCTTGATGGTCTTGACGGCGTGAACGGTGGAGTAGTCGAACTCGACACCCTGACCGATACGGATCGGACCCGAGCCGAGCACGATGATCTTCTCCTTATCGGAGACGACAGACTCGTTCTCGTTTTCGTAGGTAGAGTAGAAGTAAGGAACGTAGCTTGCGAATTCCGCGCCGCAGGTGTCGATCATCTTATATACGGGCACGATATTCTCCGCCATACGGAGATTGTAAACGTCGATCTCCGCGCACTTCCAGAGGCGGGCGATATATTTGTCGGAGAAGCCCATCTTCTTGGCGTCCTTCAGGATCTCGATATTCATCGGGGCGGCGGAGAGAGCGTCCTCCATCAGGACGATATTTCTGATCTTCTCGATAAAGAGAATGTCGATCTTGGTCGCGTCCACGATGCGGCCGATATCCATGCCGCGGGAGATCAGCTCGGCGATCGCGTAGATACGGTCGTCCGTACCGATGGCGATATACTCCAGCATACGGTCGGCGCTCCAATCGTCAAACTTGCTCATATAGAGATGGCATACGCCGATCTCCAAAGAGCGGACAGCCTTCAGAAGGCACTCTTCGAGCGTTCTGCCAAGGCTCATGACCTCGCCCGTTGCCTTCATCTGGGTGGAGAGCTTGTTATTCGCGTCGGCAAACTTGTCGAACGGGAAGCGAGGCATCTTGGCTACGACGTAGTCAAGCGCGGGCTCGCAAGCGGCGGGGGCATTGGCAAGCATGATCTCGTCAAGGGTCATACCGACGGCGATCTTCGCGGTTACGCGTGCGATCGGATAGCCGCTGGCCTTGGAAGCAAGCGCGGAGGAACGGGAAACGCGGGGGTTGACCTCGATGAGGTAGTACTGGAAGGAGTGGGGGTCGAGCGCGAACTGTACGTTACAGCCGCCCTCTACCTTGAGCGCACGGATGATCTTGAGCGCGCTCTCACGGAGCATATGCGCTTCCTTTGCGGTCAGGGTCTGGCAGGGGCAGACGACGATGGAGTCGCCCGTGTGGATACCGACGGGGTCGATATTTTCCATATTACAGATGGCAATGGCGGTGTCGTTGGCATCGCGCATAACCTCATACTCGATTTCCTTATAGCCCTTAATGCTCTTCTCAACGAGAACCTCGTGAACAGGAGAGAGGTTCAGACCGTTTTTGAGAAGCTCGCGGCACTCTGCCTCATTATCCGCAAAGCCACCGCCCGTACCGCCAAGGGTAAACGCGGGACGGAGAACGACGGGATAGCCGATCTCCTCAGCCGCCGCAAGACCCTCGTCGATGGTGTGCGCGATCAGGGAAGGAAGCACGGGCTCACCGAGCTCCTCGCAGAGCTTCTTGAAGCCCTCTCTGTCCTCGGCTCTCTCGATGCTGTCGCTCTTGGTGCCGAGCAGCTCGACGCCGCACTCACGGAGCACGCCCTTCTTCTCCAGCTGCATGGCGAGGTTCAGACCCGTCTGACCGCCGATGCCGGGGACGATGGCGTCGGGACGCTCGTAGCGGAGGATCTTTGCGATGTACTCCAGCGTCAGAGGCTCCATATAGATCTTGTCTGCGATGGTGGTATCCGTCATGATGGTGGCGGGGTTGGAGTTACAGAGGATAACCTCATAGCCCTCTTCGCGGAGCGCAAGGCACGCCTGCGTACCTGCGTAGTCAAATTCGGCAGCCTGGCCGATGACGATCGGACCCGAGCCGATCACCAGAATCTTTTTTAAATCTTGTCTCTTAGGCATTTTCTTTCTCCTCCTTCATAAGGGCAATGAACTGTTCGATTGCGCCGATGCGACCGTTCGGGCCAATGGAAAGCTGGGGGTGATACTGTGTGGAGAACGCCTTGTCCTCCTTGCAGGCAAGACCTGCGACCACGCCGTCGATAATGTCGACCTGCGTAACGGTGAGTCTCGTAGCCTCAACGCTCTCGGCGCATACGGCATAGGTATGCGTCTGGGAAACGGTCTCGATATTGCCCGTCTCAAGCGTCTTGACGGGGTGGTTGCCACCGTGGTGGCCGAATTTCATCTTATATACCTTCGCGCCGTACGCCATGCCGAGGAGCTGATGGCCGAGACCCGTGGCAAAGAGCGGGGCCTTACCCGCGATCTCCTTGATCGTGTCGGCGATGAAGGCAACGTCGTCGGGGGCGCCGGGACCGCCCGATACGAGCACACCGTCGGGCTTCATCTTCAAAATCGTCTGTGCGGACGTGTTATAGGGCACGACGGTCACGTTGCAGCCGAGCTTGTTGAGCGCCTGAACGAGGCTGAGGCGAATGCCGCAGTCGAGCGCTACAACGTTATATTTATGGTTGGCGGTACGTGCGTACCATACCTTGCGGCAGCTTACCTTGCTGACGAGCGCCGCGTCACGGGGCGTACCCGCGATGATCGCAAGCGCCGCCTCCTTGGGCGTATCGGCAGAGGTGATCAGCGCACGGCAGACGCCCTTGTCGCGGATGCGTCTGGTCAGCTCGCGCGTATCAAAGCCCGCGATACCGGGGATATCGGACTCCTCCATCGTCTCCGCCAGCGTCTTGGTGTAGCGGAAGTTCGAGGGGCTGTCGTTGTACTCACGGACGATCAGACCGCCGCAGGTGGGGTTCTTGGACTCATAGTCCTCGTCAGTGATACCGTAGTTACCGATGAGCGGATACGTCATCAGTACCATCTGACCCGTATAAGCGGGGTCGGAGATCAGCTCCTGATAACCGCACATGGACGTGTTGAAAACAAGCTCACAGACACGGTCGAGGTTTGCACCGAAGCCGTATCCGTAGTATTCGCTTCCGTCTTCAAGGACGATTTTTCTGTTCATTTGCTTTGCCATACCGTTTTTCCTCCGTATATCGTCATTAAACATTTTCCGTAAACTGTATCGCCTGCGAAAGGCGTCGCGCGTCCCATCGAGAGGAAGGTCTCGGGGTCAACGCGGTATTTACTCTCAAGATCCCAGACGCAGTAGCCCGCGTCCGAGGTGATGCCAAAGCGCGCACGCGGCGCGTCGGACATCAGAGAAACGAGCTTCTCAAGGGGCAGGATGCCCTTTTTGACGAGCCCCGTATAGAGCACGGGGAACGCCGTCTCAAGACCGACGACACCCATTGCGCTCTTGGCAAGCCCTCTCGACTTCTCATCCGCGCTGTGGGGGGCGTGGTCGGTGGCGATCATATCGATCGTGCCGTCGAGCAGACCCTCGACGAGTGCCTCCCTGTCCTGCGCGGAGCGCAGAGGGGGATTCATCTTGAAGCGTCCGTCCTCCTGCAGATGACTGTCGTCGAGCACCAGATAGTGCGGACCCGTCTCACAGGTGACGTCCACGCCGCTCTTTTTGGCGTCGCGGATCAAAGCTACGCTCTCCTTGGTGGAGATGTGGCAGACGTGATATTTGCATCCGATCTCGGAGACGAGCCTCAGATCTCTCTCGATCTGTTTCCACTCGCTCTCGGAGCAAATGCCCTTATGCCCGTGGGCTCTTGCATACTCGCCGTCGTGGATGTAGCCGCCGCGCAGAAGGTCGTTGACCTCGCAGTGCGCCGCGATGATCTTGCCCAGCGCCTTGGCGCGCTCCATGGCCTCGCGCATCATGCCGTCATCCTGCACGCCGCGTCCGTCGTCGGAGAAGGCGATGACGTCGGGCGCCATGCCCTCCATATCGGAGTGCTCGCGTCCGAGCTCTCCCATCGTGATGGTGCCGTAGGGGTAGACTGCGATCCTTGCGTTTGCGCGGATCAGATCGAGCTGCTGACGCAGATGCTCGGGCGTGTCGGGCGCAGGCTTCAGATTCGGCATCGTGCACACCGCCGTATAGCCGCCGTGCGCCGCCGCAAGACTTCCGCTTGCCACGGTCTCTTTATACGAAAAACCCGGCTCACGAAAATGCACATGCACATCGCAAAAGCCGGGCAAAATAACCACTTTGTCAAAATCGGAAACGGAAGCGCCGCCGCTCATCGCGTCGGTCTCAAAACAAAGAGTTTTGCCATCAAAAACAGCGTTGCGAACAGTGAAGCTGCCATTTTCATATACAGACGCATCTTTGAATACCGTATTCATATTCCATTGTCCTTTCCGTCATTACGGGTGCTTTTTTTCAGTATGTGCCGATCGGCACCCGCCAATGCATCTTGAGATTTATCTTATAAAATTATATCACACCCCCAAAGATGTGTCAAGAAGAATGATAAAAAAAATCCCGGCTTGCCCCATTTTTCGATTCATGGCATACCGCAATGTATCGTTCTCCGCTCAGCGGGCTGTGCCCGCATCCTTGTGCTCGCCTATCGTAGCTTTCCGTGCAGACAAGCGCGGTATAACGGCGAGGTCCATTCTGAGCAATTTCCTATGGTATAAAAAAGCGGGCTGTGCCCGCTGCCGTGTGCTCGCCTTTCTCAAGCTTTCCGTGCAGACAAACACGGCATAAGGAAGATCTGCCATAAAGCGGTAGGCTGAAAATATCATGACAGACAGAAAAGGACAGCGGGATTTTTGTCTAACTTTGGGTTCACTTCAGTTTCTCTGTCCTTAATTTTGCAAGCATAGCATTGGTGAGAACAAATGAAGAGTAGATGAAGTGATATGCCGAGCTTCGCTCGGCGTGATATTACTCA
>JAFTIJ010000128.1 GCA_017456965.1 Clostridia bacterium
CGCTGAGGGAAAGACGCAATGACAAATTTATCCTCGTTACCATGGCGGCGGGGCTCTCCGTCTCCACCATTGAGTATCTGTGTAATCGCGCGTTCCCCGTGATCCGCATCATGCCCAATACACCTGCCTCGGTCGGGGAGGGGATGATCCTCATGACGAGCAACGAGTACGTCACGGCAGAGGAGCTCGACGAGTTTGCGGAGGCGCTCTCTCTTGCGGGTAAGGTCGAGCAGATCAAGGAGAAGTATATTGACGCGGCAAGCGTGATCTCGGGATGTGGCCCTGCATTTATGTATCTGTTTCTGGAGTCTCTTGTCAAGGCGGGCGAGAAGCTCGGTCTTGACGAGGAGGCGGCGCGTCTGTATGCAGAGCAGACCATGCGCGGTGCGGCAACACTTGCGATGTCCTCCAATACCTCCCTGGAACAGCTCCGCATCAACGTGTGCAGCCCCGGCGGCTCGACCATTGAGGGCGTCAAGGTCTTTCAGTCGAGCGATCTGGACGATACGGTCTACCGCGCACTGGAGGCATCCTATAAGCGCACCAAGGAGCTTGCAAAGGGACAGTAAAATAAGATCCCTTGCGGGATATATTTCGTTTCACATCGAGCGGGCAGGACAGAGAACGTAAGTTCTCTGTCCTGCCCGCGCTTGGGGAAAAATTCGGGTACGGTCCGCTTTATCCGCGCTTGCAGGAGCATCCGCCGTCGTCGGACGGGCGGACATCGGAGAGCGCGGGCGGGTAGAATTCGCTTACGGGGAACGCCATATGGCGGAACATCTTGCAGGGGTCGTCAATGCTTGGCGACGCGCATTCCTTCTCGGGGACGGTGTACTCGACGCCGTGGACGAGGTACTGTGCGGGGCGCTCCATGCGAATGACGGAGAAGAAGCCGAGTGATACCGTCAGAAATTTGCGCGGCATATCGGGGCAGAGCCTGCCGCCGAGACATCCGCAGACCTCAGACGGGAGATCCTCGGGGGCGATATGCGGATAGCACTTGCATTCGCAGGCGTCCATGATCTTCGTATTCAGCACGATGGGATCGGCGACCTCAAAGACCGCGGTCGGCAGATTGGTCTTGCCAAGCTCCGAGGTACCGCAGGTGCAGAAGTTCTGCGAGGACTCGCTCTTAAAAATATTGACGTTGCCCTCGCCGCCGTAGAGGATCACCTTTTTCTCGACGACGGCGATGCCGTCGATCTCCTGCGGTCTGCCGAGACACGCACAGACCTCGGCGGTGATCTTCACGTAGATCGTGATGTGGATCTGATAGAAGCCGCGGTTGAAGGGGATCGCGTCTACCGTAATATTCGCGCAGACGATCTTCGCGTGCTTCGTGCGGACACTGCCGCTTCGCTCGATCAGCTCACTCCCGACGTCGGAGAGATAAACGGGGATATCCTCGAAGCAATCCTTGTCACGACAGCTGTCGAGGATGCGGTGTGTGTCTATATATACCGAGTCGCGTGAGGCGCAAAGAGGCTGGTTGTTTCTGTTTTCGGGCATGATGGATGAGCCTTCCTTTCATGGCTTGATTTGAGGGGAAATGCCTCTTGCTACCATTCTATGACGGACTCCCCAAAAAGTGACACGCCTGTGATAAATTCCGCTTCCGTAAATAAAAATTACAAAAAGCGATTGACAAATGAAAAAAATTCATATATAATGATGATAAAATGCGTTGACGGGGAAAAAAGCCGCTTTGCTTTACTTCCAGAGAGCCATCGGTCGGTGTGAGATGGCAGAGAGCCTACGGTATAGCTCCTCCCCTGAGCAGTCCTGTCCAAAGAGCTTATTCGAGTAGACGGGAACGGGCTTCTCCCGTTATTGGGAAGCCGTGTTGATCTGACGCGGCGTTGAGAGGATGATCCCTTGATCATCAAAAAGAGTGGTACCGCGAAAGCATATTGTCAAAACAGCTTCGTCTCTTTTATACCGACGTGTCGGTGTAAAGGGGATTTTTTTATTTTCCACAATTTCACATGGTATAACAAGAAAGGACCTATTCGGCTATGAACGGATATCAGAAGTACACAAAACAGTTTTTCCCCGCAGAGGGCGTGACCTGCGACTGGATGAAGAAGACGCACCTGGAGAAGGCGCCCATCTGGTGCAGCGTAGACCTGCGCGACGGTAATCAGGCGCTCATCGTCCCCATGAGTCTTGAGGAGAAGCTTGAATTCTTTAAACTCCTCGTGAAGATCGGCTTCAAGGAAATCGAGATCGGATTCCCTGCGGCAAGCGAGACGGAATACGAATTCTGCCGTACGCTCATTGAGAACGATATGATCCCCGACGACGTCACCATTCAGGTTCTGACGCAGTCCAGAGAGCATATCATCGCCAAGACCTTTGAGGCGCTTCGCGGCGCCAAGCACGCGGTGGTGCATCTCTATAACTCCACCTCCGTTGCTCAGCGTGAGCAGGTCTTTAAAAAATCAAAGCAGGAGATCGTGGATATCGCAAAATTCGGTGCGAAGCTCTGCAAGGAGTACCGCGAAAAGACCGAGGGTCACTTTACCTTTGAGTATTCTCCCGAGAGCTTTACGGGTACGGAGCCCGAGTTTGCCGCAGAGATCTGTAACGAGGTCATTGATATCTGGCAGCCCACGGCAGAGGATAAGGTCATCATCAATCTCCCCGTAACCGTTTCTCACTCGATGCCTCACGTTTACGCCAATCAGGTGGAATATATGTGCAAGCATCTGCATAGCAGAGAGAATCTGATCATTTCGCTCCACCCCCACAATGACCGCGGCTGTGCCGTGGCGGACAGTGAGATGGGTCTGCTTGCGGGCGGTGACCGCATCGAGGGTACGCTTTTCGGCAACGGTGAGCGTACGGGCAACGTGGATATCATCACGCTTGCGCTCAATATGTACTCTCAGGGTATTGACCCCGAGCTGGACTTCTCCAATATCCCCGAGATCTGCGCGACCTACGAGAAGGTAACGAGAATGCGCGTTTACGAGCGTCAGCCCTATAGCGGCGCTTTGGTCTTCGCGGCGTTCAGCGGATCGCATCAGGACGCGATTGCCAAGGGTATGCACTACAGAGAGGCGTGCGGCGGCGGCATCTGGAACGTGCCGTATCTCCCCATCGACCCCACGGATCTCGGTCGTGTTTACGAGGCGGACGTCATCCGTATCAATTCTCAATCGGGTAAGGGCGGTATCGGATATCTTCTGGAGACGAAGTACGCTCTCGTTCTCCCGCCCAAGATGCGCGAGACCTTCGGTTACCACGTCAAGAGCATCTCCGACCACGCACACAAGGAGCTCTCCCCCGAGGAGGTACACGAGATCTTCCTCAACAATTACGTTAATATTCAGGGTCGCCTCACCGTTGAGAGCGCATCCTTTAACGCCGCAGGTGACGGCTATTTCGCCAACGTCTATATGACCGTGGACGGCAAGAGCCACATGGTCTCCGCCGTCGGTAACGGCCGTCTGGATGCCCTCTCGAACGCGATCCGCTCCGTCATGGGCGACGGCTATACCTTGGATAGCTACTCTCAGCACGCACTGGAGGACGGTACGACGTCCCGTGCCGCATCCTACGTTTCCGTCAAGGATCCGAGCGGCAAGATCACGTGGGGCGTCGGTATCGACAGCGATATCATGCTCTCATCCGTCAAGGCGCTGGTCAGCGCGATCAATCGGATGTGACAAGCACAAGGCGCTTGACCCGTTGAAAGGGAGGGGACTCTCGCGGATCAATCGGCTTTGATTTCTTTTCTTTGGTTTCAAAGAAAAGAAACAAAAGAAAAAACAAGCGCCCGGCGCTTGACCCGTTGAAAGGGAAGAGGATTCCCGACGGCGTCGATCGTAAGGTGTGTTTTGCCCGCGTGCTCTCGACGGCACGGTGACGGCTATCCATGACCCCGGATATGAAAATCTTCCCACACGACGGATCGAACGCCGGGCGTTCGCCGTTTCTTTTGATTCTTTTCTTGGGGGGCCAAGAAAAGAATACGCAATGCCCCGCCGATTACCGCCGTGGAATCGAATGAGCCCCAAGCCCTTCCGCACGACGGATCGAACGCCGGGCGTTCGCCGCTTCTTTTGATTCTTTTCTTGGGGGGCCAAGAAAAGAATACGTAATCCCGGAAAAATAAGAATTGGAGATCGATATTATGTCAATGACAATGACGCAGAAGATTCTCGCGGCACACGCGGGGGTAGATAAGGTTGAGGCGGGCGAGCTGATCCTCGTCTCTCTGGATCGCGTGCTGGGCAACGATATCACGTCGCCCGTCGCCATCCGTGAATTCAATAAGCTCGGCTACGACGCCGTTTACGATAAGACCAAGGTCACGATGGTTATGGACCATTTCGCGCCCAACAAGGATATCAAGGCGGCGATCCAGTGCAAGATGTGCCGTGATTTCTGTCGGGAGAAGGAGGTCGTTCATTTTTACGACGTCGGCAGAATGGGTGTCGAGCACGCGCTTTTGCCCGAGCGGGGACTCGTCGTATCGGGTGACGTCGTGATCGGCGCTGACTCCCATACCTGCACCTACGGTGCGCTTGGCGCGTTCTCCACGGGCGTCGGATCGAGTGACATGGCGTGCGGCATGGCAACGGGCAAGGCTTGGTTCAAGGTGCCCTCCGCCATCAAGTTTGTCCTGACGGGTAAGCTGAATCCGCATATCACGGGTAAGGATGTGATCCTCCATATCATCGGTAAGATCGGCGTGGATGGCGCACTCTACCGCTCGATGGAGTTTACGGGTGAGGGTGTTTCCGAGCTCTCCGTGACCGACAGACTGACCATCTGCAATATGGCGATCGAGGCGGGTGCCAAGAACGGTATCTTCGAGGTGGATGAGAAGACGCTTGCTTACGTCAAGGAGCACTCCGACCGCGAGCCTGTCGTTTACCGCGCGGATGAGGACGCCGTATACGACGAGGTCATCGAGATCGACCTCTCGACGATCAAGCCTACCGTCGCTTTCCCGCATCTGCCCGAGAATACGCATACCACCGATGAGATCGACGAGATCCGTATCGATCAGGTCGTCATCGGCTCCTGCACCAACGGCTACTATGAGAATATCAAGGAGGCCGCCGAGATCATGCGCGGCAGAAGAGTGGCCGACGGCGTTCGCGCCATTATCATTCCCGCAACGCAGGAGATCTATCTGCGTGCGATGAGAGAGGGGCTGCTGGAGGTCTTTATCGAGGCGGGCTGTGCCGTCTCCACGCCGACCTGCGGCCCGTGCCTCGGCGGACATATGGGAATCCTCGCACCGCACGAGCGCGCCGTTGCCACGACGAACAGAAACTTCGTCGGCAGAATGGGCGACCCCACCTCTGAGGTCTATCTCGCTTCTCCCGCCGTCGCGGCGGCAAGCGCGATCCTCGGCAGAATCGCATCCGCAGACGAATTGGAGGACTGAGAACCATGATTTTTGAAGGAAAAGTAATCAAATACGGAGATAACGTGGATACGGACGTCATTATTCCCGCACGTTATCTCAATACCATTGACAAAAAAGAGCTCGCCTCCCATTGCATGGAGGACCTTGACCTCGATTTTCAGGAGAAGGTCAAGACGGCGAATATCATCGTCGCAGGCAATAATTTCGGCTGCGGCTCGTCCCGTGAGCACGCGCCTCTTGCCATCAAGGAGAGCGGTGTTACGCTCGTCATCGCCAAGAGCTTTGCCCGCATCTTCTACCGCAACGCCATCAATATCGGTCTTGCGATCTATGAGTGCCCCGAGGCGGCTGAGGCGATCGAGGGCGGTGACGAGGTTTACTCCGATTCCGACCGCGGCGTTATCGTTGACAAGACCACGGGCAAGACGTTTACAACCAAGCCCTTTCCGCCCTTTATTGCGCAGATCATCGCCGACGGCGGTCTGATGGAAGCGATCAAGAAGGGAAATATCCGCTGAGGATACGGCTACACCGCATCCGATGCGTCTCTGGAGGATATAATTATGAAAATGAATATTGCTTTGCTGAAGGGTGACGGTATCGGTCCCGAGATCGTGGACTCCGCCGTCCGTGTATTACATAAGATCGGTGAGAAATTCGGCCACGAGTTCTGCTTCACCCCGTATCTGATCGGCGGTGCGGCGCTCGACGCCGTCGGTGTGCCGCTGCCCGAGGAGACCGTTCGCGGTTGTCTTGCGTCCGACAGCGTCCTGCTCGGTGCGGTTGGCGGTCCCAAGTGGGATACGCTCCCCGGTGATCGCAGACCCGAAAAGGCTCTGCTCGGTATCCGTGCCGCAAGGGAGCTCTACACCAATCTGCGCCCTGCACGCCTCTATCCCGCGCTGAAGGACGATTGCCC
>JAFTIJ010000129.1 GCA_017456965.1 Clostridia bacterium
CTTTTTTGGACCGTCGGGGACGCCGGTCCCTACTGTTGCGGATTGTCGGGGTTGGCAATAACGGGGGCGCACCGAAAAACATCCTCCTCCTTCTACGGATCGAACGCCGTCGCGTTCGCCGTTTCTTTTGCTTCTTTTCTTGTGGGGACAAGAAAAGAAGAGCGCCCCCCTCACGACGGATCGAACGCCGGGCGTTCGCCGTTTCTTTTGCTTCTTTTCTTGAGGGGTCAAGAAAAGAAGGCGTCCTCTCCCACAACCAACCTCGCCGTTTTACCGCGTTTCGGTGAATGAAAGACAACGATAGGCGAGCATTTGGGTGCAGGCACAGCCTGCTCTTTTGCTTCTTTTCTTGAGGGGTCAAGAAAAGAAGGCGTCCTCTCCCACACGTCGCGTCAAGAAAAGAAGGCTATCCCGCCCCTCACCGCCATGCAGAGCAGAACGCCGCAGAGCGTCGGGATGAAGAGGGCGAGTGCCGTCATGCGGGCGCTCCCCGTCTCGCGGCGGATGGTGAGGAGCGTCGTGAGACAAGGGGCGTGAAGCACCGTGAGGATCAGGAAGCACACCGCCGTGCGCCACGTCCAGCCGTTTGCGACGAGGGTCGCAAGGAGCGTCTCGCCGCCTGCGTACTCCGTGAGCACGCCCTCGGCGCGATAGAGCATCAGACAAAGGGGCAACACGATCTCGTTTGCGGGCAAACCGAGAAGAAAGGCAAGCAAGATCACGCCGTCCAGCCCCATCACGCGCCCGAGCGGATCAAGAAGCGACGAGAGATACGCGGCAACGGTCACATCCCCCACCGTCACGTGCGTCACAAGCCAGATCACCGCCCCCGCGGGAATCGCCACCGTGACCGCTCTCGCAAGCACGCGCAGTGTGCGATCCAAAAAGGAGCGCACAAGGATCCCCCCGAGCTTGGGACGCCGAAACGGCGGGAGCTCCAGAAGCATCGACGAGCTTGCACCCCGCAAAAGCGTGTGCGAGAGAAGCCATGAGACACCGAAGCTCATCACCACACCGAGCGTCACGGCGAGCACCGCCGCAAGCGCGCTGACAATCGCCGTCATACCCCCGACGCGAGCGAAAAAGGCGGCGGACACGGCGATCAGCGCGGGAAATCTGCCGTTACACGGGATAAAGGCGTTCGTCAGGATCGCGATCGTGCGCTCTCGCTCGCTCCCGATAATGCGCGCACCCGTTACGCCGACGGCGTTGCACCCGAGCCCCATACACATGGTGAGCCCCTGCTTGCCGCAAGCGCCGCATCGGCAAAAGGCGCCATCCAGATTGAACGCCATACGCGGCAGATAGCCGATATCCTCCAGCACGGTAAACAGAGGGAAGAAGATCAGCATCGGCGGCAGCATCACGGAGACGATCCATGAGAGCGTCCGATAGATGCCGTATACGATCAGCTCACAGAGCATCCTCGGCACCGTGAGCCACGTGAGCAAGGTCATCAGCGGCGCCTCTCCCGCGTCAAACAGCGCGGAGAGCCACGCGGACGGGATATTCGCCCCAACCGCCGTGATCCAGAAAACGAGAAGCAGCAGCGATAGCATGATCGGTATCCCAAACGCGCGGCTCGTCAGCACACGATCGGCACGGGAGAAGCCTGCGCACCTCTGCGTGCCACCCGTGACCGAGTGCGCAAGGCTTGACGCCTCACGCATGACGCCCGAGGCAATACGCTCCGTCACCGCGTCATGCGACACTCCTGCGAGCGCCAGCTTCCGCCGCGCGTCCGACACGGCGTTTTCCACATCCTTTGTGGAAAATCTGTCCGTTTCCCCACCCTCCAAAAGACGGAGCGCAAAAAAGCGGCGTCTTGCCGCCCGCGGCTCGTAGGGCGCCAGCGCCTCGGACACGGTACGCACCGCCTCCTCGATCGCCCCGTCGTACCTCACACCCCCATGATGCGCCGCCTCGGCGCGGTCGAGTGCGGAGAGGATCGCGTCGATCCCCTGCCCTCTTGCCGCGCTCGCCGTCACCACGAGCACACCGAGACGCTGTGACAGCGCCTCGGCATCCACGGAGATCCCAAGGCGCTTTGCCTCATCCATCAGATTCAGCACGACGACCGTACGCATCCCAAGCGCCAGGATCTGCAGCACCAAGCCCAGATTGCGCTCGGGATGTGTGGCGTCACACACGATCACCACGGCGTCCGCCTCGTCGGCGCATAGATAGTCACAGGCGCTCCTCTCCTCCTCGGAGCAGGCAAAAAGCGAGTAGCACCCCGGCAGATCCACGATCCGATACCGACGCCCGTCCCTTTCGTGATAGCCCATGGCGCTCTCCACGGTCTTACCCGTCCAGTTTCCCGTGTGCTGGTGCATTCCCGTCAATGCGTTAAAGAGCGTGCTCTTCCCCACGTTGGGATTGCCCGCCAGCGCCACCGTCATATATACCGACCTCTCCCGTTTGCTCATTCTGTACCGTCACGGACGTAAATCCCCTCGGCGTCCCTCTCGCGGATGGCGATCAGCGAGCCGCAGAGCGCGTAGGCGCGTAGCGAACCAAACGGCGCCTGCCCCACGGCCGTGATCCGCGCCCCTCGGATACAACCGAGGTCGTAGAGCCGCCGCCCCGTCGCACCTCGCAGTATGACCTCCGTGACGACCGCGCTCACCCCCATGGGCAGTCTTGCCAGCGTCATCTCAGACACTACGTCCTCCTCCTCTCCTTCTTTCTTTTATGAGTATATGCAAATACCGCCATCCTTGCGACCAAGGATGGCGGTATCGTATTTCATAATCAAGACTGACGGGGATATTACGCGTTTTCGATCAGATACTCGTCGATTGCCGCCTGCAGTGCGTGCAGAGCGCTCGGGACAGTATAGCTTTTCATCTGTACCGCCGCGGAGTCGAAGTGACCGCCGCCGCCCATCTTTTCGAGGATGAGCTGGACGTTGATCTTACTCTGCGAGCGTCCCGAGATATGGACCGTATCACCGATGCGGCAAAGCGTAAACGCCGCCATGACGCCCTCAACGTTGAGCAGTCTGTACGCCGCGCGTGCGGCGTTGATACGGACGGAGGGAGAGTTATCCTCATTCTCGTTGAGTGCGATCGCCATGACGGATTTATACAGCATGACGTTGCTCTCGAAATGCGCCTCGGAGAGGAAGTCGTCGATCTCCATCTTGAAGAACGCCTGCGCGTCCGACGGGCTGGCACCCTCGCCTCTCAGATACATCGCAGAGGAGAAGGTTCTGACACCCGTATTTTTCGTAAACATCTTGGTATCCAAAAGCATACCCGCAAGCAAGAAGTCCGCCTCCACCTTGGGGAGCGTACCGGGCAGGAGCACCTGCTCCAGAAACTCGCTGAGCAGCTCGGAAACGGAGCTGGCGGAGGGCTCGATGTATACGATCTTCGGCTTCTTTTCAAACTCCGCCGTCTTGCGGTGGTGGTCGATGATGACCACGTCGCGCACGGTATTCACGACGTCGGGCGCCTCGCAGAAGCCGATATTGTTGACGTCCACGACGACGGCGAGCGTGCCGCTGCGGATCATGTCCTGCGCCTCGGTCTTATCAATAAAGATATTCTCGTACTCGGGCATATTCTCCAGCCGCTTGAAGCAGGGCGCGATCGCCTTGGTCTCGCGGTCGGTGACGATCAGCGCCTCCACGCCGCAGTAGCGCGCCAGACGCCAGATGGCAAGACAGGACGCAAACGCGTCGAAGTCAGGGAATTTATGACCCATGATCAGGACGTTCTCTGCCGCGGAGAGCAGCATCAGCAGCTCGTTGGCAATGACGCGTGCGCGCACCTTGGTGCGCTTCTGAACGGTCTTGGTCTTACCGCCGTAGTACTCAAAGCCCTCGGCGCTCTTGATGACGACCTGGTCACCGCCGCGCTGGAGCGCCATATCCAGAGCGGACTGCGTCGCGCGCTCCTTCTCATACAGCGTACCCTCGATGACGGCAATACCCATGGAGATGGTTACGGGCAGGGTACTCTCGCCGACGTAGATCTCACGGATGTCGTCGAGCATGGAGAAGCGATCACGGGTAAAGTCCGCAAGATGCTCCTTTGAGAATACGCACATGAATTTATTATGACCGTATTCACGGACGATGCCGCCGACCTTCTCCATATGGCGGCGCAGGATCGCGTCAACGTCGCTTGCCGCCGTGGAATAGAGCTCCTGAACGTACTGTAAAAGCTCGTCAAGGTTGTCGATCATCGCGTAGGCGATCAGGGTATCCTCATCCTCCAGACGCTTTTGCAGGAGCTCCTCCTCCGTCACGTTCTCAAAGATGGTGATATAGTACATTCTGCCGCGGGAGACAGTCTGATAGCCCTTGGCAACAAAGACGTCGGTATTCTCCTCCACGATCTCACCCGCCGACACGAAGGACACCTCCACGCGCTCTTCACTTTTCATGATGCGCTCAATGGTGGCGTTGCAGATGCTGTCAAGATACTTTCCGTACAGTACGCCTCTCGCGTGCAGCGTCGCGGAGAGTGCGCTGTTATACCATACGATCTTGCCCTTATCGTCACAGATGAGAACGGGCATATATAGATTCTGGATAAAATCCAGGGATAACGTGCCGAAAATAGAGCCCTTGATCTCCGTAAAATCTCCCGTTTTCATTCGCTTACGGACAAAGTAGATCGCAAGGGTCAGCGCGAGTATCACGATATAGATCACGAGCGCAAGATAGAGCACTGTCGTGGGCTCACTGTCGCTGTACGCCATCACGATCGTCGAGACGGCGATCGTCAGCACACCGAGCGCGCCGACGAGGAGCGCGACAAGCGGGATCGGAAATCGCTTCGCATTTGAATTTTTGTCCGGCATATATACCTCCTTTCATTTTTATGTCACAATGTTATTCTTCTTGATTTTTCTTCATTTTTTCGGCTTCGATCGTGCGTTGTGTCCAAGCGGTCTGGGCGCCGAGGAACGAGAGAACGAAAAAGGCAAGCTGAAACGCCACAGAGCGCAGAAAGAAGAAGCCAAAGACAAACGCCAGCAGCATGATCCCCGTCCCCGTGCGATACAGCGGATGCTGCAGACGCATGACAAGAACGTGAACGCCGCACAAAAGCATCATCGGCAGGAGAATGAGCCAGAAATTTGCCGTCATCATCAGAAAGACGGAGTCCTGCGACGAAAAGAATGAGCCGATCATATAGAGCACCGATACGATAAGATATACGATGCAGGACACCTGCGTGGGATAAATATGCCAGCGAAGCGCGGGCAAGAGCGCATCCACGCGGCAGATGCGGGCGCAGATACGGAACGCGGCGATCTCAAAATACGCCACGAGCTGAAACAGAAAGGCGATAATACCGGGCATCGCCAGCTGGATCGCGTCAACCGACGCCTCCATGCTCTCAAGATACGTCTCAAGGAGCATCTCACGGCTCACGCCCGCCTTTGCATACAGGGCGAGGAGCTCCGCGTCCATCCCATCCACCATTTCATGGACGGGCACGGAGTAGGCGATCTTCATCTCGTGAAAGAACGCCTGGTATTTTTCAAGCAGATCCGCGGGGGCGAGCGAGCCGCCACGCACGGCGTAGAGCACGGCGGCGGAGAGAAGCACGACCGTGCCGAGGGTGAGCGCCATCGAGACGAGCGCCACGATCTTGGGCTTATGCTGACGCACGCAGTGCGCGAGGATAAACGCCGCAAGGATAAAGCCCACGCCCGCAAGCGACGCGGGAAAGCCGCCGATCATCTGCAGAAGGCAAACGCCGCCCGACGCGCCGATCACCATATAGACGTTCGTTTGCGTGATCAGAAACAGCGCGGTAAAGACGCCGCCCATCACGATAAGGGAAACGACACCGAAAAGCAACCGCTCCGCCTCGATGCTCAGCGCGGCGCAAAGCGCCGCAACGAGCATCGTAAGCATCAGTGCGATCGGTCTCAGTCGCCCGAAATACGTTTTTGTTTTCACTTCCATGTTGAACCTTCAAAAATGAACGCGGACATCAATCCTCATCATCCTTGGGCGCATACATCTGCTCCATGATGCGTTTATTGAATTCCTCCGCGGTATTGTAGCCCATACGGCGCTGACGGTTATTCATCGCGGCGATCTCAAGGATGATCGCCAGATTTCGACCGGGGCGTACGGGGATGGTGGTCGTTACGATCTCATTACCGAGAATATTGGTCGTCTCCACCTCAAGACCGATACGGTCGTAGATCTTATTCTTGTCCCAAGGCTCAAGGCGGATGATCATATCCACCTTCTCGCTCATCTTGACGGCACCCATACCGAAGATGCGGCGGATATCGACGATACCGATACCGCGAAGCTCCACAAAGTGGCGGATGATCTCGGGGGCAGAGCCGACGATGGTCTTGGCAGATACGCGCTTGAGCTCAACGGCGTCGTCCGCGATCAGACGGTGACCGCGCTTGACGAGCTCAATGGCCGTCTCACTCTTACCGACACCGCTCTCACCGAGGATCAGGATACCTTCGCCGTATACCTCGATCAAAACGCCGTGGCGGGTGATTCTGGGCGCGAGATGGATATTCAGAGAGGCGATCAGCGCCGCCTGGAACTCAGAGGTCGCCTCTGCGGTTCTTGCAACGGGGATGCCGTATTTTTTCGCCGCATCGAGCAGCTCGGAAAACGCCGACAGATTGGTGGAGAGAATAAACATGGGAGGCGTACGGGAGGCAAGCTCGTCAAGGCGCATCGCTCTCTCCTCCTGAGACAGGGAGCCGAGATAGGTATGCTCTGCTTTACCGATCAGCTGGATACGCCTCGGATTGAAAAATTCGTAGAAGCCCGCAAGCGCAAGACCCGGACGGTTGACGCCGTGCTCCGTTACCTTCATCTTTTTACCTTCGGGGAGATAAAGAGTCTCCAGCTTGAATTCCTCGATCAATTTTTTGACGGACACGCTGTATTCCATATCAACAGCAGA
Source organism: Clostridia bacterium (assembly GCA_017456965.1). GTDB lineage: Bacteria > Bacillota > Clostridia > Oscillospirales > CAG-272 > QALR01. Next base: position 6,912 of record JAFTIJ010000129.1, read on the forward strand.
AAAGTCTTCCATAATAAGATCTCCTTTCAGAATGGTTGTGCAAAATGCGTATAGGGATACATTATGATTATACCGCAAACAGGAAGCTTTTTCAACTCATATTTTTATATTTTTATACAAATATTATATTCAAATCGTTTTCATTGAAAGGATGTGATCATTTTGGCGTCGGTTTTTATACGAACGATCCTGATCTATCTGGTCCTGATCTTCACCCTGCGTCTCTCGGGCAAGCGGCAGATCGGTGAGATGCAGCTCTCGGAGCTGGTGACGACGTTTCTGCTCTCGGAGCTTGCCTCCGTCCCTCTGGTAGACCCCGCAACGCCGTTTCTCTACGCCATCGTCCCGATCTTCACCCTCATATCCCTTGAGATCATCCTCTCCTTCCTGACGACGAAAAGCGCCGCCGCCAAGCGTCTGCTCGACGACAGACCGAGCGTCATCATCCGTCACGGTGTACTCTGCAAGGAGGAAATGGGGCGCGTACGCCTGAGCATGGACGATCTGCTCTGCGAGCTGAGGCTCAAGGACGTCGCCTGCATCGACGAGGTGGACTACGCCATCCTCGAAGCGAACGGCAAGATCTCCGTCTTCAAAAAGGACGCCGCCCCTCTCTCCCACGCGCTCGTTATCGACGGCGTGATCCAGAAGGACGCGCTGAGCCAAGCGGGCAAAAGCGAGGAGTGGATCGGACGGCATCTGCAAAAAGCAGGCGCGGAAAATACAGACGGCATCTTTCTGCTCTGCGTCACGGACGGCGGTCACGTCACGCTGATCCGCAAGGAGGACTGCCTATGAAAACCTTTCTCATTGCCCTTTTCATCCTCGCGCTCACGGTCTCCTTCGTTGTCTGGAACGCGTGGGATCTGAACCGCACCGCCGAAACGCTCTCCGCCCTCACGCGTTCCCTGCCCGAGGACGCCGCCTCCTTTCACAAGGACGCTCAAACGGAATCAACGCTGGCGGAGCTCTACGGGCTCTGGGACAGAAAATTTGAGCGCATCGCCTTCACCGTCGGCTATAACAATTGCAATCGCGCCGACGAGGCGCTCCTCTCCCTGATCGCGCACTACCGTAACGAAAGCGCCGAGGATTTCACCCACGCCCGCCTGCTTCTGCTCGACAGCCTGCGCCGCCTGCGCGTGCTGGAAGGAATCTCGCCCGAGAGTATTTTGTAGCGTGGGGAGGACGCCTTCTTTTCTTGACCCCTCATGAAAAGAAGCAAAAGAAACGGCGAACGCGACGGCGTTCGATCCGTCATGAGGGGGCGATCTTCTTTTTTTGTCCCCACAAGAAAAGAAGCAAAAGAAACGGCGAACGCCCGGCGTTCGATCCGTAGAAGGGATAGGATATTTTTCGGTGCACACCCGTTTTGCAGTAGGGGTCGACGCCCTCGACGACCCGTTATTGCCAACCCCGACGATCCGCAACGCCGTAGGGACCGGCGTCCCAGACGGTCCAAAAAAGCGGAAACCTCCCCTGCGCCGTC
>JAFTIJ010000011.1 GCA_017456965.1 Clostridia bacterium
GTTCCGGAAGGCGTTGCTATCATGAAGCTCGAAAACGTAGGCGTTTCCATCACCGGTACCTCCACCAACCCCACCAGATTCCAGCATCCCGGTGCAGGCACCTACAAGAAGTGGTGCGTTGAGAACGGTGTCAACTACTTCTCCGTTGCATCCGGCGGCGGTACCGGCCGTACCCTCCACCCCGATAACATGGCTGCAGGTCCTTCCTCCTACGGTATGACCGACACCATGGGCCGTATGCACTCCGACGCGCAGTTCGCAGGCTCCTCCTCCGTTCCCGCACACGTTGAGATGATGGGTCTTATCGGCGCAGGTAACAACCCCATGGTTGGTATGACTGTTGCTGTTGCGGTTGCGATCGAAGAAGCAAACAAGTAAGAGTTACGGTCGCTTTTTGAAAAAAGCTCCGCAAAAACTTTAGTAAACAAACGCCTCACGCTCTCGGCGCAAGCCGATTGCGTGAGGCTTTCTTTTTCGGAAGCTTTTTATGAGTAATGCGGAAACACGCCCTGCGCCGTCATCCGTAAGCGTAGCGAAAGATCTAAGTATGAGCCCCAAGAAAGCTGTTGACAAGGCAAAGGAGAAAGGGGTATAATGATAGGCGAAAACGAGTGGCGCTTTGCCGCTAAGATATTTTGGGAGGAAATGTAATGAAACTTGCACACGTAGGCGAGCTGACGATCGCCGCACACAGAGGAGATTCCTATCATTATTACGAGAACACGATGACGGCGTTCCGAGCGGCAGAGGCGGCGGGCGCAGATATGATCGAGTTTGACGTACACATGACGAAGGACGGGGCACTCGTCATTATGCACGACGACACCGTTTACCGCACGACGGACGGCGGGGGACGGATCGCCGACAAGACGCTCGATGAGATCGCCGCGCTGAATGCGGGCGACGAGGAGCACCCCGAAAAAGTCCCCACCTTTCACGAGGTGATGGCGTGGGCGGCGGCGCGTCGTATGATGGTCAATATCGAGATCAAGGAATATTACAGCGAGGAAAACGAAACACGGTGTATCCACTGCATCGAGGAGGTCATCGCTTGCATTGAGAAGCACGGTATGCGCGAGCGAGCGATCATCAATAGCTTTGACGCGTGGGTGCTGGAGTACGTTTATAAAAAATACGGTAAACAATATATGCTTCACGGCTTCTATCCGTACGACGCGATGCAGCACGTCACCATCGACCCCGCCGAATACCTCTACTGCGCGTGCATATGCGGCAGAATCAAAAAAGAGAAATTCGACTATCTCTCAGAGCGCAATATCGAGCCGTGGGTCGGCGCGAGCATCACACAGGCCGCCGCATTGGAGCGATGCATCCGCTACGGAGCCAAGCTTGCGACGGTCAACAATCCCGGGGATGCGATCGAGAAGCTGATCGCCCTCGGACGAAGACCGCAATGATACGCCACCCTGCCCTTTTTTAACTTATAGGAAATTGCGCAAAATGGATCTCGCCGTTTTGCCGTGCTCGTCTGCGCAGAAAGCTGCGATAGGCGAGCATCTTCCTGCGGGCGTTGCCCGCTTTTTTATTTACTCTCCTTCACGTGGGGCTTGCCGTTTACGCTGATCGGATGTATCGCAGCCCTCGTCCTCGTCCTGACGGGACGCCGCCCGAGGAAATGGGGCTACTGCTATTATTTTGAGCTCGGAGAGCGATGGGGCGGCTGTAATCTCGGCATCTTTTTTCTGAAGGACGCCTGCGACAGCGCCATGCTGAAAAGCCATGAGCACGGCCACGCCGTGCAAAACTGTATATTCGGTCCCTTGATGATCCCGCTGATCGCGATTCCCTCCCTGATCCGTTCGCGATACCGCGATCATCTGATCACGCGCAAAAAGCGAGACCCCCGCACGCTCCCGCCCTACGACAGCATCTGGTTCGAGGGGCAAGCAACGCGCCTCGGCAACAAACTCGTAAACGAGCTCCACGCCCGCAAGCAACGCGCTTGACAAGGGCCGTTTGAGAGAAAGACGTTTCCCGCAGGGGGCGGGTCACCCGCCCCGAAAAGCATCATCATCCCGCGAGCTTGCGCGGGATGCGAAACGCCTCCCCTACGGCAATGGGGAATCCCGACTTGCTTCACCTTGCGCCCTCACATCGACATATTGCGCTTTTTTGCAAGCGCCCCCTGCGACGGTGAGAGGGGCGTTTCTCGTAGGGGGCAATTATTTGCACGAATGGTACAGTGAGATATCCGTCATAATGGATTTTATAGTTTACTGCCTTTATAAGAAAGGAGCATCTTCGGATGCTCCTTTTCTATTTCTTGTGCCATAGGAAATTGCGCGAAATCAACCTCGCCGTTATGCCGTGCTCGTCTGTACGGAAAGCTACGATAGGCGAGCACAGGGCAGCGGGCACAGCCCGCTTTTTTGCAAAATTCAATATACCTATAAACGGCAGATCCTTTCGTGGCATCATATCGGTTCCTAAAAATGCAAGCTCCCCCTTAGCAATATGCTTAGGGGGAGTCATGATTCATCAGTTCACGTTCGCAAACTTCTGCTTTGCCTCGGTGATCTTTTGCTGCTCTGCTACCTCGGCGGGGTACCAGCCCTTGGCGCTCATCTGGGTGTAGATCTGATTCTGCTCTGCGAGCATTTCGTCAAGCGCCGTCTTGAAGGCGGCGTGGACGTTGGGGGTCGAGGACTCGATCGTGCCGTGCATCATGAGGTCGCACATGCCCTTGACGTTGCCGAGAAGGGCGGTCATCATCGTTTTATCATCCATTGCGCGTTCCTCCTTACATACTCAGCAGAGAATAGAATTTGGTGAAGGTCTGCTCCTGCTTGGCACTGAGGTCACGGAGCAGATTTTTGAGGCTCTGATCCTGTACCTGTGCGGCAAAGTCGGTGCAGCATTTTTTTGCTTCGGCAGTGTGGTCAAGCGCGTCCTGAATATACAAGAGTTCTTTCGGGGACATGGTTTCTACCTCGTTTCTTTTGGGATACCCCTATTCTTCCCCATGTGTCCCGATTTTATTCAGGCAAGCTTCTCACATTCGCCGCTTTGCGCTCTCACATCGACATATTATGACTTTGTTGTAACATTTAAAAGTTTATAAGATAAGATGGCAGACTCTCTGCGTCGTCATCCGCAAGCGGAACGCCAAAGGCGTGAGGTGAAGGCTCTTCGCATGGCAGAGTTAAAATTGCGATTTTCTTTTTGCGTACGATATTTTTTGAAAAGAACGCACATCAGATCGGGGACTCCCCGCGTGTGCAGATCCTTCACTTCGCTCCGCTTCGTTCGAGGATGACAGCACAGGGAGTGTTTACGGGATACATTCACCCAAGCGCCCCCAA
>JAFTIJ010000130.1 GCA_017456965.1 Clostridia bacterium
AATTTCCGATAGATTCAAAAAGCGGGCAACGCCCGCAGGAAGGTGCTCGCCTACCGTAGCTTTCCGCGCCACGGGGCGCGGCAAAACGGCGAGGACCATTCTGAGCAATTTCCTATGGTATCAAAAAGCGGGCAGTGCACGCATCCCCCGGCTCGCCTATCAAAGCTTTCTGCGATGCCATCCACGGCATAACGGCGAGATTGATTTCAAGCAATTTCCTATGATATCAAAAAGGGCAGAGAAGCTTTTATGCTTCTCTGCTCTTTTCTGCTTGTATTCGTTTTCTCGTTCCGCTGTTTTTCCGTTACGAAAGCGCCTCTGCCATTTCCTCCGTGATGGTCATCACGAACATCTCGTAGGAGACAGGCTTGTCCGCCATAACGGCGAGACCGATGTAATCATACGCCGCGATATCCTCGGTCAGCACGACCATAAAGAGGCAGTAGGTGCCGTCCTCACCCTCGACGATCTCCCCGAAATAGTAGGACTCGGGGAAATAACGCACGCCGCTCACCGTCGGAGAGCTATTGTATACGGGTGTCAGATACATATCGTAGAAGTCGTCGGGGTCGGGCGTCTTCATCATGACGAGCACGACCGATTCCTCCTTGGGCGATTTCAGATAATAGAGATCCAGATCGTCCGCCGAGGTCACTCTCGACTGCACCGTCGCACCGTCGGGGATGATCTGCCCCGTCTTGCTGTCCGAGGACTCCTTGACGGGCATCTCACCGATGTACCACTTGAGCGTGCCCTCCTTTTGGAAGAGCTCCTCGACCGTCATATCGACCTTATTGAGCGTCTTGTACTGTGAGATCTCGATGGCAAGATTCAGATTCTGTCCCTCGGTATAGCTTGCGGAGTTGATACCGATGACGTAGCCCTTTTCGTTGACGAGCGGACCGCCGCTGTTGCCCGAGGAGATCGGCGTCGTGGTCTGGATAAACTTCACACCCTCCGCGCCGTCCACGGTGCGGTTCACGTAGGAAACGATACCGCTGGAGAAGGTCCCCGTCAGACCAAGGGAGCTGCCGATGGCGTATACCGCCTCACCGACCGTCGGGAGTGCGGAGCTGATCTCCAGATATGCGACCTTTTTGCCCTTGGTGTCCGCCTTCAAAATCGCGATATCCATCTCCTTGTCGTAACCAACGACTCTCGTTACGGTATAGACCGTCTCATCGCTGAGCTTGACCTCGATCTCGCGCGCATCCTCGATGACGTGATAATTGGTAATGAGGAGTCCGTCCTCGTCGATAAAGAAGCCCGAGCCGAGGCTGTAGGGCACGCGGTTGAGTCGGTACGTCGTTACCTCGACCGTGCCGGGATTGATCAGGGAGAAGATCTCCGTCGCGGTAAAGATCTTGCGCTCCCAGAGCGCCGTGACGGTCATGTCCTCCGTCACCGAGGTGATGTCCTTATCCCAGCCCGCAAACACATACTTGTCCTTTGTAAGCGTGGGGGGCGTTGCCGCCTCGCCGTCTACGATGCGCTGACTCAGAAGGCTCTCGTCCGTTGCCGTGCCGCCGTCCGTGTAGATGGTCACGGTATGGATCTTTTTCCAGAGTGCGGTGACGACCGTATCCTCGGTCACGTTTGAAAAATCACGGTCCCAGCCGTCAAAGACGTAGCCCTCGCGCAAAACGAGCGGCTCCGTTGCCGCCTCACCGTCCACGACCTGCTGCACGGTCTCGTCCTCCGTGATGGCATCACCGATAACAAAGGTCACGGTGTGGAGCTTCTTCCAGACGGGGGTAACCGTCGTCGGCTCGGTGGGGCTCTCGTAGTTGCCCTCCCAGCCGACGAAAACGTAGCCGTCGCGGCTTACCTCGGGCGGGACCACGGGTGTGTCCTCCTTGTATTTCTGCACCGTCTCACCCGAGACGAGCGTCGCCTCACCGATATCAAAGGTAACCTCTACGCCGCACGACGCCAGCATGAGCGTGACAAAAAGCAGCGCGAGGATTGGGATCAATTTCTTCATACGCGTTATCCTCCAAGCGTTTAATGATTTGTCTTTATTGTAGCATATCCCAAAAGAAATGTCAAGCAAAATATGCATATTTTGCTAATTGCGCCGCAAGCAAACACAAAAGTTCCCATGAAACGAAAAGTACCTGTTGACATATCCCCCAAAAAATCTTATAATAAAGACGAAATAAATATTTTCCGCAAACGGAAGAAAGGATATAAAAACCATGAATGCAACACGTTGGATGACACCGACTCTGCCCGGGGAAAACAGAATGCCCGCCCGCGCACACTATGTTCCCTACGGCAGTCCCGACTTCACGGGCGAGAATGACCGCGTCCGTTCCCTGGACGGCGTATGGGATTTCCGATATTATGAGACGATCCCCGAGGTACCCGAGGACGTCGCAGAGATCACCTACACCGAGACGCTTCCCGTCCCCGCCTGCTGGCAATGCCACGGCTACGGACAGATCCAGTATACGAACGTAAACTATCCGATCCCCTTCATGCCGCCCCACGTACCGATGGATACCCCCGTCGGCGTCTATCACAGAACGGTGACGCTGGAGAATACCGACGGACACAGCTATCTTATGTTTGACGGCGTATGCTCCATGTTCCTTCTCTACGTAAACGGGCGCTACGTTGGTATGTCCAAGGGCTCCCGTCTGGCAGCGGAATTTGAGATCACCGACTTCGTGAATAAGGGTGTAAACGACCTGACCGTCGTGGTCTTCACCTACAGCGACGCGACCTATATCGAGGACCAGGACTGCTTCCGCTACAACGGCATCTTCCGCTCCGTATGGCTCCTCACAAGACCCGAGAACCACATCCACGATCTCGATATCCGCACAAGCATCGACGGTAAGATCGATATCACCTGCACCTATATCGGTGAGCCCGTCACGCTGCGCGCGACCGTCTACGACGGCGAGACGGCGCTCCCCTCCCTCTGTGTGCAAGCACCCCGTCTCTGGACGGCAGAGAAGCCCGAGCTCTACACCCTCGTTATCGAGGCGGGCGGCGAGTACATCCGCAAGCGCATCGGCTTCCGCAGTCTCTCCGTCAGCGACAAGTGCGAGCTTCTCGTAAACGGCGTCCCCGTCAAGCTCAAGGGCGTCAACCGTCACGATACGAGCGCAACGACGGGCTACACCGTCACGATGGATGATATGATGGCGGATATCACGCAGATGAAGCGCTTCAATATCAACTGCATCCGCACCTCCCATTATCCGAACGATCCCCGCTTCGTCGAGCTTTGCGACGAATACGGCTTCTACGTCGTTGACGAGTGCGATCTCGAAGCACACGGCGCGGAGCGCATCGTCAAGACCACCAACCCCTCCGCGCTGATCTCCGACGATCCTATGTGGGAGAACTCCTACGTGGACCGCATGATCCGCACGCTGGAGCGCGACAAGAACAGCGCCTCGATCATTTTCTGGTCCCTCGGCAACGAGAGCCACTTCGGCAGAAACCACGTCCTGATGTCCGACTACATCCGCACGCGTGACACCGAGCGCCTGATCCACTATGAGGGCACGATGAGCGGCGTTCAGCGCTGGGTCGAGGAGATGCCCCCCGTACATCCCTGTGTGGACGTCGTGAGCGAGATGTACTCCACACTTGAGACCGTGGAGACGCAGGGCAAGAACGAGAGCGGTGACAAGCGCCCCTTCTACCTCTGCGAGTACGCACACGCGATGGGCATGGGTCCCGGCTCGATCGAGGACTATTGGCGTCTCTTCTACACCTATCCCCGTCTGATCGGCGGCTGTGTCTGGGAGTGGAAGGATCACGCCGTGCTGGAGGAAAAGGGCTACACCTACGGCGGTGACCACGGTGAATATCCGCACGACGGCAACTTCTGCTGTGACGGTCTCTGCTCCCCCACGCTGGAGCCTCACACCTCACTTTACTCGCTGAAAAAGGCAATGGAGCCCCTGCAGATCGAGTGGGCAAACGAGGAGCGCGGCGAGCTTCGCCTCATCAACCGCATGGACTTCACCAATACGGCAGATCTCTTTGACCTGACCTATGAGATCCTCGACGGCGACACCGTCCTCGGCGGCGGCACGCTGACACCCGACGTCATGCCTCACGCGGAAAAGATCATCTGCATCGAGAATCTGCCCGAAACTTCCGTTCTCCCCTGCTATATCGTATTCCACACCACCTATAAGACAGATACGTGGTTTGCCAAGGCGGGCTACGAGGCGTCCTTTGCCGAGCTTGCCGTAAAGACCGCGCTCACGGGCAAGGCACCCAAGGCCACGCCCATCCCCGTTAATTATCAGACGGAGAGCGGCATCGTGACCGTCACCGCAGGCAACCGCGAGTACGTGCTCCGTCTTGCCGACGCCTCCTTCCTCTCCATGAAAAAGGACGGCAAGGAGTACCTCGCCGCGCCGACCAAGTGGACGGCATGGCGCGCGCCCACCGATAACGATATGAATATTAAAAAGCGCTGGGAAACGCAGTTCGGTATCCCAAGCGCCAGAATGTATACGCACACCTACGAGATCCGCGAGGACGAAAACGCGCTGACCGTCAGCATGACGGGCATCTTTGCCTCCAAGGCTTTCGTCCCGCTCTTCGAGCTGACGATCACCGTGACGGTCGACGCAGACGGCATCCACACCGAGGTGAACGCCGCACAGCCCGCACACGCATGGATCGAGCAGATCCCGCGCTTTGCCATGCAGATCGAGACCGTCGCAGGCTTTGACCGTCTGGAGTACTTTGCCAAGGGACCGCGCTCCTGCTATACCGATATCCAGAACCACGCGCGCCACGGCATCTTCCGAGGTCTCGTCGCAGACGAATACGAGGATATGATCATGCCTCAGGAGTGCGGCAACCACGTGGATGCGAAATACGCAACGCTTTACGCCAAGGACGCCGCCCTCGGTGTCACGGGCGACGGCTTTGAGTTCTCCGCCCTCCACTACAGCATCGAGACGCTCGAAAAGGCACAGCACCACTATGAGCTGACTCCCTCCGATCACACCTATCTCCTCATCAACTACAAGGTCTGCGGCATCGGCTCCAACAGCTGCGGTCACCGCGCAAAGCCGCCGTACTCCTTCTATGAGAAGGAATTCCGCTTCGCCTTCACCGTCACCGTCGATTAAGAAAGGAGCCCGTATGAAAGTCACCCGAGAGCTTGGCACCGTACTCAAGGATACCACGATGCGCTCCCCCGTCTACATCAGCGTCACGCAGGCGCCGATGACGCTCTACGGTCTCCACGAGCCGTTTCGCCGCATTCCCGAGTCGGTGGCAAGTGCCGCCAACAGTGCCGTTTTGCGTCAGTACGATATGACGCCGAGCGTGCGCGTGCGCTTCCGCACCAACTCTGACTACATCGTCATCCACGCCGACCTCAATAAGGACGAGCGCGTGGGCTCGGCATCGGTCGTCGCCACCTCCAGCTTTGAGATGCATTTCGTCGAGGACGGCAAGCACGTCTTCAAGGGCATCTTCGTTCCCTCACAGGGTGAAGGCAAGAGCTACGTGGAGTGCCGACTGAAGGACACCGCCGAGATGAAGGACGTCGTCATCTTCTTCCCTATCTGCGCCGCACCCGAAAACGTCTATGTCGGTCTGCGCGAGGGCTCGGAGATCGAGGAGGGCGGTAAGTACACCCACGAGACCCCCGTCGTCTTCTACGGCTCGTCCATCGTCCACGGCATCGGTGCGTCGCGCCCGGGCATGAACTACCCCTCGCAGATCTCCCGTATGCTCGACACCGACGTATGGAATCTCGGCTTCGGCGGCGGTGCGCTCGCAGAGGACGCCGTCATCGACTATATCGCCGATCAAACGATGAGCGTCTTCGTTTACGACTACGACCACAACGCTCCCGACCCCGAGTTTCTGGAGAAAACGCATTACGCGGGCTATCGCCGCTTCCGCGAGAAGCAGCCGACGACCCCCATAATCATGGCATCCAAGCCGGGCTATCACTTCGTGACACCGACCGCCACCGTCGCCGATAACGAAAGGCGCCGCACCATCATCCGCGACACCTATCTTCGCGCTAAGGCGGAGGGCGACGAAAACGTCTGGTTCATCGACGGCTCGACCTTTTACCCCGAGGCGATCCGCGGCGATTGCACGAATGACGGCTGTCACCCGAATGATCTCGGCTACCACTATATGGCAGAGGCGTTTGCAAGCATCCTGAAAAAATTAATTCAATAACGCAGCCTTTCGTGCCACGGAGCGTGGCATAACGGCGAAGTCGATTTTGAGCGATTTCCTGTCATTTAAACAACATTGGCATCGGTTTGCCCTACGGTAAACCGATGCCAATGTTTATTATTACTTTTGACCGCTATACGTCACGGCAAGTCCGTTTGATCCAGATGGTCGAGTGTTTTTTGTACGAGCATCTCGATCTCTGCCGTGCCGACGCTGAAAATCGTGGTGGCAAGCTTGCCGCCAAACGGCGTGACCCAAGCAGGGTCGATCGCGTCATATCCGCAGAGCATACCGAGGACAGAGCCGACCGTGGCGCCGTTGCAATCGGTATCAAAGCCCGTCTCCACCGCCATGCAGATCGACGCGCCGAAATCCCCGCCACCGTAGAGCAGTGCCGCCGTCACGATCAGCGTATTCGGGATGCTGTGACACCAGACGTAGGGATTGTGCTCATCGTAATGCTCGTGAATATCCGCAAAGCACGCCTCCTTCGTCACGCCCTCGTCATATCGCGTGACGAGGCGTGAGAGCGCCTCGTACAGGCGGGACGCCGTCGGGATCTGCGAGAGCGCCGTGCCGACCGCCTCACGCAGGTCTGCGGTAACCGCTGCACAGGCGATCAGGGCGGCGATATACATTGCGCTGTAGATCCCGTTTTTGACGTGAGAGACCGACGCGTCGCGCCACGCCATCTCGGCGGCGCCTCTCGGGTCACCGGGGTTGATATAGCCGTAGTAATCCGCGCGGATCTGCGCGCCGAGCCATTCCCTGTACGGATTCTTATAGACCGCAGAGCTCGGCGGGGCGTAGCCGTCGATAAAATTTCTGTAAACCACTCGCTCCGAGGTGCAATACGCCTCGATGGATTGCTGTGTCACCCAGATGCGCGAAACGTCGTAGGGCTTGAAGTCCCTGCCGTAGCGCCGGACCAGGAGCTGGGAGAGCACCGTATAATTGGTGTCATCATCGACGGGCGCCTCCGTGATCGTGTCGGGATATGCGCGCCCCTTGAAGTGAAAGCGGTATCGGCTCACGATATCATCCGTGATGTCGGTATGCAGGATATATCGGTGCATCGGGTAATTTCCCGTCTCCGTCAGGAAGGGGACAAGCTCGTCCGTGCGGATGCCCTCGATGGGCTTGCCGAGCAGACAGCCCGCGATCCTGCCGTACCACGCGCCGCGTATCTTATCCGCAAGCATCTCGCGGGATGGGAGCGCGTGATCAAAATCACAGTCCGCACGCAAAAAGCGGATACCGTCGAGCGCCGAGGGCTCGTGATAGGGGTAGCCCTTTCTGACGTCGGCACACGCCACGATCTGATAGAGCGCGTCTGCCAGAAGATCCTTCTCCGCGCCGGGCGAGAGCCTTGCAACCTCGGAGAAAACGCCCTTGTACGTCTCGACGTCCAGCCCCTCGTCCCACGACTGTCGGTACTCGTTCGGCAGCTGCTGGGCGTAATTTTCCCATGAGTAGACCCGCGCGCTGTTCGGCTTCACCGTCTTGTCGTAGGTCATCTCCTCGGTCACGCGCGCGTCATCGCCGAACACCAGCGCATCCAGAGAAATATTGAAAAACTTTGAGATCGCGATCAGCTTGTCAAGGTCGGGCTTTGCCGTTCCCGTCTCCCATTTCTGCACGGCCTGACGGGATACGTTCAGCATCGACGCGAATTTCTCCTGCGAGAGATCCGCACCGACGCGAAGCTGATAGATGATATCCGAGATCGTCATATCAGCCCGTGTACCACGCCTCCGTCAGACGGAGCTTCTCATTCTCCGTCACGTCCGTGCGCGCCATGATCGTCTCGTAAAGCTCACGGTCGGAGAGCTCGCGAGCACTCCAGAGCACGGTCTTGCACGAAACGGAGAGCTCCATACGCGTCAGCGCGTAGAGATATCTTGCGTCGCGGTATTCCCGTGCCGAGGCGGTAAACGCCGTCTCAACCGTGTAGCACGCGCCGCCCTTGACCTCGTCCAGAACGACCGTCAGATAGCCGTCCTCATACACCTCGGCGTCGATCTCTTTGCCGTCGGCGTATACGCGGACCTCGCCCCTTGCGATATTGCGGAGCTCCAGACGGAGCTTGCGGGTGACGGCACCCTCAGAGGGGCAAACGGTGACCGTTTGCACACCGTCGGCCACGCGGGAAACGAAGCGCGTCTCGGCACCGTCCTCGCGCAGGGTGTATTCGCCGTCACCGCGGAAGGACATCACCGTAAGACGGTCGGGCAAGGAGATATCGTTCGTATGGCGTCTGTCGTCCAGAACGAAGAAGCCACCCTCTCTTGCCAGCACAGGCAGGCTCTCCATCGAGCGCACCATGGAAACCACGCGGCCGCCCTCGTAGACGTCACCCGTAAAGATATCCGTCCAGCGACCCTTGGGGAGCCAGACGTCGGTTCTCGCCAGCTTCTTTTCATCGCCCTGCACCGTTACGGGACGGACGAGGAGCTGACCGCCGAAGAGATACTGATTGCGATAGCGGTACGCATTCTCTTCCTCGGGGTACTCATAATACATCGGCTCGATCAGTGCCCTGCCGTGCTCGTTTGTGTCAAGCATGGCGGAGTAGAGGTACGGGATCATGCGATGGCGCAGACGGAGAAACTCCTCTGCGATCAATCCCGTGCCGTTGCCATATACGCGCGGCTCCTTCGTACAGAAGTCGTGCACGGTGCAATGCAGGCGGTTGATCGGGCTGAAGACGCCAAACTGCACGAAGCGCACGTACAGCTCGTCATCCTTGGCACCGCCCATATGACCGCCGATGTCGTGGCTCCACCACGTAAAGCCGATATTGCTTGCGTTTGCGGTAAAATAGGGGAGGTAATCCAGCGTCTTCCACGTGGTATGGGTATCTCCCGAGAAGCCGAGCGGGTAGCGGTGCGCACCGAGTCCCGAGTAGCGGGAGAGGATCAGGGGCATATGCTCCTTGCCGTTATCCATGGTATGGTAATGATTGAGCACCCACATGATGTCGATGCCCGCCGCCTTGGCACGCGGGCCCTGCTGCCAGTCGATCCACCAGAAATCGACACCGTCGTGCTCGTAGGGCTTGTGCAGGATCTTGAAGTAGGCGTTGATAAAGCGAGGGTCACTGAAATCGAGCTTGACCGTCGCCTCACTCTTCGGGTCGATGCCCATCGCCGTCGCCATCTCCTCATACATATCCTCAAACCAACGCACGCCCGTTGCGGGGTGGAGATTGAGCGTCACGGCGTAGCCGCGCTCCTTGACCTTTTTCAAAAAGGCGCGGTAATCGGGAAAGAGCTCGGTATTCCAGCTATAGCCCGTCCAGCCCGAGGTACCGCCGTGATAGGCGTCGGCACGCCCCGAGGCGGTAATGCCCTTGGCGCGGTCGAGATTCTCCGTATTCCAATGCCAGTCCATATCCACCGTCGCGACCGTGATGGGGATCTCTCTCTGCTCCATGCGGTCAAGCAGAGCGAGATACTCTCGCTCGGTGTAAGCGTAGTAGCGGCTCCACCAGTTGCCGAGCGCAAAGCGGGGGATCCTCGGCGTATCGCCGCAGATCATATAGAAGGCGCGGACCGCCTCACGGTAATCGTGACCGTAGGCGAAAATATACAGGTCAAGATCGTCTCTGCGCATCTTGCGGATCATACCCTCCGCCGTCAGCACGGACGAGCGCGTATAGTCGAGCACGGCAACGCCGCTTGTCGAGACGACGCCGAGGTCAAGCGCGATCGGGTGCGTCTCGTTATCGCCGATCCAGTCCCCGCCGTCACAGCGGTCGAGCGTGGAGTAGGTGCCGCCGAGATTGCCGCCGTTGTCAAGCGGGATCTCGCGACCGTCAAGGATCACGCAGCTCTCCTCTCTCGACGTGCCGACCACGAGCGTCGCGCGTGCCGTCGAGATCACAAGCTTGCCGTCGCGCTCTTCCCTCGTAAACGGGACGGGCGGCATATCGCGGAACCAGACCGCCTCCGTTGCCTCGTCGCAAAAGATGCGACCCTCATCCCGCTCCAGACGAAACAGGCGATCCGTAAGGACCGTCACACGCATATCGCCCCACAGCACGATATTCGCGGGGTCTGCCTGGGGTCTTGTTTTTGCTATCAAATGAGCATCCAACATGGTATTATTCCTCCGTATCGGTATAGATAATTTTTTCTCTTTCTTTTCCTGTCTCGTATCAATTCAAGAGCATCATATCATAAACCCCCCTTTTTTTCAAGCCCTTTTCTTGACAAAAGAGAAAAAAAGAGCTATACTGATAGGTAAATGAAGTTGCGTTCGCAACCAATTGCGACCACCGACAAAATACGTAAGGAGGAGTTACCCCATGCCATCCATCATGCGATGCATCAACGTTATCAGCCGATGCGCCTCGATGTACCGCGCGGAAAAGATGCAGTCATCCGATTTCAGCGCCTGTCAGCACACCTATATCCTGACCATCTGTAATCGCCCCGGCATCTCTCAGGAGCAGCTTGCCCGACACATCCCGCTGAATAAGAGCAACGTCACACGCACGCTTGCCGTTCTGGAGGCGCGCGGCTACGTGGAGCGCCGCCAAAGCGAGACGGACAAGAGGATGATCCTCGTTTACCCGACGCAAAAGATGCTGGACGTCTACCCGACGGTCAAGGCCATCGCCGACGATTGGAACGAGTACCTCGTTAAAGACCTGTCCGAGGAGGAGAAGATCCTCTTCAAGCGCACCCTGCGCAAGATCACCCAACGTGCCGCAGAATACGTCGACGGCAAAGAAAAAATTTGAAAACGAATCGTTTTCGGAAAGGCAACATCAATGAAAACAGTCTTACTCTATCTGAGACCCTTCTACAAGCGGATGTCACTCGGTCTTTTCATCAAGATCCTCGGCACGCTCGTAGAGCTTGCGCTGCCGTATATCTTGAGCCACATTCTTGAGAACGTGGTCGTCACGCAGGATATCCGACAGATCGTCTTCTGGGGCGGTGCCATGATCCTTTGCGCGGGGCTCGCCTGCCTTTTCAACATCGTCGCCAACCGTATGGCGGCAAGAGTATCGCGCAACTTCTCCGAGCACGTCCGACACGACCTGTTTGACAAGACCATGCGTCTCTCCCCCGCGCAGACGGACGCCTTTACCATCCCGTCGTTGGAGTCGCGCATCACCACCGACACCTATAATCTGCACAACTTCGTCGGCATGATGCAGCGCATGGGCGTACGCGCACCGATCCTGCTCGTCGGCGGCATCACGATCACGCTGATCATGGACAGCTTCCTCGCTCTTGCCATGCTTGCCGTGCTCCCCTTTATCTTCATTACCGTATATTTTATCTCCAAAAAGGGCGTACCGCTCTACCGTAAGGTACAGGACGCCGTCGATAATATGATCCGCGTCGTCCGCGAGGATACGCAGGGCATCCGCGTGATCAAGGCGCTCTCCAAGACCGAGTACGAGCATCGCCGCTACGACCGCGTCAACCGCAAGCTCGCGCACGACGAGAAGACCGCAGGCATCACGATGGGTATGGTCAACCCCATCATGACGCTCTTGATGAACAGCGGTATCGTCGCCGTCGTTGCCCTCGCCGCAGGTCGCGTGGCAAACCACCAGTCCACCCCCGAAACCGTCATCGCCTTCATGCAGTACTTTACCCTGATCTCCATGGCGATGATGTCCGTCACCAGAATCTTCGTTATGTTCAGTAAGAGCTCCGCCTCCGCGCACCGTATCGAGGAGGTGCTGACGACCGAGGAGGATCTCACCGTCAAGAGTGAGAACCAGTACCCCGGCATCGAGACCGACGCACACGTGCTCTTCAAGAACGTACGCTTCTCCTACAAGGGCAGACGCGATAATCTCTCGGATATCAACGTCAGCGTCCCGAGAGGCGGCTCTCTCGGCATCATCGGCGCGACAGGTAGCGGCAAATCGACACTTGTCAAGCTCCTGATGCGCTTCTACGACGTATCGGGCGGCGCCATCTACGTGGACGGCCGCGATATCCGCACCATCCCGCAGGACGCCTTCTACAAGAAATTCGGTATTTCCATGCAAAACGACTTTCTCTACGCCGATACCGTGGAGGAGAATATCCGCTTCGGCAGAGATCTCACGCACGAGGAGATCGTGACTGCCGCGAAGATCGCACAGGCAGACGATTTTATCACCGCATTCCCCGACGGCTACGCCCATATGCTCTCGCAGAAGGGCACCAACGTCTCGGGCGGTCAGAAGCAGAGGATCCTGATCGCGCGCGCCGTCGCCGCAAAGCCCGAGATCCTCATCCTCGACGACAGCTCCTCCGCGCTTGACTACAAGACCGACGCCAATCTCCGCATCGCGCTTGCTGAGAGCATGAGAGATACGACCGTCGTCACCGTCGCCCAGCGCGTCAGCTCGATCAAGGACTGCGACGTCATCATCGTGCTCGACGAGGGTCGCATCATCGGCCACGGCACACACGATATGCTGATGGCAAGCTGCCCCGAATACAAAGAAATCAGCGATTCTCAGATGGGAGGTGCATTCGTTGAATAGAGGCTTTGGAAATCCCCGTGCGGAAAACAATCCCAACCGACACGGCCCCGTCAAAAAGATGGACGCAAAAACCACGAGGAGCATTCTCCTGCGACTCGGCAAATACGTCATGAAATACTGGTGGCTCTTTATCCCCGCCATCGTCTTTACCCTGCTGGCAAACCAGCTCTCCCTGCTCGGCCCCGAGTTCTCGGGCAGAGCGATCGACGCGATCGCCTCCGAGGACGGCGTGCAGTTTGACGCGGTCTGGGAGAACGTAGGCAAGATGCTCCTTTGCTACGCCGCCTCCGCGCTTCTCTCCTACACGCTCTCCTTCACGATGATCCATCTGAGCCAGAAGATCGTCTGCACCATGCGCCGTCAGCTCTTTGAGAAGCTGACCTCCCTGCCCGTCAATTATTTCGATACCCACGCCACGGGCGACATCATCAGCCGTATCTCCTACGATATCGACACGGTAAACGCCACGCTCTCGCACGACCTCGTACAGGTCATGACGAGTATCTACACGGTCCTCGGCTCTCTGATCTTCATGTGGAATATCTCAAAGCCCCTGATCCTCGTTTTCGTCGTGACCGTTCCCGTCTCCATTCTCTTCACGCGCTTCCGCTCCAAAAAGATCAAGCCGCTCTTCTCCAAGCGCTCTCATAAGCTCGGCGAGCTCAACGGCTACGCGGAGGAGATGCTCTCCGGCTGTCGCACGATCCGCGCCTACCACAGAGAGGACGAGATCGGCGGCCGCTTTGACAGCCGCAACACCGAGGCCATGGACGCCTACTATAACGCCGAGTACTACGGCGCGACCCTCGGCCCGACCGTCAACTTCATCAATAATCTCTCCATGTCGCTCATTATGATCTTCGGCGGCGTGCTCTATATGTTCTCCGAGAGCGGTGCCGTGAAGGAGGGCGCACTCTTCTTCATCACCCTCGGCGGCGTGGCGAAATTCGTACAGTACTCCCGTAAGTTTGCGGGACCGATCAATGAGTTTGCCAACATTTTAAGCGAATTCCAGTCCGCATTCTCCGCCGCGGAGCGTGTCTTCCGCATCCTCGACGAGGAGCCCGAGCAGGCCGACGCACCGAACGCCGCAGCACTCGTCAAATGTCGCGGCGAGGTCGAGCTGCGCGACGTCTCCTTCGGCTACACGCCCGAGAAGCAGATCCTCGACCACGTCTCCGTCCTCGCCAAGCCCGGCAAGACCATCGCCATCGTCGGACCGACGGGCGCGGGCAAGACCACCATCATCAATCTGCTCATGCGCTTCTACGACGTAAACGGCGGCAACATCCTCGTTGACGGCACGGAGATCCGCGAGCTCAAGCGCGACTCCCTGCGCAGCGCCTATACGATGGTATTGCAGGACACGTGGCTCTTCAACGGCACGATCCTCGACAATATCCGCTACGGCAAGGAGAACGCAACGCTTGAGGAGGTCAAGGCGGCGGCAAAAGCGGCGCGCATCGACTCCTATATCGAGCAGCTCCCCGACGGCTACGACACCGTCCTGACCGACGACGGCATCAATATCTCCAAGGGACAGAAGCAGCTCATCACCATCGCCCGCGCCATGCTGGCGGATGCCTCCATGCTGATCCTCGACGAGGCGACCTCCAACGTCGACTCCCGCACCGAGATCAAGATTCAGGAGGCAATGAACGAGCTGATGGAGGGCAGAACGTGCTTCGTTATCGCCCACCGTCTCTCCACCATCCGTGACGCAGACACGATCCTCGTCCTGCAAAACGGTAAGATCACCGAGTCGGGCAGCCACGACGAGCTGATCGCCAAGGGCGGCTTCTACAGCACCCTTTACAACTCCCAGTTCCACTAAACGTGCTCGTCTACCGTAGCTTCTATGCCACCGTGCGCGGCGAAACGGTAAGGTCGATGTTACGAATTTCCCTATGATAAAAACGCGCGGCATCTTACTCACAAGATGCCGCGCGTTTTTATTATTTTCCCATAAGTAATGCACGTCCGAGACCTTACCCGTGTACCAATATCATTTCGTTAAGCTTTTGTCGTTCTCTCCCTCAGTCACCTTCGGTGACAGCACGGGGTCCCTAAGCCACCGTGTGGAGTTTTCATAAATATATCGCAAATGCTCATCATAGTCCTGACGGTTGCGAATGATGTGATCATTGGAGCGATATTGCCAAATATTCACGCCGTATTCCTTGTTACAAAATCGTTTGAACGTAGATACGAACCACGACGGAACGGAGTTCTGCACTGTAGGGACCGGCGTCCTCGACGGTCCGGTTTCCGCACCTTTTACCCAAAGCATAATATGAATATGGTTTGGCATTATTACGTAACTCTCGACAGATAGGTCATCTAAAAGTCGTTCAATTGATTAATGTATTTATCAGCGATTTGTCCGTGTTTTGTCAATTCGATTTGCGGACCGTCGAGGACGCCGGTCCCTACAATACGAGAAAGAATACAGCGTCTTTCTTTCGTGCATATCGTGAGAAACACGGCTTGATTTCGATTATAATCCGCACCTTTCAACCGAGTGGTCTTGCGATTTTTCAGTTCGTCCCTACGGGTAAAGCAATGAATCATCGTTTCCGCTCACCCGATCCGTCCAAAAATCCCGATATGATCGGCGTACTCGAACGATCCGCAAATGGGGGGAGGCAACGCACCCGATTTGGTGCGTACCCTTGACCTCATGCAAAAAATATGATACAATGGATATAATAACATGAAAACAACCAAGGAAAGGACAGGATGATGAAACAAGAACACAAGCCTCATATTTCTGCCTACGATGCCGAGGTGCATCACGGACGGTACGCGGGAAGGATCATCGCGCTGTACGCGCTGTTTTTAAGCGTCGCCTTCCTGATTGCCACGCCCATTGCGCTTGACGTCACGGGTGGCAAGGAGACCTTCCTTGAGGACCTCTTCCGCATCTTCACCTCCCCCTCCAAGCTCGTGACCGACTACTTCAAGCTCGGCGGTCTCGGTGCTACCTTTTTCAACGCCGCGATCTGCGGTCTCGCCTGCAATGCGATCATACTGCTCAGCCGTACCCGCGCCAACGCGACGACCTTTGCGGGCTATATGCTCGTCGTGGCGCATTGCTTCTACGGTCTGAACTTCATCAATATGTGGCCGCCCTTCTTCGGCGTGCTCATATACTGTAAGGTAATGAAAAAGCGCTTCCGCGAGAACGTCCACGTTTCGCTTTTCTCCACGGCGCTCGCTCCCTTTGTCAGCGACTTTCTTTTCCGCTATATGCTCGGCAACGAGTTTGCCTTCGGTGAATTCAACATCACGGCGACGGGCGTGATCTTCGCCATCTTCTTCGGGCTCGCCGCAGGCTTCGTCGTACCCGCGCTTTTGCCCGGCACGACAAAGATGCACCGTGGCTTCAATATGTATAAGGCGGGGCTTGCCCTCGGCATCCTCGGTAT
Source organism: Clostridia bacterium (assembly GCA_017456965.1). Lineage (GTDB taxonomy): Bacteria > Bacillota > Clostridia > Oscillospirales > CAG-272 > QALR01. The sequence goes on from JAFTIJ010000130.1 coordinate 16,117, forward strand.
CTTTATCTACTCCTTTTTGTATAAGAGCCTCGGCATTCAGGCGCCCGACACCCTCGTGATCGACAATCCCGCGTACGAGGCGCTCCCGTACGCCTATCGCGGCTTTATGAATATCTTCTTTCTGATCCTCTTTGCGCTGACGCTCTTTATGGGCTTCGCGCTCAACAACTGGAGCTTCAACGGCTATCGGCAGCTCGTGCGCAGTACGGGCTACGGCGTGGATTTCCTGGATAAATTCGGCACGCCCGTGTGCCTGATCAATGTCGGCATCTACGGCTTCTGCATCCTCGCGTATCTGAATCTGATCTTCGTCCTGCCCGAGTTCATTCCGTTTCTGCCCGAGGGTGTCGGCTTCACAGGTCCCACGGTCGGCGTGACCTTCGCCGCGCTCACCTTCTCGGCGGACGGTCAGCACCCGCGCACCGTATGGCCCATCGCGCTCGGCTATGCTCTGCTTTTGATGCTGGTCTGCATCCTTTGCGGCATCTTTGAGCTCCCGATCCCGTGGACGCTCTCCACGCAGGGTTATATCAACGGTCTTGCCTTTGCCACAGGGCTTTGCGCCTTCTCGGGCAAATACGGCGCGAAGATCGGCGTGCTCGTCGGCTTCGTCAGCGCCATCATCTGCACCTCGACCTCTGCCATGCACGGCGGCTTCGTCCTCTACAACGGCGGCTTCAACGCGGGTCTGACCGCGCTCGTGATCCTGCCGATCCTCGACTTTTACGAGATCAAGCCCAAATACGACGACGACGAATAAATTTTCGCAAGCAACCGCAAACTGAGTCTGCGGTTGCTTTTCTTTGCGCATCCAACGATGGAAAAAGCATGAAAAAATCGGCACTTTCCGCCTGAGACTATTGAAAAAGGAAACCGATTGTGTTACAATATTATGAGCATCCGCAAAAAATGCAAAACACACACGGAAAGGAGTTTGCTATGGCTGATAAATTCAAGCTGGTGTCCTCCTACCGCCCTACGGGCGATCAGCCCGAGGCGATCGACACCCTCGTCAGGGGCGTGAAAAACGGTGACCGCGCACAGGCGCTCGTCGGCGTAACGGGCTCGGGCAAGACCTTCACCATGGCGAATATCATCGCCGCCTGCAACCGTCCGACCCTTGTGCTCGCGCACAACAAGACCCTGGCGGCACAGCTTTGCACCGAATTCCGCGAGTTCTTCCCCGAGAATGCCGTGGAATACTTCGTTTCCTACTATGATTACTATCAGCCCGAGGCTTATATCCCGGGCAAGGATCTTTATATTGAAAAGGACTCTGCCGTAAACGACGAGATCGACCGTCTGCGTCACAGCGCGACCTCCGCGCTCTTTGAGCGCCGCGACGTCATTATCGTCTCCAGCGTCTCCTGCATCTATTCCCTCGGCGACCCCGCCGAGTACCGCAAGCTCGTGCTTGCACTGCGACCGGGCATGGAGATCTCCCCCGAGGAGCTCGCCGCCCGTCTGATCGCCATCCAATACGCGAGAAACGACATCGCGCCCGAGCGCGACAACTTCCGCGTGCGCGGCGATATCATGGATATCATCCCCGCCTCGGGCAAGACCGCGATCCGCGTCGAGTTTTTCGGTGACGAGATCGACCGCTTGTGCGAGATCAATACCGTAACGGGCGAGATCATACGCGCGCTGAGCTACGCGGCGATCTATCCCGCCTCCCACTATGCAACCTCCGACGAGAAAAAGGCGGCGGCGATCCGTGAGATCGAGCGCGAGATGCTCGACCGCGCCGAGGAGTTTCGCCGCGAGGGCAAGCTGATCGAGGCACAGCGCATCACCGAGCGCACCAATTACGACATGGAGATGCTCCGCGAGGTCGGCTTCTGCTCGGGCGTAGAGAACTACTCCCGCGTGCTCTCGGGCAGACCCGCAGGCTCGACGCCCTATACCCTGCTCGACTATTTTCCAAAGGATTTTCTCCTCTTCGTGGACGAGTCTCACGTGACGCTCCCACAGGTGGACGGTATGAGCGGCGGCGACCGCGCAAGAAAGAAAAATCTGGTGGATTTCGGCTTCCGTTTGCCGTCCGCCTTTGATAACAGACCGCTTTTCTTCCACGAGTTTGAGGAAAAGCTGAACCAAGTCATTTTCGTCAGCGCCACCCCCGCAAAATATGAGCGCGAGCACGCGGTACGATTGGTAGAGCAGATCATCCGCCCGACGGGGCTCGTCGATCCCAAGGTGGAGATCCGCCCCGTACAGGGGCAGATCGACGATCTGATGGGTGAGATCCGTGCGAGGGCCGCCAGAGACGAGCGCGTGCTCGTCACGACACTGACCACCGCCATGGCAGAGGATATCTGCGAGTATCTGGAGATGAATCTCATCCGCGTGCGCTACATTCACCACAACGTAGAGACCATGGAGCGTCAGGAGCTGATCCGCGACCTGCGACTCGGCATCTTTGACGTATTGGTCGGCATCAATCTCCTACGGGAGGGCTTGGATATCCCCGAGGTCTCGCTCGTTGCGATCCTCGACGCGGATAAGGAGGGCTTCTTGCGCTCCGAGACCTCACTCGTCCAGACCATCGGACGCGCCGCAAGAAACGCAGAGGGCACGGTCATCATGTACGCTGACACGGTCACAAAGTCCATGAGCCGCGCGATCGCCGAGACGGAGCGCCGCCGCAAGATCCAGACGGAATACAACTTAGCACACGGCATCATCCCCAAGACCGTCCGCAAGGACGTCCGCGACGTCATCAACATGACATCCAAGGAGGACGGCGCAAAATCGGCAAAGAAGCCTAAGAAGATGACGCCCGCCGAGCGCGAGCGCGAGATCGCCCGCCTGACGGACGAAATGAAGAAGGCGGCCGCCGCCCTCGACTTCGAGCGTGCCGCCGCCCTGCGCGACGCCATCGCCAAAATGAAGGCACCCGTGTCGGGCAACGCCCGCAAAAAATAGCGCACCGTGCCACCCGTGGAAACGCTGATTCATTACCATAGTATCTTGTCTTGACAAAAGGTTGACGCTTCAGGAGGCTCCCCCTTTGGGGGAGCTGTCAGCGTGAGCTGACTGAGAGGGTATCCGCCGAGCACATCTGCCCTCTCCGTCACGCTTACGCGTGCCACCTCTCCCGGAGTGAGAGGCTTTTCAGAATGTCAATTTTCAGACAAAACATCGTAGTAGGGGCGAACTGTGTTCGCCCGCCAAAAAACCGCGTGCATTCAAGCGTTTCGGGCGAACTGTGTGTCGCCCTATGATGGAATTTGGATTGAATCATCGTTTTTCCAAGCGCGGCTTAACGGCGAGGTCCATTTCGCACAATTTCCCATGCACAATTTCCTATAGTAAAAAAAGAAAGGAATACCATGCCTGCAAAATATATACGCATCAAGGGGGCGCGCGTCCACAATCTGAAAAACGTAGACGTCGAGATCCCGCGCGACAAGCTGGTCGTCTTCACGGGTCTCTCGGGCTCGGGAAAATCGTCTCTGGCGTTTGACACGCTCTATGCCGAGGGACACCGCCGCTTCGTGGAATCGCTCTCCTCCTACGCAAGACAGTTTTTGGGGCAGATGGATAAGCCCGACCTCGATTTTATCGACGGTCTCCCCCCCGCGATCTCCATCGACCAGAAAACGACCTCCAAAAATCCCCGCTCCACCGTCGGCACGGTCACGGAGATCTACGACTATCTCCGTCTGCTCTATGCCCGCATCGGCGTACCGCACTGCCCTGTCTGCGGCAAGGAGATCCGCAAGATGTCCACGGATATCATGATCGAGCGAATCATGGAGCTCCCGCTCGGAACGAAATTCACTCTGATGGCCCCCGTCGTCCGCGGCAAAAAGGGTATGCACGAAAAGATATTTGACGACGCAAGGAAATCGGGCTATGCCCGCGTCCGCGTGGACGGCTATCTCTACCCGCTGGACGAGGTTCCCGCGCTCGACAAGGCAAAAAAGCACGACGTTGACGTCGTGGTGGACCGTCTCGTCATCAAGGCGGAGATGCGGCGCAGACTCTCCGACTCGCTGGAGACCACGCTCGCCCTCGGCGGCGGCATCGCCGTTCTGGAGACGACCGACGGCAAGGAGCTCCGCTTCTCACAGAATTATGCCTGTGAGGAGCACGGCATCTCGATGACCGAGCTCTCTCCGAGAATGTTCTCCTTCAACAGTCCCTTCGGTGCCTGCCCCAAGTGCGCGGGCATGGGCGAGATGCAGGTCGTATCCAAGCGCAAGGTAATACCCGACGAGTCGCTCTCCCTACGGGACGGCGCGATCGCGGTCAACGGCTTCAAGACCGTGGAGCAGGAGAGCTGGAACGGTCCTCTCATCGAGGCGGTCGGACGCGACTACGGCTTCACGCTGGATACCCCCATCGAGCAGTATACCAAAGAGGGACTGCAAGCGCTCCTGTACGGTACGGGAACGAAAAAATATCACGTCACACGCTACTTTGGAGGCGCGGGACGCGAGAGCCTCGCCCCGTGGAACGGCATCCTCAATATCATTGAGACCCGTATGACTCAGGCAGGCGGCGAATATTACAACGACTTTATGGATTTCACGCCCTGCCCCGCGTGCGGCGGCAAGCGTCTCTCCCCCGAGATCCTCTCCGTCACGGTCGGCGGGCTCAATATCTACGAGCTCTGCTCCTTAAACGTCACGGCGGCGCTCCGCTTCTTCGAGGAGCTGAGGCTCACCGCAACCGAGGAGCAGATCGCGCGGGAGATCCTCAAGGAGATCCGCTCCCGCCTCGGCTTTTTGCAGAGCGTGGGTCTGGATTACCTCACACTCTGGCGTAAATCGGGCTCGCTCTCGGGCGGCGAGGCACAGCGCATCCGTCTGGCGACCCAGATCGGCTCCTCGCTGGTCGGCGTCATGTATATCCTCGATGAGCCGAGCATCGGCTTGCATCAGAGAGATAACAGCAAGCTCATCGGCACACTCTGCCGTCTGCGCGACACGGGCAATACCGTGATCGTGGTCGAGCACGACGAGGAGACGATGATGGCGTCGGACTATATCGTCGATATCGGTCCCGGCGCGGGCATCCACGGCGGCGAGATCATCGCCGCGGGCACCCCCGACGAGATCATGCAAAACGAGCGCTCCCTGACGGGCGCGTACCTCTCGGGCAGACTCTCCATTCCCGTTCCCAAGACACGCAGAGAGGGCAACGGTCATATCCTGCGCATCGTCGGTGCAAGAGAAAATAACCTCAAGAATCTGACCGTCGATATCCCCCTCGGCAAATTCGTCTGCGTCACGGGCGTATCGGGCTCGGGTAAATCGTCACTCGTAAACGCCATCCTGCTAAACGAGCTCTCCCGCAAGCTCAACCGCGCGCATACCTTCCCCGGCGACTTTGACCGCATTGAGGGCATCGAGCACCTCGACAAGGTCGTCTCCATCGACCAGAGCCCCATCGGACGCACGCCGCGCTCCAATCCCGCAACCTATACGGGGCTGTTCACCGACATCCGCGAGCTCTTCGCCATGACCCCCGACGCCACGGCGCGCGGGTATACGGCGGGACGCTTCTCCTTCAACGTCAAGGGCGGTCGCTGTGAGATGTGCGAGGGTGACGGTGTCCGTTGCATCGAGATGCACTTTCTCCCCGACGTGTACGTAACCTGCGACACCTGCCACGGCAAGCGCTACAATCAGGATACGCTGGAGGTCAAGTACAAGGGCAAGAGCATCTTTGACGTTCTGGATATGACCGTAGAGGAGGGGCTTGCCTTCTTCTCCAATATGCCGAAGCTTGCACGCAAGCTCCAAACGCTCTACGACGTCGGTCTCGGCTACGTCAAGATCGGTCAGTCCTCGACGACCCTCTCGGGCGGTGAGGCACAACGCGTCAAGCTCGCAACCGAGCTCTCCAAGCGCGGCACGGGCAAGACGATCTATATTCTCGACGAGCCGACGACGGGTCTGCACTCCGACGACGTGGCGAAGCTCCTGCAGGTACTGAACCGTCTTTGCGAAAACGGCAACACCGTCCTTGTCATCGAGCATAATCTCGACGTCATCAAGACGGCGGACCACATCATCGACCTCGGTCCCGAGGGCGGTGACGGCGGCGGCACACTGGTCGTATCGGGTACACCCGAGGAGGTCGCGCTCTGCGAGCGCTCGTATACGGGCGAATATCTCCGTCCGCTTTTACAAAAGAAAGTATAAGTTTTCCTTTTCGGGAAAAAAATATAAAGAATGTTCACATTTTTTCAACATTCATGACATGAAAATCAGTTATACTGTATATAAAATATCATTTGAACAATGATAAACGAATCTTCGGAGGATATGTAAGACATGAAACGAAATACAAAGACGATCCTTTTGTATGCCGTTCTCACCCTCGTGCTCTTCGCGATCTGCAGTGCCATTTTCTCTGGCAAGAACGCGGCGGAGAAGGTGCGACTCGGCGAAGTGATCGCACTTTTTGACGAAAACAAGGTGACGGAATTCACCGTTGACTCCGTCAATATGCTGACAGTCAAGACCACGGATCTTTCCGAGACGGGTAAGCAGCAGACCTATGAGATCAAGCTGCGCGACGTCTCTCTCTTCTATCACATCATTGAGCCCTATGTGCTGGAGCAGATGTCGCTCCCCGAGGGTGAGCGCACGCTGAAGATCGAGAACTGCGACCTGGAGGCGCTGAAAACGACACCGTGGTACGTTTCCTTCATCCCGTATCTCGTAATGTTTGCCGTAATGATCCTGCTCTGGTTCTTCATCATGAACCGCATGAACGGCGGCGAGGGCAGAATGAGCACCTTCAGCAAGGCGCGCGTCAAGATGCCCGCCAAGGATAAGGAGCGCGTCCTGTTCGCGGACGTTGCGGGTGCGGACGAGGAGAAGGAGGAGCTGCGTGAGGTCGTCGAGTACCTCAAGGATCCCTCCAAGTTCCGCAGACTCGGTGCCAAGATCCCGCGCGGTGTCCTGCTTATGGGCCCTCCCGGAACGGGTAAGACCCTGCTTGCCAAGGCAGTCGCGGGCGAGGCAGACGTTCCCTTCCTCTCCATCTCGGGCTCGGACTTCGTAGAGATGTACGTCGGTGTCGGCGCGTCCCGTGTCCGCGACCTGTTTGAGACGGCAAAGAAGGCTCCCGCCAGCATCATCTTCATCGACGAGATCGACGCCGTGGGCAGACGCCGCGGCACCGGCCTCGGCGGCGGTCACGACGAAAAGGAGCAGACGCTCAACCAGCTCCTCGTCGAGATGGACGGCTTCGGCGGTCACGACGGTGTCATCGTCATCGCGGCGACCAACCGCCCCGACATTCTCGACCCCGCGCTTCTCCGCCCCGGCCGTTTTGACAGACAGGTCACGGTCGGCTACCCCGACATCAAGGGCAGAGAGGAGATCCTGAAGGTTCACGCCAGAGGCAAGCCCTTTGAGAGTGACGTCGACCTTGCCAAGATCGCGCAGACCACCGTCGGCTTTGCGGGCGCGGATCTTGCCAACCTGCTAAACGAAGCCGCCCTGCTCGCGGCAAGAAAGAATAAATCCCTGATCGGCATGATTGACATCGAGGAGTCTCTCATCAAGATCGCCGTCGGCAAGCAGAAGCGCAATCACAAGATCAAGCCCGCGGAGAAGCTCAAGACCGCTTACCACGAGGCAGGTCACGCGATCCTCGCCTACTGTCTGCCCACGCAGGACCCCGTTCGTCAGATCTCCATCATTCCCAGCGGCAGAGCCCTCGGCTACACGCTCAACCCTCCCGTGGAGGATAAATACAGCGTATACAAGAACGAGCTCAAGGAGAATATCTCCATGCTCCTCGGCGGTCGCGCCGCAGAGGAGATCGTCTTTGGCGACGTCTCGGGCGGCGCATCCAACGATATCCAGCGCGCAACCAAGATCGCACGCGATATGGTGACGATCTACGGTATGAGCGAGGTCCTCGGCACGATCCGCTTCGCGGGCGATCACGGCGACGACGAGGTCTTCCTCGGCAGAGACTTCAATACCTCTCACGGCGTCTCCGAGCGCACGGCGGCTCTGATCGACGACGAGATCAAGAAGATCATTGATGAGGCGTACGCACGCGCCAAGGTGATCCTGACCGAGCAGAGAGCAAAGCTCGACTTCATCGCCGAGTTCCTCGTTAAAAACGAGATCATGGACGATGAGCAGTTCAAATCCACCATGGAGGCGGATGCCCCCACACAGGAGGAGATCGAGCAGATCGGCGAGGCCAAGCGCCGCCGATCCGCAGAGGAAAACAAAAAGCGCGAGGATGCCGAGGCTGAGGCGCGCAGACGCGACGAGGAGGAGGCACGCCGCCGCGCTGAGGAGGCACGTAAGAAGGCCGAATCCGACGGTGGTCCCGACGGAGGCAATCCCTTCCGCCCGTACTGATCCCCCTCCATTACACGACGTTGAAAACGGGTCATCCCATCTCGATGGGATGACCCGTTTTGTACACAAATTATTACTAAAAATTACATTTTGTTCACACTGCGTTCACAAGTATCCATTATACTTGAAAATGAACAACAAGATAGAGAAAGGGCGATAACTATGCTTATACTCAAGGATATTCACAAGGATTATCCCGCAGGCGACAGTAAGGTGTCCGCACTGCGCGGTGTTTCCGTCGAGTTCCGCAAGAGCGAGTTCGTGTCGATCCTCGGCCCCTCGGGCTGCGGCAAGACTACGCTTTTGAACATCATCGGCGGACTCGATCAATACACGAGCGGTGATCTCATGATCGGCGGCAAATCCACAAAGCACTTCAAGGATGCGGATTGGGACGCCTACCGCAATCACTCGATCGGCTTCGTCTTCCAGAGCTACAATCTGATCCCGCACCAGACGGTGCTTGCAAACGTGGAGCTTGCGCTGACGATCTCCGGCATCTCCAAGGCGGAGAGACGCCGCCGCGCAAAGGAGGCGCTGGAGAAGGTCGGTCTCGCCTCCGAGATCCACAAGAGACCCAATCAGATGTCGGGCGGTCAGATGCAGCGCGTCGCCATTGCCCGAGCGCTGGTCAATGACCCCGAGATCCTGCTCGCCGACGAGCCGACGGGCGCACTCGACTCGGAGACGAGCGTACAGATCATGGAGATGCTGAAGGAGGTCGCACGCGACCGTCTGGTCATCATGGTCACGCACAACCCCGACCTCGCGGAGCAGTACTCTACCAGAATCATCCGCATCCTCGACGGTCAGATCACAAGCGACAGCGACCCCTATGTCTCGACACCCGAGAAGGCACCCGTTGCCGAAAAGCCGAAAAAGGAAAAGAGGCTGAAGAACCGCTCCATGTCCTTTGGCACGGCGCTCTTCCTCTCCATGAATAACCTGCGCACCAAAAAGGGGCGCACGTTCTTAACCAGCGTCGCGGGCTCGATCGGTATCATCGGTATCGCCCTGATCCTCGCGATCTCAAACGGCGTCACGGTCTTTATCAACCGCGTACAGGAGGATACCCTCTCCAGCTACCCGATCTCGATCATGGCGGAAACGGCGGATATGTCGGGCATCATCAGCACGATGATGAGCGCCAATACCGAGGAGAGCGGCGTCACACACGAGAAGGATGCCGTCTACTCCAACCGCGTCATGTATGAGCTGCTGAATTCGATGTCCAATATCGAGGTACAGAAAAATAACCTCACGGCGTTCAAGACGTTTTTGGATAACAGTGAGGAAATGAAGCAGTACGCCTCTGCGATCCGCTACGCGTACGACCTCGATTTCCATATCTTCACACAGGACCCCGACGGCAAGATCGTGCGCACCGATATCATCGCGCTGATGCAGGAGCTGATGCGCAGAGACACGGACGGCACCGATTCTACGCCGCAATCGGGTATGCCCGGCATGAATGCCTCGGGCATGGGAATGTTCGCAAGCTACGACGTGTGGGAGGAGATGCTCCCGGGTCACGACGGGAAGCTTGTCAGCGATCTGTTTGACGAGCAGTACGAGGTCATCTACGGCTCGTATCCCTCCGCATACAACGAGATCGTGCTGATCGTCGACGAGAATAACGAGATCAGCGACCTCGTGCTCTACTCGCTCGGTCTCAAGAGCACGGACGAGATGCGTGAGGATCTGATGGCATCCATGCGCGGCGAGAACGCGGGCAAGCCCGCAGAGAGCTTCTCCTACGAGGAGATCTGCTCCAAGACCTTCCGCATGATCCTGCCCACGGAATTTTATCAGAAAAACCCCGACGGCACCTATACCGATATCACCGGCACCGACGCAGGTCTCTCCTTCCTGTACGCCAGCCCCGAGAGAACCATCGAGCTCAAGATCTCGGGCATCCTGCGTCCGAATGACGACGCAGTCGCATCCATGATGCAGGGCGCGATCGGCTACACCAACGCGCTGACACAGTACGCCATCAACCGCGCCGCCGAGAGCGATATCATCAAGGCACAGCTTGCCGACCCCACGGTGGATATTCTGACGGGTCTTCCCTTCAAGAGTGACGACGACGAGGGCTTCACAAACGCGGAGAAGGCCGAAAAGATCAAGGGCTATTTTGCAACCCTGACCGCGGCTCAAAAGGCGGCGATCTATACGGATATCATGTCTGTGATTCCCGAGGATATGCTCACGGCCGGCGTCGAGCAGACCATGGCGACCCTCACCCCCGAAATGCTCCGTGAGCAGCTCGTATACGAGTACGCCGCACAGATGGGCATCACCGACACCGCAGAGATCGAGCAGTACATCGCGGGCATGAGCGACGAGGAGCTGTACGCACTCGCAAAGGACTCCGTCAGCGCCATGATCGCCGCGCAGTACGCCGAGCAGATCCGCGCGAAGCTCGGTGCGATGAGCGCAGACCAGCTCGCGGGCATGATGGATATGACCCCCTATACCGAGGAGGAGTACGCCACATTCTTTGACCGCTATATGCCCGCCACGCACTCCGACTCCACCTATGAAAGAAATCTGAGAACGCTCGGCTACGTGGATATCAACTCCCCCGCCGCGATCAGCATCTACGCCTCTACCTTTGAGAATAAGGACGAGATCTCCCGCCTCATCGCCGAGTACAACGATGCGGCAAGTGAAGACGACAAGATCACCTACACCGACCTTGTGGCGCTGATGATGAGCTCCATCACCATCGTCATCAATGCGATCTCCTACGTCCTGATCGCCTTCGTCGGCGTATCGCTCGTCGTCTCCTCGATCATGATCGGCATCATCACCTATATCTCCGTATTGGAGAGAACCAAGGAGATCGGCATTCTGCGTGCCATCGGTGCCTCCAAGCGCGATATCTCCCGTGTCTTCAATGCCGAGACGGTGATCGTCGGATTTATCTCGGGCGCGATCGGTATCGGCTTCACGCTCCTTGCGATCGCGATCGCCAACCCCATCCTGCACGCGATCACGGATCTCTCCAACCTCAACGCGATCCTGCCGTGGAAGGCGGGCGTGATCCTCGTTGCGCTCAGCGTCATCCTGACGCTCATCGCAGGTGTGATCCCCTCCCGTCTTGCGGCCAAAAAGGATCCCGTCGTCGCCCTGCGTACGGAGTAATAACGTCTTTACGTCCCGTGACAATACGGCGAGGATCATGCCAAGCCGTTTCCTGGGACAAAATCACACGAGGAACCGCCACGCGGTTCCTCGTCGATCTCAGAGGTGATACCATGACTCACAAACTGATATCCAAGCGGTGCAAAAAACAGCGCATCGCGTATCTGGTCGTCCTCTTCAGCTTTCTTTTGCCGATCGTCTTCTATATCGTGGAGATGTGTCTCGGCATATTCGATTCGGATCGGGTGCTGACGCTCCTGCAATGCGTATTGGGCATCATCGTGCTCCACGTCCCCGATATCCTCTCACACAAACTGCGCTTTGAGGTTCCTACGTTTCTCTACGTCTTTTATCTGATCTTTTTGTACTGCGCGATCTTCCTCGGTGAGTTTGCGGATATCTACAATCGCGTAGCGTATTGGGATATCTTACTCCACTGCGCGAGCAGTATGGCGTCGGGCTTGGTCGGCTTCCTTTTCATATCCATACTGAATCGAAGCGAGCACGTGGTCTTCCGTCTCTCACCGAAGTTCGTCGCGCTCTTTGCCTTCTGCTTTGCCGTTTCCGTCGGCGCCCTGTGGGAGATCTACGAGTTTCTCGTCGATCATCTGATGGGGCTGAATATGCAGAAGTTCATACTCCCCGACGGCACGGTCCTCGTCGGGCACGCGGCGCTGATCGACACGATGGAGGATATCGTCATTGACATCCTCGGCGCGCTGATCGCCGCCGTGATCGGCTACGTCTCGATCTTGAAAAACAAGGATTGGCTCATCCCCAAGCTTCACGCGTCGCACCCCAAGCACCTCCCCAAAAAGAGCTATCACCTGCATGAGGAGGACCTGCCGCGCATCGTCCCCGCCCACGCAAACGATACAAGCGACCAATAGCGGGTCGTGCCCGCCTCCCCGTGCTCGCCTGCGGGCTGTGCCCGCCTCCTTGTGCTCGCCTATCTTTGCTTTCCGCGCCACCAAGCGCGGCAAAACGGCGAGGTCCATTCTGAGCAATTTCCTATGGTATAAAAAACGAGGGGGCTGTCTCACTAACGAAAATTGCAAAAAAAGCCTCCC
>JAFTIJ010000131.1 GCA_017456965.1 Clostridia bacterium
AATTCTTGAACCACATATCGACGATGGCGGCGGGGTACGTTTTCTCGATCTCATCGTAAACGATCTTCCAGATGTCTTGATTGGAATTCAAATGATGTAACCTTCCTTTCTTTTTTTGTCTCTCCCTCTTGCTCCCGGGGAATCCGTGATTGGATCCGATTTCCGTCATAGGCGCGAATGCAGCTCGCCCCGGCGGGGACGGTCATTCATCAGCGCTTGGACGGGTGAGCACGTGGGGCGGGGCAGGGCGGCGCGATCCGACGCCGCGACGGTCGTCTGCTCCGAAAATGTATATTTAGGGAATATAATAATTATGAAATATTATATCATATCATGGGGAAAAAATCAAGCGAAAAGAGGGGGTTTTTCAATATCTCTTCCGACGATTTCCTTAAGGTTTTCGCGCTCCCTTGCAAATTTTTCAAAAATCTCGAAAATAGAGTGGAAAATAAGCCCCGATTATGTTAGAATGACAGTATACTATCAACCGAAACGAAAGAGTGGCATATGAAAATTTTAATTCTCGGCGACGTTATCCGAACGGCCGCCTGTATGCATTTGAAAGACAATCTGCGGCGCTTCTGCCGCGAAAACGCCGTCGATCTTACGATCGTAAACGGCGAGAACAGCGCGGAGCACAACGGCATCGGACGCGCCTCCGCTTCGATGCTCTTTGACGCGGGTGCGGACGTGATCACCACGGGCAATCACGCCTTTAAGCTCTACGAGGCAAAGAACCTCTTTGAGAATAACGAGATGATCCTGCGCCCCGCAAACTACCCCGGCAACGTCCCGGGTGACGGCGCGGTCCTCATCGACGCGTGCGGTATGACGGTGCTCGTCATCAATCTCATGGGCGTCGTGATGATGGATCCGCTTGACAATCCCTTTTATACCGCGGAGAAGATCCTCAAGCGGTACGAGGGAAAATACGATATCTCCGTGATCGACTTCCACGCGGAGGCAACCTCGGAGAAGCTGGCGCTGGCGCATTACCTCGACGGACGCGTGACCGTGCTTTTCGGCACGCATACGCACGTTGCTACGGCGGACGAGTGCATCCTGCCGCGCGGCACGGCGTATATCACGGACGTCGGTATGTGCGGCCCCGACGACAGCGTGCTCGGCATCGAGCCCTCGTGCATCATTGATATGATGACGCTGCATATGCCCGTGAAGTTCGTTGCCTCGTCCAACAAGGTCACCGCGCACGGGATCCTCGTCGAGGTGGACCGCAAGACGCGCCGTGCGACGGGCATACGGAGGGTTACGTTCTGATGGATACGACGGGAAAGATCACGATACGCACGGCGACGCCCGAGGACGCGCGGGCGCTCGTCGCAATTTACGCGCCGTACGTGCTCGAAACGGGCATTACCTTTGAGTACGACGTGCCGACCGAGGAGGAATTCCGCAGACGCATCGAGGGCGTGCTGAGACGCTACCCGTATCTCGTTGCGGAGAGGGAGGGGGGGCTCCTCGGCTACAGCTATGCAAACCCTCTCGGGGAGCGCGCCGCCTTCTCCCGCGCGGCGGAGACGGTGCTCTACGTCAGGCGCGACGCGCGCGGGCTCGGGATCGGTACGAGCCTGTATCGGCGTCTGGAGGAGATCCTGCGGCGGCAAAACGTCACGAACGTCAACGCCTGCATCGCGTGGCGCGACGAGGAGGACGAGACGCTCACGCACGCCAGCCCCGCCTTCCACGCCGCCGCAGGCTACCGTAAGATCGCGCACTTTACCGCCTGCGGCTATAAATTCGGCCGCTGGTACGATCTGATCTGGATGGAGAAGTTTATCGGCGAGCACGTGGATGCGCCGCCCGCCTTTATCCCGTTTCCGTCCCTTGAAGCCGACTGAAGCAACACGATCGCAATCTGGCGCGATCGGCAAACGGGCGCCGTGTGCGCCGCTATCAAAAAAAGAAAGGAAGTATATCACTATGAATATCATTCGCTCTCACGATCTCGCGCCGAGCGGACACGCGAAGATCAACTGGGTAAAAAGCTATATGCCCGTACTCAACGCCATTGAGGAGGAATTTCGCAAGACACAGCCCTTTGCGGGCAAGCGGATCGCCATGTCGATCCATCTGGAGGCAAAAACGGCGTATCTCGCCACCGTTCTGAAGGCGGGCGGCGCTGACGTCTACTCCACGGGCTGTAATCCGCTCTCCACGCAGGATGACGTTGCCGCGGCGCTGACGGACTACGGCGTTCACGTATACGCCATCCACGGCGCGGACGAAAAGACCTACGTCGAGCATCTGACCAAGACCCTCTCCTGCCACCCCGACGTCATGATCGACGACGGCGGCGACTTTATCGAGCTGCTCCACGGCGCGTGCGCGCCGCTCGGCGACCGTCTGATCGGCGGCTGTGAGGAGACCACGACGGGTATCCACCGTCTGAAGCAGCGCGAGGCGGAGGGCAGACTCAACTACACCATGATCAATATCAACGATGCGGACTGCAAGCACCTCTTTGACAACCGCTACGGCACGGGTCAGTCCACGCTCGACGCGATCATGAATACGACGAATCTCGTCATCGCGGGCAAGAAGGCGGTCGTCGCGGGCTACGGCTGGTGCGGCAAGGGCATTGCCAGACGCCTCGCGGGCATGGGCGCCGTCGTGATCGTGACGGAGGTCGATCCCGTCAAGGCGCTGGAGGCGGTCATGGACGGCTTCACGGTCATGACGATGGATGAGGCGGCACCGCTCGGCGACCTCTTTATCACGGCGACGGGCTGTAAGGACGTCATCGTCAAGCGTCACTTCGAGGTGATGAAGGACGGCGTGCTGCTTGCCAACTCGGGTCACTTCAACGTAGAGATCAACGAGACGGAGCTCTCGGCGCTCGCCGTCTCTCACGGTGAAAGAAAGCCCTCCATCGAGGGCTACGTCATGGCGGACGGCAGAACCCTCAATCTCCTTGCCGAGGGGCGTCTTGTGAACCTCGCGGCGGGCAACGGTCACCCCGCGGAGATCATGGATATGAGCTTCGCGCTCCAGGCAAAGTGCCTTGAGCATCTGGTAAAGACCGAGGGACTTCAGCACAGGCTGTATCCTGTACCCGTCGAGACGGATCGCCGCGTCGCTACGATGAAGCTTGAAAAAATGCGCGTTTCCATTGATTGCTTGACCGAGGAGCAGGCAAAGTATCTTTTCGTTGGCTAAGACCGCAAACACGGCAAAACGGTGAGAGCTGATCGTCGGTTATGCCGATCAATCGGGATGAAGCGATTCCGCCGTGCGCTCCGTTCGAGGATGACAGCGCAGGGGAGGTTTCCGCTTTTCGGACCGTCGGGGACGCCGGTCCCTACTACGATGTTTTATCAAACAATTCACATTTTGCAAAGCCTCTCACTCCGGGAGAGGTGGCACGCGCAAGCGTGACGGAGAGGGCGAATTCCCACCGGTGTATCCCCTCTCAGTCAGCTCACGCTGACAGCTCCCCCGAAGTGGGAGCCTCTCAGGGAACCGATGATTCAATCAAATTTCCATCGTAGTACGTTGTAACATTTAAAAGTTTATTTTTGAAAAGAACGCAC